>NZ_JACSWA010000440.1 GCF_016888125.1 Spirulina sp. CCY15215
TCGCATTCCCAGGTGTCGTGACCCAAATAACGTAGTACGCGGGGTACTTAGTCTGGTCAGAATGGCTTGTTAGATTTCTCTTTCAAGCCTCACGCCTAAGGGCTGAGGTTCCTGACGGCACTTAGGACTCTTAGAGCTTCACTTTCTTAGGATAGCTTGCTTGCTGTCAAGACGATGAGAATTGATAATTTATATTGAGTTCAAGAAGGCTCAAAATTCAGATCTTGATTTAGGC
Organism: Spirulina sp. CCY15215; assembly: GCF_016888125.1. Taxonomy (GTDB): domain Bacteria; phylum Cyanobacteriota; class Cyanobacteriia; order Cyanobacteriales; family Spirulinaceae; genus CCY15215. The sequence goes on from NZ_JACSWA010000440.1 coordinate 236, forward strand.
AGATCATATCCCTAACCCCTAACAAATTCAAGTTAATCCGGAAGGCGATCGCATCACTCCAAATTGAGATTACAAAAATGTCAAGAGGAAATTTTAAAACAATCGGTTAAGATCGGCTAGATGGACATTGGTAATCAAAGCATAATGACAGCAACACTGACAAAGCCCAAGTACGAAATCAAAGATATAGCTCTTGCCGCCAAAGGCAAACAGCGCATTGAATGGGCAGGACGGGAGATGCCTGTTCTGCGTCAAATTCAGGAACGGTTTGCTAAAGAGAAGCCTTTCGCGGGAATTCGTTTAGTCGCTTGTTCCCACATCACCACAGAAACCGCCCATCTGGCGATCGCCCTCAAAAATGGCGGTGCGGATGCCCTATTGATTGCCAGTAACCCTCTCTCGACCCAAGACGATGTAGCGGCTTGCCTAGTTGCTGACTACGATATCCCTGTTTTTGCCATTAAGGGTGAAGATAACGAAACTTATGGCCGCCACGTCCAGATCGCTCTCGATCATCGCCCTAACATTATTATCGATGATGGTAGCGATGTTACGGCAACGATTGTTAAAGAACGTCAAGACCAACTCAAAGACCTGATCGGAACCACGGAAGAAACCACTACGGGGATCGTTCGTCTTTTAGCCATGTTCAAAGATGGGGTACTTTCCTTCCCCGCGATGAATGTGAATGATGCGGATACTAAGCATTTCTTTGATAATCGCTATGGTACCGGACAATCTACCCTCGATGGCATTATTCGCGCCACTAATGTTCTCCTCGCTGGCAAAAACATTGTTGTTGTCGGTTATGGTTGGTGTGGAAAAGGTGCGGCGATGCGGGCGAAGGGTATGGGGGCAAATGTTATCGTTACGGAAGTGGACCCGACTCGGGCGATCGAAGCGGTTATGGATGGTTTCCGGGTGATGCCAATGGCCCAAGCTGCACCCCAAGCGGATCTATTCATTACTGTCACGGGGAATAAGCACGTCATTCGTCCCGAACATTTTGATGTCATGAAAGACGGTGCGATCGTTTGTAATTCCGGTCATTTCGATATCGAAATTGATTTGAAATCTTTGGGTGCAAAAGCGACGGAAGTGAAGGATGTTCGCCCCTTTACTCAAGAGTACAAAATGCCCAGTGGTAAATCTGTTGTTGTCTTAGGTGAGGGTCGCTTGATCAACTTAGCGGCGGCGGAAGGACATCCCAGCGCGGTTATGGATATGAGTTTTGCTAACCAAGCCCTCGCTTGCGAATACTTGGTGAAAAATAAGGGTAAGTTAAAACCTGGATTGCATTCCATTCCTGAAGAGATTGACAAGGAAATTGCTAGTTTGAAATTACAAGCAATGGGTATTGCGATCGATACTTTAACTCCCGAACAAGTTGAGTATATGAATTCTTGGACAATGGGAACATAATTCCGGTGTAAATATCTGTAGGTTGAGTTGGGTTGATTCCTCAATTCAACCTACGGTTTATTCTATCCTGCAAGAGCAAATAGCCGATCGCAGGAAAGATCGAGATCGGGAAATAGGGAAGTTTGAATGCGATCGCCGCGCCGTAAGATAGTTTTTTGATATTCTCCATCAACTAATCGACAAAGAGTAATAGTGGGCTGTTTGGGGCTACCAATATAGTATTTCCCCCCAAGTCCTAAATAATCAACCAGCCAATATTCGGGAATTTCTAAGGCTTCATAATCTTCATATTTACGAGCATAATCATTCTGCCAATTAGTGCTAACGACTTCTACAACCAGCTTTACTGTTGTCCCCATTGTAATAATCGGTTCTCGCGTCCAAAGTGGTTCTCGAGATAGTGTGCCTTTGTCCAATAGAATAACATCGGGTCTAAAGGCTGTTGCTATAGCTAAAGGTTTAATTAAACAGCGATGGGTAATAAAATAAGGGAGGTCGAGAAGATCGATTTGAACATTGAGTTTGCGACTAACAAAAGCGCCAACTTCTTCGTGAGGACCTGTGGGTTCCATATCAATTAACTCTCCATCGATTAACTCATAATTTGTCTCATCCCCATAGCAGTCGATGAATTCGTCAAAACTAATTCCCGTTCGTGCGATCGCAGTAGTCATAGATTTATGCAGCTAACTCGAACTCTATTTTAAAGCAATCTTAAAACAATTGTATTTCAGCAAAGGCGATCGCCCCAAAGAGGGATTATTGGAACGCAGTTTTGCCCAAAGCATGGGTTAACGCTATTGTCAGAGTGTCCTAATTGCGAGGCAAGGTTGAAAATTCCTGTCTTTTGGGTTGATGGTTAGACACAAACAAATGGATTTAGATTTTGGAGGAGTAGCTCATATTCCTGAAGTTATCGCCTTTGCTCGCCATGATACCTTCCATCCTCGCTTTGGCTGGTTAAAAAAGGGATTCGATCGCGCGATGAGAGATGAGCGAGTTTTTCTGGCTGAGGATGCCCCTGTCCGGTTGGGGGTTGGCAAGAATATGGTAAGGTCGATCCGTTATTGGTGTAGTGCCTTTAAGATTCTTGAAGACGATCGCCCGACGGAGTTTAGCAAGAAACTTTTAGGCGAAAAAGGTTGGGATTCCTATCTCGAAGATCCTGCTTCTCTCTGGTTGTTGCACTGGAAGTTCCTCGAACCGCCTTGTTTGGGAACAGCGTGGGCATTTACCTTTAATCAGTTTCGCTTGGCAGAATTTACTCAAGAGGATTTGTTTTATCAACTTTGTGAATATCGCGATCGCATTGCTTCTAACATTGCTGATTCCTCTCTACAAAAAGATGTGAGTTGTCTTCTGAGAATGTATGTAGAACAACCTTCTAAATCCTGGGTAAGCGAAGACTCTCTTGATTGTCCCTTTACTGAATTGGGTTTAATTCATCGTGCTGGGGATTCAAGGCACTATACTTTTCGGATTGGTTATAAGCCTAATTTACCAGAGTCATTGATTGTTTATACTTGTTTGTGCCATGCCAATCGAGTGAGTCAATCCGCTCGGACGATTTCTGTGGCAAATTTACTCTACGACTCGCTGAGTCCAGGGTTGGTATTGAAACTGACTGAAAGTGCGATCTGCAACGCGATCGAAAAAGTCTCCCGTCAATTCAAACAAATTGGAATTTCAGATGTAGCGGGAAAATTACAGTTTTTCTTTGAGGATGAGCCGGAAGAATTAGCAGACCAAATTCTTGATGAATACTATAAGACCCGTTAAAGGAGGAACAAAAATGAGCAATAAAAATTTAGCAAATTACTTCAAGCTGTACCGTCGTTATTACCGCTCGGTCAATCTCGAACGGGATTTAGACAAGCTCGATGCAGCCCAAGGCTACATTTTGACCGAACGCTCTGGAACAACGTTACAGCGCATCCTCTTCGCCTTGACCCGAGACAATACTCATCGAGCTTGGACGCTTACTGGGTCTTATGGTGCGGGAAAATCAGCGTTTGCTCACTATCTGACTTGTTTGTGTAGATCGTCAAAAAGTGAGATTCAATCAGAGGCATTGAAGATTGCTCGCAATTCTTTTGGAGATAAAAGCGAAGAAGTTGAGGCGATCGCCAATCTCCCCGATCGCGGTTTATTTATTGCTGTAGCAACGGGGACAAATGAACCTTTAAGTTGGACTATTGCCCGCGCTTTAGCGGAAGGAGCAGAGCGTTTCTGGCAAGGTAAGCACAAACCTGAATTATTACTGAAACTCAATCAGTGGCGATTTGAGGCAGATGAGGGCAATTGTCAGGTTAGCGATCGCGAAATTCTCAAGGCATTACAAGAGGTTACGAAGGAAGCAAAAACTCATATTTTGTTAATCATTGACGAACTGGGTAAGAATTTAGAGTTTGCTGCTTATAACAAAGGGATTGGTGATTTATATTTACTGCAACAAATTGCCGAACTTAAGTTTAAAGAAAAAGAACAAGTTTACTTTCTGGGTTTATTACATCAATCTTTTGGAGGTTATAGCGATCGCCTTACTGCCAGCGAACAAAGTGAATGGACGAAAATTCAAGGAAGATTTGAAGATATTCCCTTTACGGATTCTCCTAGTCAAATGACACGCTTAATCGGTCAAGCGATCGATCGTAGTGCAGCCAGTCCAATTTTATGTGCTGTCCGCAATTTTGCTCGCGAATGGTATTCAATTCTTGAGGATATTTTGGCAGAACAAGAAATTCAAGAGTTACTTATTGAAGAAACTTATCCTTTTCATCCTCTGGCAGCTTTAGTATTGCCTTTACTCTGTACCCGCTACGCTCAAAACGATCGCTCGTTATTTACATTTTTAACCAGTAGCGAACCTTACGGATTTAATGAATTTCTCAATACTATAAACATTGAAAATGATGAACTGCCAACACTGAAACTACATCAAATTTATGATTACTTTGTCGAAACTGTTACGGGATTAACTTCGCGGTTCAATTTGCAAAGATGGGTTGAAATTCAAGGACTCATTCAAGATGCTCGCGATCGCGAATCCGAGTCACTGATGATTCTAAAAACCATTGGTGTTTTCAATTTGGTGACATCAACAGGAGCATTCCGTGCAACTCCTCATTTAGTCTCCCTAGCACTGTGCGACACTCCCAACGCAGAAGAGCAGGAATACTGGCAAAAGGCGATCGAAACATTAAAAAAGAAAGGATTAATTACTTATCGTCGTCAATTAGACGAACTCCGAATTTGGGAAGGTTCGGATTTTAATGTTGAAACTGCAATTTATGAATGGATTAAGAAGGAGAGATCGTCTTTAGTAGAATTACTAACAAAAGTGCATCCTCTTAAACCGTTGGTTGCTCAACGTCACTACAATATAACAGGAACATTGCGCTATTTCGAGCGGCAATATGTAAATAGCTTGACGAATCTCGAAACCTTAACTTGTAGAGAACCCAACAACGACGGCTTAATTGTCTATTGTCTAGATGTTACTTTGCCCGATCGCATTCCTTCTCAAACGGTAGACGGTAAACCATTGATTTTAGTGAGTATTGACCAATTAGACGAATTGCGAGTGCGGGGGCGAGAATTTCAAGCCCTCGAAAAAATCCGCAAGTTCCCCGAGTTACAAAATGATGGTGTCGCAAGGCGAGAAGTCAAGCAGCGTTTGATAGATGCAAAACGATTGTTGGATGAAACTTTTGCCCGATCCCTCGGATGGTCAAAAGATGAGAATCGCTGTTGGATTGCGGGGGAAGAAGTTACAATTCATCGCACAAGAGAGTTTCAGGCTCAATTGTCTGCATTGTGCGATCGCATCTATCACAAAGGGATGATTCTTGATAATGAGTTAATTAATCGTCGGGAACTCACTTCCCAAGGGTCAAAAGCACGACGGGAATTAATTTCGGCTGCGATCGAGCAATGGTCGCAAGAGTGTCTGGGTTTAACGGGTTACGGGCCCGAGGTTGCTATCTATCATTCCGTATTGGGGACCACTGGCATTCATCGTCAAGAGGAAGGAGAATGGGGGTTTTATCCTCCTTTCACGGATTCGGGAGTCACTACAGTTTGGCAAGCAATCGAAGAATTTTGTTTGCAAGCCAAGGACTCTCAAAAATACCTCGGTGTCCTCGAAAAACGTTTGTTACAGCCTCCTTTTGGCATTAAGCAAGGGGTAATTCCCATATTGCTTGCGGCGGTTTTGTCCTATCATGTTGATGATGTAGGAGTGTATCGAGATGGCACATTTATTCCTGTGTTGGGGGTAGAACATTTCGAGCTTTTGCTGAAGAATCCGGATCGCTTTTCAGTGAAATATTTTGAGATTGTCGGGTTGCGATCGCGGGTTTTCAAAGAGTTAGAATCCATTTTTCGTTCGCCAGAAACCAAGATTACAAAAACAATTCGTAATGCTTTAGTGTACAATTAAATTATTTTATTTTTAGACTTAAATATAAATATTATGTATAGTTTGCCAAACTCCAGGACTTTAAATATTTCCGCATTATCAGGGCTGTTCAATTCAACTACTAATTCTTATAAATATCTTTATTTTTTATCGTTGCTAGATATCATAAAACGAAGTAAATTTGATGATTTAAAAGCAATTACTTTTAGAGATATTATTGTTGAGATGTTAGCAAATGCTTGGTATCCTAACAATTATTTTAAACTCTCTTTTGGAACACAAGATCAGATTGCTAATAAATTAAATTCTCTCAATTTAGAAATTACTGAACCTATTTTGAAATTTAAAGATCCAAATAAAAAGATTTTAATAAAAATAATTAATAATCATCAAAATATTGACAATATTGTAAATTTCATTAGTCGTCATGTTCCCTATCGCTTAATTCGCCCTTTTTTCACTCAAGAAACTAGAGGTTTTAAAGACTACGATGTTAACCCGACTCTGATCAATTTAGCAACAGATCAGTTTAATCAAATAAAGCCATTATACTGCTTTAATGGCAAGGAAGAAAGAGATTGTGATTCAATCATTTTACATCCAGATTGGATAGAATATTTAGAAAAAAATTATACAATAGTTCGAGGTTGGGTATCTTGGGAATGGTTGAATTATATGCAGCAAAGAAACCCAAATACTCCTAATCTAGTTAATAAATTATTTGTGCCACAAAAACGAGATTCTTTAACAAAACAAAAAAAATACTGGCAAGCAATTTTAGATCATCAAGAAATTGAATGTATTTACTCCAAAATCAAATTAGATAAAGATAAAGATAAAATTTCATTAGATCATTATATACCGTGGTCATTTGTAGCCCACGATCAACTCTGGAATTTAATTCCTACAACACAATCTGTTAATTCTTCTAAATCTAATAACTTAGCATCTATGCAATATTTTAATGATTTTGTCAAGTTGCAACATATAGGATTAACTATTTCTCATGAAAATATGAAAAAGAACAAATGGGAAAAAGAAATTGAATCTTTTATCTCTGAATTAAAAGTAAATCAATCCGATCATTTGTTGGATTTAGAAATCCTTACTAATGCCTATGAATCAACCATCAATCCTTTAATTTCTCTAGCAAAGAATCAGGGATTTAGTGAGGATTGGATTTACAGTAAATAATCTGTTTAAGTGCCAAGCGAGGGTTCGATCATTGGCTCGAAGTTCATGATGGACTATTACCATCGCCACAAATGCGATGGTGTACGATTATGATGAAAATTAAACCTCTCGAAAAGTTTATCGGAGATGACGAAGCGATCAGTTATATTGGCATTCGCGCTGATGAAAATCGCTCTGGTTATATTTCCACGAAACCAAATATCAAACCTGTATTTCCTTTTAAAGAGCAAGGATTAGTCAAAGCCGATATTGTCCAATTACTTGAGGATAGCGGGATAGGCTTACCCGACTATTATCGCTGGCGCAGTCGCTCTGGTTGTTTCTTTTGTTTTTTCCAGCGTAAGTATGAATGGGTGATGCTGGCACAAGAACATCCCGATCTCTTTGCCAAAGCAGTTGAATACGAGCAGAATCATAAAGATGGTAGAACTTATACTTGGACTGAAGGAGAGACATTATGGGAGCTATTGGCGCGAAAAGAGGAGATTATCGCTCGACACGAAAAGGCGATCGCGAGAGCTAAGATAAAGGAACAAAAAGAAGTTGCCAATCAACCGTTAAGTCAGGTTTTAGACACTGTTTTTGATGATAATAGTTTTTCTTTCTCAAATACTTTAGAGCAAGTTCTAGAGGAAGAAACAGAAGATTCACCTTGTTTAGTTTGCCATTTGTAATGATTGAAAAATATTATTAAACTAAAATGATTCAAACAGCAGTTACAAAAAGAGTTACAACCATCAATGAAGCCGAACAGCAGTTTAATTTGGTGCGAACTGCTGACGCTGACTTTTTTACAGAATGGCGCAACAATCTACCCGAGTTGACAGATACAGAAAAGGCAGTATTAGATCGAATTAAAGCCAGATATCGCTATCATCGCGCAAATGGTAATCTTGCTGAAGGATTAGTAAATTTACTTGTTTTATCGCCGTTATTGGAGTTAGCAGGTTTTTATGACCCTCCTTTTCGAGTACAAGGAGAAATTCCAGTTGAGATCAGCATCTCAGTTGCAACTGGTGAAATATCGAATGAAATTCTACGGGGAAGAATTGATTTTTTAGTAGTATCGAAGGGATTATGGATAGCAATTTTAGAATCGAAGGGAACGGAAATTAACCTCGACATGGCAATTCCCCAAACTTTAGCGTATATGATGGCTAATCCAATTGCCAAAAAACCTGTATTTGGGATGACAACCAATGGAGGAAATTTCTTTTTTCTCAAGCTCAATCGTCAGGGAACACCCCAATATGATATTTCTCGTATTTTTTCTCTGTTACCTTTACAAAATGAGCTTTATAATGTATTAATGATCTTGAAAGGTTTGGGTAATAATATTGAGAATATTGATACAAGCTAAATTGTAATGGCGATTATTCCTTAGAAAAAAAATGCTCCCAATCGTCTTCTCGCTGAAGCATTAGAAGGTATTTTAGATAAAGAAGAAGATGAGTTACTGTGTTTAGTTTATCATTTGTACAACATCATAAACAAATTTATGCCTAGATTACAACTTAGCTTTCACTCAACTTTTGCTCTAAAAAAAGAGGATATTATCAAAATTCTGAGAGTTACATCCGAAGAAAAAGGGTTAGATGATTCTCTAGAAAATCTAATGCAACGAACTGGCTTAGGTAATAAAAAAGTGCGTCCAATGATTACTTGGGTTAGTCGTGGAGGATTAGTTAAAAATAAAAATTTCACACCAGAAGGGGAAATAGTCTGGAAATGCGATCGTCATCTAGAATCAATTATTACTGAATGGTTGATGCACTTTTATTTAAGTTTTGGTAAGCAAGGATTGAGTGACCCTCCTGATAATCCTGCTGAATGGGGAGGATGGACTTACTTTGTTTATACTTTTATACCGGAAAACTCGGCATTTAGTACAAACGAATTGGAAGAAAAAAGTGCTTGCATTTTCAATGAAGATAGTAGTAAAAGGATAAATAAAGATTTTCGCATTCTTCTCCGGGCGTATACTGAAAAATCCGCTTTAGCTAATTGTCAATTTATCCAAAAAACTAAAGCAGACAAATATCAAATAGGACAAAAAAATCTACCTAACTCTTATTTAATTGGCTATTTTTTAGCTAAACTTTGGGAGCGAGATTTTGGTAAGGAAACTTCTGTTTTAACTGATGATATTATTCATCAAAAAATGGGACTTGTACCAGTTTTGGGGATTAATTCTGATTCATTACAACAACATCTTAATCGTATGGAATCTTTAGGAATTATTGAACAAAGACGCACTGTTTCACCGCATCAAATTATTCGTCGCTGGGATAAACCTTTAACTTTATTGGAGAAGTCTTATGTTAACAATTAATGATATTTCTTTAAAAGATGCTAAACCAACAGATCGCCCTCATTTATTATTGTGGGATAATCCTAATGACTCAGAAATTAAGCAGTTGATATTTAACAATAATGCTCAACTGGTAAGTTATCGAGATAACTTATTAAGTCGGATTAATCTCAAACACAAGTTTTTAAGTCTTCAAGAAAAATTAGGTGAAGAATTGGATGCTATTAGACAAACTTGTGAAAATGCTGATAAACCAATTATCCTATTACAAGATATCGACATTTTAGTAAGTTATCTTTATAGTAAACCCAAATCTCCTATTAGTTTGTTTTGGCAAAAATTAGCAAATATGAGACACTTAGAAAGAATTTTATGGATTATTCTACCTACTAAATTAATGCCTCAGAATTGGAATCACAGGAGCTTAATTCATATTAAATCAGAATCACAAAATATCTAATGAAATTAGAATTTTGCAACTTTAACACAATACACAAATAGTATTAATCACACATAAACGGGAAATCAAAAACATGAAACTCAATGAAATTGTTAGAATTAATGAATCAGGAATGGTAGCGAATGCAGTTAATTTTGGCATGATGGATGATAATGATAAAAACTTGCGTTTATGTCAAGGATTTATCTTTAATTATAAAAATTTGCAACCTAAATCGTCAACATTAGGTGTACTGGATACTATTCGGAATAGTTATCATAGTCAAAATCAATCTAACATTCATTTATTCGTACAAGATTATGGTAAAGGCAAATCTCATTTTGCTTTAGTTGCAGCCAACTATTTCAAACAAGGATTGGGTAGTGAAGAAGTTAAAGGAATATTGAATCAAGTAAAAATTGCATCAGGAAATAATCAAGGAATATTAGAAGATTTAACAGCTTATAAAAGGCGTAATCAGAAACATTTAGTAATTTGTATTAATGGAGGTTCATCAGAAACAGATTTAAGAAAAATATTCTTGCGTTCTCTGCGTCAAATATTAGAAGTAGAAGGAATTACTGATTCCTTAGCACAACAATTTTGTCAAAAACCTCTTGATTATTTAAACACTTTAACAGAAGAACAAATCAAAAGTGCTAATGATTTTTTAGAAGAAAATAATCATCAAAAAGATGTGAATAGTATTATTGACTCTTTAGAAAAGGATCAATATAAAGTCATTTCTATTGTCAAAGAAATTAGTGGCGAATTAAATAAGGGCTTTACTATTGATTTTGAAACAGATTTAAGTATTGAGAAAATTATAGAAGAGTTAATTAATAATTTATGCTCAGGAGAAGATAAAAAATATTCAGGAATTTTGATTTTATTTGATGAACTTAATGCTTATCTTCAAGCATGGGCAACAGATCCATTCAATTCAGGAGGGCTTACTTTACAAAGTATAACCGATGCTTGTGAGAATAATAAAGGTAAAATAGCTTTAGTTTGTTTTACTCAAATTAAACCTTTAAAATCTGTACCTAGTCAATCTATTGAAGATTATAAAAAACTTGCTACTCGTTTAGAAATTACTGAAAGCATTTATGAGCCTGTTTCTAGTTTAGAATTAGTAATTCAAGGATTACTAGACCAACAATTTAATCCTGAGTCATGGAAGAAATTTAGAATGATATGGGATAATGCTCTTTTAGGAGATAGTCGTATAGCACATGAAAAAAGAATTAAGATTTATCAAGAAAGAGGTTGGAATTTAGCAGAATTTAATAATAATATTACTTTAGGTTGTTTTCCTCTTCATCCTCTTAACAGTTATCTTCTTTGTAACTTAGATTTTACTCAAGGACGCACGGCAATTCAATATATTAAAGAAGATGTCAAAAAGTTTATCAGTAGTCAACTTGTCGAAAAAAATAGTAGATTAAATTATCTTCCAGCTATTTCTTTAGTAGATGCTTTTGAGAGTAACTTCTCCCAACTAGAATTTTCTCGTCATTATTTAGAATATAAAAAGGCTTATGATACTATATCAGCATCAGCCACCGAAGGCGAAATTTCAGTTTTAAAAGGACTTTTTCTCTATTATGCTAGCCAGAATAAACTACATAAAACTGAATCGGAAAAACATGATGTTATTCTTAGTGAATTAACAGGTTTATCTGAAAAAGAAACTAAAAACATATTAGAGAAATTGGCTCAACAAGAACAAGTTATTTATTTTAATACAGGCAATAACACTTATCGCTTTTATTCAGGTAGTAATTTACTAGAAGTTCGTCAAGAAATAGAAGAAGAAGCTAGTAAACAAACTGGGGAAATATCTATTAATTTAGCTATTAAACATTGCAACGAGAAAATCGAAATTTATTTGGGAAGTAAAAATATAAATGGACAGCATTTTATCGACAAAAATCAATTACTCAATGATGAGTGGTTTTTTGAATATAAGTTTTACGGTGTGGAAGAATTTAAACAAGCCTTAAATGGTTATAAAACCTTGGAAAATATAGAGGGAAAAGGAATTTTTGCCTACGTTTTGGCAGACAATATTGATGAATTACAAGCTCTCCGTTATGAGATTAATGACCTTTTATTAAAAGAAAGAAATAAAGACTATATTGCTGTTGCCATTCCAGATAACCATGTTAAAGATATTTGTAAAGATTTATTGATGATAGATATTATGAGAAGAAAAAGTACAGTCGAAAAACAGGATTCAGGTACAGCTTTTGCAGAGTTAAATAAACAAATACTAAAAAAAGTAGAGAGAGAAATTAAGCAAATAATTACTCCTAATAATTGTGATTTTTATTTCATTAAGCCAGAAGAATTAACAACTCATCAAAAACAAAATCCTCAAAGTATTGTTAGCCATCTTTTACAGCAACTTTATCGTTTTGTACCACCTCTTGCCAAAAACGATAAAATGGCTTTAAAAAGTCACGCAGGAAATACAATAATTGGTTATGCAGCTAATCTTCTATTAGAAGATGATCATGATCTTAATCCTAAAAAATTCAGAAATCAATCTTATAACACTTTGATTGATCAAGTATTTGTCAGTAATTGGGGCTTATTCAAAACCGATTCTCAAAAATATTCAGTACAAGTTCCCATTAATAAAAATGTGAGAGAAGCATGGGATAAAATAGAGCAATTAACAGCTTTAGAAAATAAAACCAAAAAATGTGTTCCTATTAGTAAAATATGGCAGGAATTATCTAAACCTCCTTTCGGCTATAATGAATATACATTCACTATGTTATTTTCTGCATGGATCGCTGATCATAGTAGTGAAGTTATTTTAAAAGGAAGTTTTGGTTTACCTAAGAAGAAAAATGCTCCCTCAATTGAAGAAAAACCAATTAAAGATTGGGCAGAAACTGGTGTATTTGGTAAACCAAAAGATTTTGTTAATAAATGGATTTTAGGCTCAAATACAAGTCCCCAATTAATTCGGACAAAAGCGATTACTTGCCCTAAAATACCAACACGATTAGATTATAATCAAGCTAAAAAATTAGTTGAAGAAATTGATAACTTTATCAAGTCAGCCGATCCAGATCAGGCAAAAGTAGAAGAAATTACACCGAAAAGAAAACAACTTAGCGCTGAAATCAAAAAAATTGATGATTGGTTTAAATCAGTAGAAGAAACAGAAACTTTATTTAGTAATAAAGATAACATAGATATTGAAATTTTAATTTCAGTATATCCTCGTCTTCAACAAACTTTATCAAAAATAATTGATCTTGCACACACTAATCGAAGTAAAAATATTATTGTTACTCCTACTAAAAAACAAGAGGAACGCCGAACTGATGCTTTAGAGAAAGTGCAAGAAAATATCAAAAAAATAGTTATTCAATTAAGTAAAAAATCTGAATCTTTAAAAACAGAAGAAGAATATGGAGGTTATAAAGTTGAACTTCAAACAACAATTGATAAAATTACTTCAGTTTCTTTACCAGATCATTTAATTCAAACATTAAATTATTCTCTTGATGTTGCTACACGAAAACTTGATGAAATTAAATATCAAGCTGAGATTAAAGACTGTTTAGATAAGATTAAACTTCTTCATAACTCCCTTAGTAATAATGCTAGTCAAGAGGATTATATTAAAGCTATTAGTGATATAGAAAAATTAGCTAATCAGATTGAAATTGTTAAACAAGAATCTCTTTATCAGGAAATAATTGAAGATATTCAAACCAAACAAAATGATTTGGAAAAAAAGATTACAATTTGGAATGAAAAATTAATAGATATCAATAAAAACGAAGCATTTAAACTCTATAAAGAAATTAGTAATCAACAAAATCGTTTTACTAAATCTGAATCTTCTCGAGAAGTTAAGCAAATATTAGATCAATTAAATCCGATTATTTTAGAAATTCAAGATGCAGAAGAAGCTGAAAATATAAAACACCAGCGAGATAATGAAATCATACAACAGTTACGACAGAATAATTCTGAGTCATTAAATACTCTCAAGCTATGTCAAGAAGGAATTGCAAAAATAACTCAATTAAAAACTCAGCTTAATCTTCCTGAAAGATTTAAGACTGAAATTGAAGAATTAATTAATTCCCTGAATAATAAAATTACTGATTACGGCAAACAACTTGAGGAACTAACAGAAAAATTAACTGAAGTTAAAAGTAATCAAGAATTAAAACCTATTCCAACTAATTTAGGTAAACTAGAGTTGTTTTTTAAAGACTCTGATGAATATTTAACTTGTCAGCAATTACAGCAAGAAATTGAGGATTTAAGAGAGCTATTTCAAATTACTCAAGGACAAAAATTCAACACTACTATTGATACTTATCAAGACCAACTCAAACAGTTAACTGAGTGGTACAATAATCTTGATAATTGTACTCCTAACTTAGACAATAAATATGAACAAAATAAATCTCAATTAGAACAAAGAATTACAGCACTTGAAACTAAATTTCAAAATCAAGCTCAATTATGGTTAGATAATTTACGACAAGAATTGAGTAAAATTGAACAAGAAACAGAAGACAAAAAACTCAACTTAATTAATGAATTACTGAAAAAAATCAAGAATAATCAAGCAGTACATATTAGTTACTTGAGTAATTCAGATCAAGAATTATTAGGAACAATTAAAACTCAATGTACAAATATACAAAATGAAAATCAAGAGAATCAAATTATTACTTTATTTACACAACTTCCTACAGAAAGACGACAAAATTTGTATTCCGAGTTAGAACAATACTTGTCTAAAGAGGAGAAAATTAATGAGTAAAATTATCTTAGACCCTACTGAATTATACCAACCTCTTGCTGACTATATCGCTATTACTAGCGAAGTGGAGTGGTTGCAATATTTTACTCTTAAAGATAATGCTTATTGGATTAAGGGAAAAAGACTTTGTAATTGGACAGAAGAATGGTTAAGAGTTTGGAATAAATCAGACTTAATAATTGAAAGAAAACAACACCCACGTCCAAAATTAGAAACTATTTTTTCTCCTTTATCTATTCCTGATAGTTGGAATGATTTGCACATTTTAAAAATTGTTACTCAGCTTGATAGTTATGATTCAAAGCACAAGATTGAGTCTTTATTAGCTAATATAACTAGAACTAAAGAAAATTTCTGGTTAGATAATCTATCAGTAAAGCATTTAGCTCAATTTTTATCTATTTCAATTCCTCAAGAATATAAAATATTTTCAGAAGTTTGGCTCTATAATAGGACTAATAATAATCAAAATGATTTAGTTGATTATTATCAAACAGAAGATAAAGAGCAGCTGTTAAAAAGTTGGCTAGGTTTAACTTCTGAGTTAGATATTATCAAACAATTGGGTCAATATCCTCTAGATATTCCTGATTTTTGTTTAGAAGAATTTACTAAATTTTGGCGACAAAAAATGTATAAAACAGAAGGTAAGATTTTAGACGAATTAATCTTAGATCCAAATAATAAAATTATTGCTTCTGTTGTGCATGATGTTTTATTAGATAAATTAAATTGGATAACCCAAGCAAGAATCAATAAAATTAGTTACTATTTAGGTAATCAAAAAACATCTCAACTACAGCAAAAATTACCTCCTAGCACCCCTTTACCCTTATCAATTGATGCTGCTCCAGAAGATGCTTTAAAATGGGCTATAGAAAATTATCTACCTTTTAGAAAATGGGAAACCACTATTAACCATACTCTTCCTGCTCAAAAAAATAGTGAACAATTAGCAATTAGCTTTGTTAATTGGATAGTCAAACATTATCCTGAATTAAAAATAGATAATGTTGACAAGTCATTTTTAAATTACAGTGTGACTTCTCAAGTCCAAGAACTCGCACAAGAAAATATTGTAATCTGGATAGTTGTTGATGGTTTAGGATGGTTAGATCATCAAGAATTAATTGATATTTTAACCGAAGATAAGCAACTAACATTAGAAAAGGATATTAAACCCCTCTTTAGCATCCTTCCTACTAAAACAGAATATGCAAAATGGAGTCTTTACTCTCAACTTTTACCAGAAAATGACTCTTGGAAACCTAATGCAAAAGATGGATTTTCTAATATTAAATCTGCTCAACGTTATACAGATCATAATAAACATGAATTAATTCAGGATTTAAAAGAGAATAAATATAAAATTTATTGTTGGGATACAGATCAATTAGATAAACTTTATCATCAAGAAAAAGATTGGAAAACTTTATATAAAGTGGAAAGAATCACTCGTTTAGAAGGGATTGTTAGACATATTAAATATATTTTAGAAGAATATGAACAATCAGAAAAATTAAAAATTATTATCGCTAGCGATCATGGTCAAATGATGGGAGAAGTACAAAAATTAGCTAATTGTCCAGCCGAATTACAATCACAAGGTAGAATGGCAATTGGTAAAACGGATGATCCTCGTTTTATTTTTCTTGAAGCTAGACGTTTTGGACTTCCTCACGATATTAGCATTGTTAAAAATTCTGATTGTATTACTGCTTTTAATTATACTAAAGATAAGGAAATTATTGGTTCTCATGGAGGACTATTTCCTGAAGAAGTTGTAGTTGGTTTTTCAGTGTTAGGTAAATCAGTAAAACGTTATCCAGTTTTTGTAACTTGTACTGGAGAAGGCTCTGCAACACAAGCGGGAGAATTAGAAATTACTATTCATAATAATAATCTAGTATCCTTGAAAAATCTATGTTTATATATTGATGAATTGATTGATTTTAAAACAGGAAAAATGTTAAGTATTATCATTCAACCGAGTGAAAAAGTGACTAAGAAAATACCTATTAATAAATACCCAGAACTTCCCCCAGATAAGAATAAAGACAAAATCAAATTATCTGGCAGATTAACTTTTGTTTTTGCTAGTAGTGAACCAGAAATGTCAGAAATTGATTCCAACTCATTCATTACTATTAAGCAAATATTTAGTAGCGGTATTCAAGGAGGTTTAAATGAATTTTTCTAATAGTTACAACAATGATTTAGTTACAGAAGTATTTCAATCATTAAGTATTGACAAAAAACGTTTACCTTCAAGTGGATTAACCACTTTAGGAGTGCCTAGTTTTGTAGCTGAATGGTTATTAGATAAAATTGTTCATGGAACTGGAAAATTGACTGATTTAGAATTAGAAAAAATCAGTAGTTTTGTGCAAAAAGCATTTCCCAGAAAAGATGATCAAGAAGTTATTAAATTTAAACTAACTCAAGGTGAAATATATAAATTAATTGCTTTACTTAAAGTTAGAATAAAATTAGAACAAAATTCTAAAGAAATTACTGAACCTTTAGCAAATATTCCGATTTTAAATTTATCAGACTGCGAAATTTCTACAGATATTGTAGAGCGTTATCAAATGTTATTAAGACAAGGTGTTTGGGGGAAAATTACTTTAAGATATAAAAATAGTGCAGATGGAAAATCCAAAGTTTCTGTTATTGATTTTGATCCTTTTCAATGTTCTGAAATTGATCTGACATCTTATGCTCAATGTCGTTCTAAATTTACCACAGAACAATGGCGAAATTTAATGTTTTGTTCAATAGGTTTTAATCCTGAACATCCTGGTTATACTTATGAGGCAAAAACATGGATATTAACTCGTTTATTACCTTTGGTTGAATCTAATTATCATATAATAGAATTAGCCCCAAAAGGAACAGGAAAAAGTTTTGTTTACGAGAATATAAATGCTAAAGTTTCTGTTATTAGTGGAGGGAAAGTAACACCGTCCCAATTATTTATTAATGGTAGAACAAAAGAAGTAGGTTTGTTAGGTCGTTATGATGTGGTTGTTTTAGATGAAGTTCAAAGTTTAACCTTTGAAAATTCTGATGAAATCATTGGACCTTTGAAAAATTATCTTGCTAATGGACGCTATAATCGTTCAGGATTTGCAGATATTGCTAGTGATTGTTCGTTAGTATTATTAGGGAATATTGAATTGGATGAGTATCAACGTCCTAAAAATGAATATAATTTAATGGTTAATTTACCTAAATTTTTCTCAGAAACAGCATTTTTAGATCGTTTTGCTGGTATTTTACCCGGTTGGGAAATCCCTAAATTTCAGAGAGATATGATGGCTAATCAAATAGGTTTAAAAATGGACTTTTTTGGTGAAGTATTATTGTCTTTAAGAAAAGATCCTCGTTTTAATCAATATGCTCAACAACATACACAATTCGATCATCATACTACGATTCGAGATCAACAAGCAATTCTTAAAACAGCATCAGGCTTTTTAAAGTTATTTTATCCTCATCTTGAATTGACTTTGCAAGATTATCAACGAGATTGTTTAGAACCAGCCAAACAACTTCGTCAACAAATTCGCAATTTATTATATAATCTTGATGATGAGTTTAAGCAATACGAAAAAGATATTTATGTTGATGTAAAACAGGCTTAATAAATATCAGGCTCTAAAATATTATTATCTTATCTTATCTTGAGGATGCGAGATTTACCTATGATTATTAATTTTAGAATATTTAAAGCTCTCCGAAGAAGCGAATGCTCCTAATGCAACAATCTTCAATTTACCTTGATTACCACTCTACTACTCCAGTCGATCGCAGAGTAGCAGATAAGATGTTACATTCAATGACGACTGCTTTTGGCAATGCAAGTAGTGTGGATCATTCCTATGGGGATGAAGCTGCACAAGCTGTTAAAAAAGCCCGTCAACAAGTGGCTGAATTAATCAATGCTTCTCCCCAGGAAATTATCTTTACTTCTGGCGCAACCGAAAGTGTTAATCTTGCAATTCAAGGACATTTTCCCCAAAATCTGACTTCCCTTCCTTCTCGTTTGATTGTTTCCCCTATCGAACATAAAGCGGTTTTAGATACCTGTAAAGCGATCGCCAACCAAGGACTTGCAGAAATAGTGTGGCTGAAAGTCGATCGCCAAGCACGCATCGATTTAGAATATCTAGAACGAGTTTGTTCTGGTGGTGCATCTTTACTGTGCATCATGGCAGCTAATAACGAAGTGGGGAATATTTACCCCCTGCAAAGCATCAGTCAAATTGCTCAAAAATATAACATTCCTTTTTTCTGCGATGCGTCTCAAGCTGTGGGAAAAATCCCCATTAATTTCTCAGATTGGGGTATAAGCTATCTAACATTATCAGGTCACAAATTCTACGCCCCTAAAGGAATTGGCGCTTTAGTTGTTCGTAAAGATTATTCCCTCAAACCTCTTTTCTATGGAGGAGAACATCAAAAAGGATTGCGTCCCGGTACTCTTAATGTTGCGGGGATTGTTGGACTGGGTGAAGCCTGTTCCCTGCGTCAGTTAGAAATGGACGCAGATGAAAAAGCGATCGCAGCGAAACGCGATCGCTTGCAAAATCTCCTTCTTGCTAAAATTCCCAACTTAATCGTCAATGGCGACCTCCAAAATCGTTTAGCAGGAAATCTGCATCTCTCAATTCCCAATATTCCTAATAGTGCGATCGTGGCTAGAATTCGCGATAAATTGGCAATTTCCACAGGATCGGCTTGTTCTTCAGGTACAACAACCTCTTCTCATGTTCTTCGGTTGATGCAGCTTCCAGAAACACAGATCGAAGGCGCACTTCGCATTGGTATCGGTAAATTTACAACAGAGGCAGAAATTGACCTTGCAGCAGAAATTTTGTCCGATACAGTTGCCCGAATAAGCAAAATCCTGACCTCAACTTAAAAGTACCAAAAGTATTAAATTTTATGGGTTAATTTCCTTGTGAGCTTATCCAATGCTATTATCTCCCTATCCCGCTCCGAACAACATGAGAAAATCGCATCATTCCTCGTCTCGTGCCAAGAGTCGGGTCAGAAAAAAACCCTCTCTCCCTCCAGGTGCGATCGTTGTATCCCCCCATTCTGGCTATCCGGTTCGATTGCGTCGGCGCAAAATTCGCCGCAAACATACCTTTCGCAAACGTCTGCGATCGCTCCTTTTTTTATTGATTGTCCTTTGGTTTATCTCTGCGATCGTTGCCAAACCCGTAGGTTATTTTCTGCGTGCCGTGCAGTATTCTTTGATTGGCTGGGTGCAGACTGAGTATCTTTGGATCAAACCACAAACCCTTGCTGACGAGAAATTTCAAGCAACGCGAGATTTAATTGACAATCTTGAATCTCCAGGCATTCAAGCCTTAATTGCTGCTTCTCGTCACGATGGGCAAATGTGGTGTACTCGGGAATCTCCCCAACAGTGCGTACAGGATTTAAAACGGCGCTTGTCTTTAATTTATCAAGATTTGAGTCGTGCGGGGATTAATCCTGCCAGAGATCCCCAAGCAGTTCTCAATACTCTCGATCTATATCAATCAGGTTCGCGAGGTGGGAGTCGTCGTTTTCCGCAAGAATATATTGCCACTAAAGAACAAGGCAAAAATGGCCTTGAGGCTTTAGTGCGAGGCAGACTTCGAGTTCTGAATAATGATAGCCCCCTCGATACCCCCTCATTGAGCCAAGAATGTCCCCCTCAACAACGCAAGAGTGACTGTTTGATTATTCAACAGCGCGATCGCGTCAGAGCCATTCAAGCTATTCTACAACCCTATCTACAACCCAAATTTATTCAACCGACGGAGGGGGAACTTTCTCAAGGATTTCACTTATATCACGAGGGCATCGATCTGGCGAATAAAATCGGTACACCTATTATTGCTGCTGGGGAGGGGGAAGTTATTTTTTCGGGCTGGGATGAATGGGGTTTGGGAAAACTGGTGAAAATTCGTCACAAGGACGGCAGCACAACGGTTTACGGTCACAATCGCGAAATTTTGGTACAGACAGGGGAATGGGTCAACCAGGGGCAGGAAATCGCTAAAATGGGCAGTAGCGGCAATTCTACGGGTCCTCATTTACATTTTGAAATTCACATTCAAGGGAAAGTGATCGATCCTGAAACCCTCCTCAAAGACGCAGATAATTAATAATTATCTTCAAATCCTCCGACTTCTCCTAAAATATAGATCGGTCTGCCTTTTACCTCTTCATAAATACGTCCGATATATTCGCCTAAAATGCCAATGCTGACAAGCTGTACTGCACCCAGGAAGAAAACAGCAATATGAATCGTCGCAAAACCCGTTAAAGGAGCCGTCGGTTGGACGATGCGCCAATAGAGAACCATACAAGCCATAATTAGGGCGATCGCCGCCGAAATTAAGCCGATATAAGTTGAAATGCGTAAGGGAATGCGAGAAAAAGAAATAATCCCATTTAATGCCAAAGAAAAGGACTTGCGAAAGGTATATTTTCGCTCTCCAGAAAACCGCGAATCTCGCTCAAATTTAATCGCCGTTTGACGAAATCCTACCCACGATCGCAGCCCTCGTAAATAGCGATTGCGCTCGGGCATAGCATTTAAAACATCGACAACCCTTCGATCCATGAGGCAAAAATCCCCCGTATCTGTGGGAATATCCACATCCGCAAGGCGTTTGAGCAGGCGATAAAACCAATAGGCATATAAGCGTTTGAGCCAGTTTTCCCGATGACGTTTGCTGCGTTGTGCGTAGACCACTTGATAGCCCGATCGCCATTGTTCCGCCATAGCGATCGCCAATTCTGGCGGGTCTTGCAAGTCTGCATCCATAATAATAATAGCCTGCCCCCGCACAAAATTCAGCCCCGCAGTCACCGCAATTTGATGACCAAAATTCCTCGCTAAACTCAAATAACAAAAACGAGAATCTTTCTCGTGCAGTTCTCGCATCAGCATTAAAGAGCGATCGCGACTACCATCATTAATTAAAATAAATTCCGTCGTTCCATCTAACTGTTGGGCAACATCCTGTAAGCGTTTGGACAGTTCGAGAATATTACTTTCTTCATTATAAATAGGAATCACAAAGGTATATTTTGGTTTCATAATGTTTTCAATTATCAATTATCAACTAAAAAACTATCTTCCTAATTTATTGGGAATACCCCCACAGCCTCCTGGAATAGTGGCGCAGGTTTGTTTATCTCCCCAGTAGCAGAGATAACGGCGTTGTTCTTCGCTTAAGCGCTGAACTCCTGTAAAATTGGCTTTTTCGATCACAGCCCCCGTATGGGCCCCAGTTTTGTAATTGGGAGGGGTGGTTAGACTGCGAGGACTTGCGGTTTCTACGTTACCATAAAAGAATCGAGAGCCTTTAATATCTGCTCCTCGTAAATTGGCCTCGTATAATACCGTCCGCGCTAAATTGGCTTTGACGAGATCGCAATGGCTAAAGTTTGCACCAATGACATAGGCATCACTTAAATCTGTCCAGCGTAAATCAGTTTCCGATAAGTCGGCTCGGGCAAGCATAACACCGAGATCGATAACGCGCAACCCGTTTTGGCGGTCTTCTTCATAGCCTCCCGCACCGTCGAGAATAGCACGTCCTAAGAGTCCATCCCGTCTCAAGGGAGTTAATAGTTTAGATTGGGAAAGAAAGCGAAGGATTTTGGCTTTTCCTGCGGCATCAACACTACTCAAAATTGCGGCGGTTCGTCCTTCTGAAAATGCTCTTTCTTGCGGCCAATCTTCGAGTAATCCTTCATCACTTAAAGCCAGATCGGAAATGCCTTGAAAATAAGAATCAATGGTTTGCTGTTGAGTTATGGCATTTTGGCGCATGGTTAAATCTTTGGAAATGACATATTGTTGCCATGCGACGTATACGGCGAGAATGGCGATCGCAATTTGACCGAGGGCTCCAAACCAATCCGCCCAAGAGCCAAACTCATCCCATTTATTAGACTGCAACCATAAGCTAATTTTGTTAAAAATACCAAAAAACTGAGCAAATCCGGCCATGGATGCGATCGTTCCTAATGTCCCTAACACAATTCCTCGTTCGGAAGGAGTGAGAAATTTTAATAACCAACGTTGAATAGCGGGAAAAATGATTCGCAGGGAAACTAAAAGTGTTACGAGAGAACCTGCGAATAAAAGGAAGGAAAAGTTGAAAAGCCAACCTAATATAATTGTGCCAAATGCAAAGAGAATAATGGTACTGTCTAAAGTTTGCGATCGCACTTCCCAATTATCCGAGTTTCTGGGAATGGTGAAAGTGCGCGACACCATAGCCAGTTGCTTGGTCGTCGGTAGGGGAAGCCTTTGTAGACTCTCGGTTTCGGTGTTGGGTTCGCTCGATAGTGGGGAGTCAGGTTTAGGAGTCATGGCGATCGCGGATGGGCAGATAGTTTTTTATTCTACTATGGGGTTTGTTCCGGTGCTAAAATGCAACACCGTTACTTCTTCCTCCGACCATAATGGAAAATTGTCTTAAAGTCATTGGTATTGGGTTAGAAGGGGCGATCTCTCTTGATCGCCAAACCTTACAACAGATTGAAACTGCGACGGTGTTAGTGGGGAGTCGTCGTCATTTAGCTTATTTTCCCGAACATCCTGCAAAACGCTTAATTTTAGGGAAGTTTGGGGAAGCGATCGCCCAGATCTCGGCATTTTGGCAACAAGGAGATCGCCTGGTGATTTTGGTTTCCGGAGATCCCCTCTTTTTCGGCTTGGGAAGGTTATTATTAGAGTCTTTTCCTTCAGAATCTTTGCAATTTTATCCCCATATTAGTTCTCTACAACTGGCTTTTGCCCGGGTTAAAGTGCCTTGGCAAGATGCTAAAATTATTAGCCTTCATGGTCGTTCTTTGCAGGAATTAACGCGATCGCTACAGCAAGGATGCGAAAAAATTGCCCTCCTCACGGATGAAAATAATTCCCCCTCGGCGATCGCCTCTCTTTATCTTGCCCTCGATCTGCCCACTTGTTATCAATTTTGGGTTTGTGAAAATTTGGGCGGGGAAGAAGAAAAAATTCGGAGTTATACGGCACAAAAATTGTTACAAAAGCAAACATTTTCCCCCCTTAATATTCTGATTTTATTGCGGGAGGAAGAAGCAGAATTAAACTTAGAAGAATTGCCGCTTTTTGGCTTACCCGATGCAGTTTTTTTAAGTTTTCGCGATCGCCCCGGTTTAATGACAAAACGAGAAATTCGTATCCCTATTTTAGGAGAATTAGGACTAAAACCCAAACAAATCATTTGGGATATTGGTGCCGGAACCGGTTCTGTTGCTATTGAAATGGCGCGTTTACATCCCAACTCTCAGATTTATGCGGTAGAAAAGACAGCAATGGGAGCTAATTTGATTCGGAAAAACTGTCAGCGCTTGCAGGTTAAAAATGTTACCATTATAGAAGGAACTGCACCGGATATTTTAACAGAATTACCTCATCCTGAGCGCATTTTTATGGGAGGGAGTGGCGGAAATTTACTCGATATTTTGCCGATTTGTCAAGCAAAATTATGCAATCAAGGCATCTTAGTTCTTGCCTTTGCTACCCTAGAACATTTATATTCAAGTATTAATTGGCTGCAAAATCAAGCCTGGGATTATCGCTTACTCAATCTGCAAATTTCTCGTTCTGTTCCCATTGGCGAACTTACGCGCTTTTCCCCCCTCAATCCTGTTACAATTATTACAGCAAAACCAGGTAAAATTGAGTAATCTAATATCAACAAATCTGGAATCCATTATTTTTAAGGCAGATAAAGTTTTTCTTGGTGAATGTAGTCTTCAACCAGAGGCATTACCAACCGACTATCGTGCCAATGGCGATAAGCAGAAGAAGAGACTTCCGGTGCATTGATATCTGCGATCGCAGATCTTCCTCCCATTTCTGCCACAACTTTTAAGTCCTCCTCCCTCAAAGGATACCCAGGACGCGGTACAATTAGGAGTTGGACTTGCCGCAATAATGCTTCACATTCATGCCAACGGGGTAATTGAGCAATAATGTCTGATCCGACTACAAAAGTGAAGTGACTATTTTTTCCCCAGATTTCTTGGGCAGACTTGAGAGTTTCCACACTGTAGCGATGACTTAATTCTCGATGTAAGCTGATATTATGGTGCGGTGCATCAATTTGCGCGATCGCCAGATCTAACATTTTCAGGCGATGTTTCAAGGGAGTTTGTTGAGATTTAAGGGGGTTATCAGAAGCCCAAACTGCAACTTGGTCAAAGCGATCGCATAACCAGCGCAAAATCATTTGGTGTCCGGCTGTGGGGGGATCGGCACTGGTGCCAAATAAAGCAATATTTTTCGTTTCAGAGTTCATCATTAATCAATACTCGGCTATTTCCTCACTAAAGAATCTTGTAGAGTTTGCAATCTTGTAGAAATCTCCACAGGAAGAGGTTGAGGGTCTTCTAACTGGCGCGTTTCAAGAGGCAAACTCGCAACAGAAGCCCTTGTGCGCTGGCGAAGGGTGGCGATCGCCTCTTCCTTTTTAATCTGTTGTCCTGCTTTGATAACTAATTCTAATAAAGGTCTTTCTCCCCCTCGGGCTTCCTCTTCCAGTAAACCAAGTCGATCCTGTATTTTAGGAGTCTCGGTGCGAAAAATTTGCTTGCGTCCCGGATAAGTCCCTTTCCCCGCAGACTGTTTCATGGTGGGAATACCCGCAATTTCCACCAACTTATAAACGCCATTCACAGGAGTCCCCGTGACCAAACGAGTGCCGATGCCATAACCATCAATCATTGCCCCTTCTCGTTGCAAGCGGGCGATCTCCCACTCATCCAGATCGCCACTGGCAAAAATCGGCACATTCGGCAGCAGCGATCGCACCTGTTGCGATAATCTCACTAAATCCCCCGAATCCAAACGCACCCCCATGACCTGCTTTTCTCCGGCTTGTATTTGTTTTGCCAGACTTTCCGCCGCTTTAAGAGTATCGTAAGTATCGATTAACAAAGGCGATCGGGGAAAATAGCGAGTAAAAGCATTAAAGGCTTCATTTTCATCTCTTCCCGCTAGAGTCCCCACCGCCATCACCAGGGCATGAGCCATTGTCCCCACAGGTTTTTCCCCCAACTTCAAAGCCGCTAACACATTGGATGTCCCATCCAGTCCCCCAGCCAAAGCCGCCCGCGCCGCCCATATTGCCCCTTGGGGACTGAAAGCTCGTCGCGTGCCAAATTCGAGTATTTTTGCCCTTTCCCCTGCTATATCGCGCATTCTCGCGGCTCTCGTGGCGATTAGAGTTTGATAGTTGATTGTGTTTAATAGGTAAGTTTCCACCAATTGCGCTTGCCACAGGGGTGCGTCTACCCGCAAAATCGGTTCGTAGGGAAAAATCGCGCTTCCTTCTGCTACTGCCCAGATATCCCCAGTAAACCGACTCGACTCTAATAGCTGCCAAAAGCGATCGGGGGCATTCTGAAAAATTCCCGTCTCCTGTAGGGCGATAATTTGCGTCGAGGTAAATTGTAGATTCTGTAAATATTCACAAACCTGCGCTAAACCCATAGCAATTAAATAGCCAAACTTAGGGGGAAGCGATCGCGCAAATAATTCAAAACTTGCGGGCTTATCCTCGATCCCTTCCCCAACATAACAAGCCGTCATCGTGAGTTGATAAAGATCCGTCAACAAGCTATATTCTTCCGGCGCGATCGTTAAGATTCGAGGGAGGGTCATGGTTGCGCTTGAGGGTAAAGGTTTGTTTTCGCATTATAAGGACTATAGCTAGAGATCGCCCAATTCAACTAACTTCTCAAGGAAGAGCCGGCACTATTGATTAAAGTTTACCGGGGATTATTTTATACTGAAAAGTATTGATTTTGAGGAAAACACTCATGAAATGCCCTGTTTGCAGAACAAAACAGTTAAAATCCGTTACTTTAGAAGAACATCTCAATGCAAAAACTTGCTCTCAATGCGAAGGAAATTGGATTGCTTCAGAAGATTACCAGAAGTGGCTAGACCAACAGGAGGAAACATTACCCGAAAAAGAACCAGAAGTTTCCTTCGATATCAAAGATAATACTAAAGCAAAGCTATGTCCGCAATGCGATCGCATTTTAATTAAATATAAAGTGGGTCATGGTGTTGATTTCTTTTTAGATCATTGTAATAGCTGTAATGGAGTCTGGTTCGATAAAAATGAGTGGGATGCTTTAAAAGAGCGCAATTTGCATGATGAAGTTCATTATATGTTTACCAAATCGTGGCAAAAGAAAATTCGCGATGAAGAAATCAGAGAAATGTTAAATAAAATGTATGTTAGTAAGTTTGGCAAGGACTCTTATGAGGAAGCAAAACGGATTCGAGAATGGTTGCAAGAACAGCCAGAAACTATGACACTTCTTGCTTTTTTAAGCGATGAAGATCCTTATCAATTGTAATTGTTATGGGTAACAGATTATTTGTTACCCATCACCGCTCAAAATTCGTAATCTACTGCTAAGACTTCTGCAACAATGGGTTTAATCAAATTTTGTACGATGTCATGGTGTAGAGGATGGGGTTGATAGGCTTCTAAACCAGCGCGATCGCGAAATCTGACGGTTAAGCCATGAGTATAACCTCCGGCGCGATCGCTGAAGTTTTCGCCACAGGAGAGATCGACGATCGCCGGAATTTTCCCTTTCAGATTTTGCAGGGCTGCGATCGCCGTGGCGATCGCTTCAGGCGAGGCACTTTCTTGCCATTTAAACAGGACGATATGCTCGATCATAGTTGTCATTGTACCATTGCTTGAATTTGCTCGGATATTTTATCTCAAGAGGCGATCGCAAATCTGGTTATTGTTATTAGGGGTTGAAGCGATCGCCACTTCAAAAAATCAAACAGCGATCGCATTCCCAAGACCTAAAATATATTTATCTAAACTTGAACTAACGGCTGATTATTTATAGATGAACGAGGTTGAATCGTCTTTTGAATTTCTTCTCCCACTAACTCTTCGGCTAGGCGTAACTCAT
>NZ_JACSWA010000441.1 GCF_016888125.1 Spirulina sp. CCY15215
ATGGAGACAGCAGCGAAGACGAACTCAACCTCGCCCGCGCCCAAGCCAGTCTTGATGAAGTATACCGCGCCACAGGAGTCAAACCCGCTCTCCTCTACTCGATTTTTGTTCCTGCTGTAGGTCAATCGGAAAATGCCGAAGAATCCGACAGCGATCGCCTCTTCCTCATGCTTGTTCCTCCTAACGGCGATCCCGTCATTCGTCCTGTCCCCATCAACCGCGAATTAGCCTTGCGAGTTGCCGAT
>NZ_JACSWA010000442.1 GCF_016888125.1 Spirulina sp. CCY15215
CAAATATTAAGGGCGCAAGCAAATATTAAGGGCGCAAGCAAATATTAAGGGCGCAAGCAAATATTAAGGGCGCAAGCAAATATTAAGGGCGCAAGCATTGCGCCCCTACGAAATTTCTGTTAATTTGAATTGGATCGAAACCATGAATCCTCGCTTTTTGAAACCCACCCTCGAACTATGATCTTTCCCACGATCGCGATCGAGGTCATCTTTTCCGAAAAGAACAATATCTTGCTAGGATTGCAAACAATGGAAATTATTAATAGACGCGATCGCAGCTTTTAGCAACTATGGATTTACAAGTTTGGCCTGGCACATCTTACCCATTAGGAGCCACCTGGGATGGACGCGGAACGAATTTTGCTCTCTTTAGCGAAAATGCTACAGCAGTAGATTTATGTTTGTTTGACGAACAAGATCGAGAAACCCGCTTGCATCTCACAGAAAAGAATAACTTTATCTGGCATGGATATGTCCCCAATATTAAACCAGGACAGCGCTACGGCTATCGCGTCTATGGCAATTTTATGCCCAATTCCGGCGATCGCTTCAATGCCAATAAATTACTCATCGATCCCTATGCTAAGGCGATCGCGGGAGATATCATCAACGCAGAGGCAATTTATGGCTATCCTTGGAAAACTTCCGCCGAAGATATGGGCTTTTCTGAGTTAGATAATGCAGAATATATGCCTAAATGTGTCGTGATTGATGAATCTTTTGACTGGGAAGGAGACGAACTTCTCCGCATTCCCATGTATCAAACAGTTATCTATGAAATACACGCGCGAGGCTTTACCAAACTGCATCCAGATATACCGGAAAAATTGCGCGGAACTTATGCAGGATTGGCACATCCTGCCGCGATCGCGCACCTAAAATCCCTCGGAATTACCGCCGTTGAATTACTCCCCATTCACCAATTTTTAGCCAACCCAGGTCATTTAGAAGAGAAGGAATTAAAGAATTATTGGGGATACGATTCGATTAATTATTTTTCTCCTTATTCTGGTTATAGTTCTAGCGGCATTTGCGGGGAACAAGTCCAAGAATTTAAGGAGATGGTAAAAGCACTGCATAAAGCCGGAATTGAAGTAATTCTAGATGTGGTTTACAACCATACAGGAGAAGGAAATCATTTCGGCCCAACTTTTTCTTTCCGAGGAATTGATAACAAGTCTTACTATCGCTTAGTGGAGGAAAAAGAGCGATATTATATGGACTTTACCGGCTGTGGTAACTCGTTGAATGTCCGCCATCCTCAAGTTTTAAAACTCATTACCGACAGTTTGCGCTATTGGGTACAAGAAATGCACGTCGATGGCTTTCGCTTCGATTTAGCTTCAGCTTTAGCGCGGGAATTATATGAAGTGAACAATTTGGCTGCATTTTTTAATATTATACATCAAGACCCCATTTTATCGACAGTAAAATTAATTGCCGAACCTTGGGATATTGGCGAAGGAGGTTATCAAATTGGTAATTTTCCTTTACTTTGGTCAGAATGGAATGGCAAATATCGCGATACGATTCGGAATTTTTGGCGAGGACAAGAGAGTAGTTTGTCTGAATTTGCTTCTCGTTTTACAGGAAGTTCTAACTTATACGCAACTAACGGACGCAAACCGAGTGCTAGTATTAATTTTATTACCGCCCATGATGGCTATACTCTCAATGATTTGGTGAGCTACAATGAACGATATAATGAAGCAAATGAGGAAGATAATAACGATGGTCATGATGATAACCGTTCCTGGAATTGTGGGGAAGAAGGGGAAACCGACGATGCGGAGATTTTGACATTGCGATCGCGTCAACGTCGTAATTTTTTGGTGACGTTAATGCTCTCTCAAGGAGTTCCCATGTTGTTAGGAGGGGACGAATTTGGGCGCACTCAACTGGGAAATAATAATGCCTATTGTCAGGATAATGAGATTTCTTGGATAGATTGGAGTTTGGCTGAAAAGAATGGAGAATTATTAGAATTTACTCGTCAATTGATTGCCTTTCATCATCAAAATCCTGTCTTTCAGCGACGCAATTGGTTTCAAGGTCGAGAAATTCATGGCTCCGGTGTTCGAGATATTACTTGGTTTGATGCTGAGGGGGAGGAAATGACAGAAAAACAGTGGCAACAAGAGTTTATCAAAACTATTGCTATTTGCTTGAATGGAGAGGAAATTGATACCCCGAGCGAGA
This sequence comes from Spirulina sp. CCY15215, assembly GCF_016888125.1. Lineage (GTDB taxonomy): Bacteria > Cyanobacteriota > Cyanobacteriia > Cyanobacteriales > Spirulinaceae > CCY15215. Next base: position 2,200 of record NZ_JACSWA010000442.1, read on the forward strand.
CAGGACAACGCATTATTGGTAATACTTTTCTCTTGTGTTTTAATGCTTATCACAAACCAATTGATTTTCTCCTTTCTGAAGATTTGCAAAAGTGGGAATGGCAAGTTTTAATCGATACGGCTGAGTCTCATATTATCGATTCTGGTGCCATTTATACTGAGGAAAAAATTATTCCTGTGACAGAGCGATCAATTGTCGTTTTGCGCCGCTTATAGCTTTTTTACCTAGAGGCGATCGGGTGAGTTCATCTCAGTTTGAGTGTATTATAAATCTTCTCTTGTGGGATCTCGCCTCTCCTCTCCAATTTGATATCATAGGATAAAACTACCAATGCGATCGCAGTTTTCGCCAAATACTGAAATTTTGATTATTTCCGATTATGCAACAACATGAAGCATTATCTAAATTAAAAACCCACAAAGATCGACTCAAAGAATTTGGTGTAAAATCCCTTTCTCTGTTTGGTTCAGTTGCACGAGATACAGCTAGAGAAGATAGTGATGTCGATCTTCTGGTAGAATTCGATCGCCCGACAGTAGATTTACCCTAACTGTAGTAATTGCGCGGCTGTTAAAGGTGACGCTTGACCCAATTCTGACAGCAGAGGAGAAGCGATCGCAGTATCTCCGGAAAATACAGCTTCTTCATAAAGTCCCGCCACCAAAGTTAATACGGTAATCTGTGCTTGTATCGGGTCAATAATCCAATATTCAGCAATTCCTCGGGCTTGGTACTGCGATCGCTTGTAACGATAATCTCTCTCCTCATTTTCTCGTCCTGGACTCACTACTTCTACAACTAAACGAGGAGGTGGCATATCTAACATTACAATTGAGCGACTTGCACCCTCCATAACTTGCGCTAACTCCTCCGTCAGCACGATTAAATCTGGAATTCGCACGTTTGTTCGACTTCCACTCACTGCTATTTCTATACCAATACCTAACCGATAAAACGGAATCCCCAGTTGAGCAAAATAGATCAACAAAAAAGAAGCTATACGCCGATTGATATCGCTTTCACTCGTCATTAATAATAGTCTCCCATCCTCTAATTCGTAACGAGCATCGGTACCATCATCGTAGTTGAGAAAGTCCTCTAAAGACATAATCTCAGGGGTAATTGCTTCTTGCGCGATTATTGCATTCGTCATGCTTACCGTCTCCCTCATTGGGTGATACTTTTGCATCATAGCAGAAAGAGCGCAAGCATTATCTCAACTGCAACACCTGCGCGGCTGTTAAAGGTGACGCTTGACCCAATTCTGACAGCAGAGGAGACGCGATCGCGGTATCTCCTGAAAATACTGTTTCTTCATAGAGTCCCGCCACCAAAGTTAATACGGTAATCTGTTCTTGTATGGGGTCAATAATCCAATATTCAGCAATTCCTCGGGCTTGGTACTGCGATCGCTTGTAACGATAATCTCGTTCTTCATTCTCCCGTCCCGGACTCACTACTTCTACAACTAACCGAGGAGGTGGCATATCTAGCATTACAATTGAACGAGTTGCACCCTCCATGATCTGTGCTAACTCCTCCGTCAGTACGACCAAATCTGGGAGACGTACTGTTGTTCGACTCCCACTCACTGCTATTTCTAGCCCAATTCTCAAGCAATAAAAAGAGATTCCCAATTGGGCAAAATAGATTAATAAAAAAGAAGCAATTCGTTGATTGCGATCGCCTTCACTCGTCATTAATAATAGTCTCCCGTCCTCTAATTCGTAACGAGCATCAGTACCATCATCGTAGTTGAGAAAGTCCTCTAAAGACATAATCTCAGAGGCAATTACTTCTTGTGCGATCGCTGCATTCGTCATGCTTACCGTCTCCCTCATTGGGTGATACTTTTGCATCATAGCAGAAAGAGCGCAAGCATTACCCCCGACTTGCGCCCTTAATGAGACTCAATTAAACCCAATTAAACTTTCTCAATTAACCTTTTTCGACCTCTGCAACCATGAGCAAAGTTTTCAGAACCGAATCAGGATTTAAACTCATAGAATCGATCCCCGCTTCTACTAAGAACTTAGCAAACTCGGGATAATCACTCGGAGCCTGACCGCAAATGCCGATTTTAACTCCTTTTTCTTTAGCGATCGCGATCGCCATTTTCACCATGCGTTTTACCCCTTCATTACGTTCGTCGAAAAGGTGCGCCACTAAAGCAGAGTCGCGATCCAACCCCAAGACTAACTGAGTCAAGTCGTTGGAACCAATGGAAAATCCGTCAAAGACTTCCGCAAACTCGTGCGCTAAAATGACATTGCTGGGCAGTTCGCACATCACATAGACCTGCAAACCATTTTCCCCTCGTTTCAGCCCTTGTTTGCCCATTTCTGCCAGCACTCGTTGCCCTTCTTCCGGGGTGCGACAGAAGGGAATCATCGGGATAACATTAGTTAAACCCATTTCATCCCGTACTCGCTTCATCGCCTGACATTCCAACGCAAAAGCCTCGCGATATTTGGGGTCGTAGTAGCGGGAGGCACCTCGCCAGCCGATCATTGGGTTCTCTTCATGGGGTTCAAAATCCTTACCTCCCAACAGGTTCGCGTATTCATTGCTTTTAAAATCCGACATCCGCACAATTACAGGTTTGGGATAAAATGCCGCCGCGATCGTGCCGACCCCTCGCGCTAATTTATCCACGAAGAAATCGGTTTTGTGAGTATAATTTTTGGTCAGTTTTTCGATCTCGGATTTTTCAGTGAGATCGCTTAACTCATCAAAATGGAGTAAAGCCAAAGGGTGCGCCTTAATATTATTGGCGATAATAAACTCCAATCGCGCCAAACCGACACCATCTGAGGGAATACCCGCCAAGGCAAACGCCTGTTCGGGGTTGCCGATATTCATGAGGATTTTAGTGCGGGTTTTGGGCAAATTATCCAAGGGGGTTTCGTGAATTTCAAAAGGCAATAAACCTTCGTAAATGCGCCCCTCTTCCCCTTCCGAACAAGAAACCGTTATTTCTCGTCCCGAGGCGATCTCCTCGGTTGCATCTCCACATCCCACGATCGCCGGAATGCCCATTTCGCGGGCAATAATCGCCGCGTGGCAAGTCCGTCCCCCTTGGTTAGTGACGATCGCGCTGGCTTGTTTCATAATTGGTTCCCAGTCAGGATCTGTACGATTTGTCACCAGAACTTCTCCTGGTTTAAAAAGAGCCAAACGGGACGTATCGAGAATAATATGCGCTTTTCCCTGACCGATCGCCGTTCCCACACTGCGACCCACCCCCAAAACCGCGCCGCGTTCCTTCAATTCGTAGGTTTTGAGGATATTACCCACCTTTTGAGATTGGACGGTTTCTGGGCGTGCTTGGACGATGAAGAGTTCCCCCGTGCAACCATCCTTAGCCCATTCAATATCCATCGGGGTGTTAATGCCACGAACTTGAGAATAATGTTCCTCAATTTGGATCGCCCATCGCCCTAACTGCAAGATTTCTTCATCACTTAAACAGAATTTGTCTCGTTCGGGTTCGGGAACTTCTATATTTTTGGTCAGTTTTGAACCGCCGACATCGTACACCATTTTAATCGCCTTCGTACCCAAGCGCTTTTCTAAAATGGGACGATATCCTGCTTTTAGGGTGGGTTTAAACACCAAATATTCATCGGGGTTAACGGCACCTTGTACGACATTTTCCCCCAACCCATAAGCCGCAGTAATTAAAGCAGCATTTTTAAACCCAGTTTCCGTATCGATAGAAAACATTACCCCTGAAGAAGCCAAGTCCGATCGCACCATCTTCTGGACTCCCACGGAAAGGGCGACACTAAAATGATCGAAACCGTTGCGATCGCGGTAGGAAATGGCGCGATCGGTAAACAGAGAAGCAAAACACTTATGACAGGCTTCGAGAACCCCTTTTGCTCCCCGAACATTGAGATAGGTTTCCTGCTGTCCCGCAAAACTCGCTTCTGGCAAGTCTTCCGCCGTCGCACTCGATCGCACTGCCACATCCATATCTTGGGTTTGTTCCTCGCAAAGGTCGCGATGCTCGGGTTTGAAGCGATCGTCTATCCCCGTATTACAGCCATTCTCCCGACACATTTTTTTATACGCAAGGGTGATCTCGTCTTGCAAGTGTTTGGGGAAAAGCGTATTTAGAACCATAGAACGTGCTTGTCGTCCTCGCTCTTGTAAGTTATTAATATCACTCACATCTAGATCACTAAATAAATCTCGTAAACGTGGTTCTAAGCCCGTTTCCCGAATGTAGCAACGATAGGCGTAAGACGTTGTTGCAAACCCCGTAGGAACATTGATTCCTTTCGGTTGTAGCTGTTGAATCATTTCACCGAGAGAGGAGTTTTTTCCCCCAACCAAATTGACATCCTCGCTCCTCACTTCGTTAAACCAGAGAATAAAGGTATTCTCTCTCGTGGTTTGGGTTGGGCGCTCTAAGTTTGCTTGTACCATATTCGTCTCCTCGATAATTAAACTCAATGCCAAAAACAATCTGCCAAAAACAATCTGGGCGATTGAATCATCAAATTTGATGACTTTTTTAATGACTTTTAAACCCAAGTTACTCTTTATTAAATCAAAGTAAGCTAGGAAGAAAACTAAGGAAATCAGCCAAGGCACTATTTTATTAACAAAGTAATTGCTAAAACAACTTTATTGTTGTACAATGCCTAAGATTGCGATTTTCTACGAAAAACCACTTATCTTGATATGAAAGGGATTAGAGGATCGAGATATATTCTCGAAATTTACTTAAAGTTTCACCTTGGAATTACCAAGAAATGTATTTTTCATAACAGTTTTATTTTAATCCTTTCCGATCTATTTTAGGGTGATACGTTGAATTTATTTACTTTTAATCTTTTTTGGAAAAAGTTTTGTTAATATATATATATTAATGTTAAAAATCTTGTTTTCTTCAACAAAAACCCTCTTACTTTTCCTTTGCTCTCTGTAGGGTTGCAGGCGATCGCCTTAACAGGGTCTTTGGTCACTGGATTTGATATCATATCTAGCATGAGCCTTCTGGCAACATTTAGGTAAAATCGAAAGGCGCAAGAGGATTTAATCAAGAATTGCATGGCTGATAAAAAGATAAACATTTGGGCAGAAAGCGCAATGCTGGTAGGCGTTAGCGTTGGGTTAGCGTTAATGATTCGTACCTTCATTGCCGAAGCCCGCTATATTCCTTCTAAATCAATGTTGCCCACCTTAGAAGTGGGCGATCGCCTTGTCATCGAAAAAATCACCTATCTTTTCCGCAAACCCCAGCGCGGGGATGTTATCGTTTTCACCCCCCCCGATAATGCCATTCGCTGTAACCCTTCTCAACCCCAAGCCCTGCCCATTAAAGATGCCTACATCAAGCGCGTGATCGGCGTACCTGGAGACACAGTAGAGGTAAAAAACGATCGGGTTTTTGTTAACGGTCATCCCTTAGCAGAAGACTATATTAACGACGTGCCTCAATATAGATTTCCCTCCGTCACCGTCCCCAAAGACCGCTATCTTGTTTTAGGAGACAATCGTAATGAGTCCTGTGATTCCCATGTCTGGGGCTTTGTGGAAGCAGAAAAGATTATCGGTCATGCGGGGTTTCGTTTCTTTCCCTTAAATCGTTTGGGGGAAATTTAGCTTTATTTGGCGATCGCACCGAAGATTTACCCCTCGCCCCCAACCACAAAAGTAAACCAAAAAAGCAGACAAAAGAAATAAAAACCTTCAGAAATTCAAAAATTCCCAACCAGAAAACACCCCAAGGTAACATCATGCGACCGGTAGGGGACAACAAAACAAAAATAATCTGCACGATCGCAACAATGACCCCCAAACAGCCCCCTAAAAAGAGAATAATTCCCAACCACAGTTGCAGAGTTTTGCTTTTTTCTTCCCAGTTTTTAATAGCAAGGTTTTTACTCCCTAAAAAAGCAGATAAACGCGCCGAAAAGTTTTGCCAGATGTTGTTGTGAGGCAGAGTCTTCCCTATTCGTTTTGCAGGTTTTTTTTTCCTTCTCTGCCCTCTTCTCGGTATGGCAATGGGTTGAGTTAGCTTTTTTCTTGGGGAGATTTCATCGGGCAGTGTAGGCGGTAAACTATCTGCCAAGTTGAGATATTCTACCCCCAAAACTTGAGAATAATGCTGAATGAGAAGGCGTGTCTGTTTGGGCAGGGGTAACAGTCCGGTCTGTCCTCCCTCCAATGCCAGCAAAACAGCAGGATCGACTTGAAGTTGAGCCGCAAGATGATTAATAGGGCGCTTGTCGCGGTGAAACTGAAGCATGACTCCAATCAGTTTCAAGCGTTCAATTTGCTGGGGTTGCCATTGGGTCATCAGTTACAGGAGGAAAAGACTCGCATCTAAATTTATCAAAAAAATGAAATCTAATGTTCTAGAGCATAAATATTTTTACTCCTTCCCGTAGTAAAACGGAAGGAATAGGAAATATTTTTGCTTGACTGAGTGACAAAAAGCCCGATCGCCATTAAAGCCACGATCGCCGCCCCCGATAATATACCGCGATAATGTTAGTTTTAATATTATACTCAATGGCTGTAATGATTTTTGCAACTAAAATAATTGTATCGTGTCTCTCGGGGTAAGCGATCGCGGTTTCGTATTCTTCCTTTTTCATCACGGCGATCGCGGTTTCGTATTGGGAAGTTGGTGCGATCGCGAACAAAAAATCAAAAATGCTACCCATATTCTAAATCCTCTAGTTGCATCTCAACTAAATTTTTCTGAACTTTA
>NZ_JACSWA010000443.1 GCF_016888125.1 Spirulina sp. CCY15215
TTGTTTAATTAGATACAGTAATTGTCCTGTTAAAAGTGCAATACAAAAGCACCCTAATTAAACAACTCCAAGGCGGTAGCGAAACTAATATAAAGCCCTCCTATAAGGACGGGGTTTCTACCCATTTTTCTGATGAAGACTTCTCTTTATCTCGCAGGCACAGTGAGAATTGGCATAGCAATTGGAGTTAGCCTGCAACTCCTGCTTTTTGGTGGGTCTGAGGCTGTTGCTCAAAGGAAAGGAACGGTTCACCCCCATAGGATTGCCTCCTCATCAAGCTCTCTAGAACGGGTTGATCCTGCAAAAACGGCAAAACCCGATCGGTCCTTCGGTAATAATAAGAAATTCGATCCCGAAGATAATGGTAATCCTGATGGCACCAGAGGATCGGGAACTCGCTGAGTTCGCTAAATATTAACCTATATTAACTTTATTCATTATATTAACTCCATTAATTTTAGAAAATAGCAATAAACTCAAAGAACCCACCTTAGAGAAAAGTGGGTTATGAAATAGAACAGGTGTTAACAGAAAATAATGATTAATCAATCATAAATTCCATTGTTTAGGCGATCGTCTCCTTGGGTAAAGACATTCGTAAGTTCGCCAACGGTGAATTGGTCTAAATTTGCCTCTAAGCGTTCCTTTTGACTTTCTGACAGTCCTGGTATATCGAGAACCGCCTCTACCGATTCATAAGGGGCATTGCCGACGATTTTGCTTGCTAGAGTCGGATAGAATCCCTTTAACTGGCGAAATCCTCGGACGTTTGTATTATTCAAATCGATTTTTTGACCAAAATCAGTTTGCAGAAAATCGTCAGCTTCATTACGAAGTTCTGCTAGTACTGGAGAATTGATCGCCGTTGGCACATAAAATGCAGGCAAAGACATAGCTAGGGTTTCTTGTCGTCCCCCAAAAACCAAACAAGTGACCGCTAGTAAGGCGATCGCTAAGACACGAATCACGTTTTTCATCAAGTCCTCCTCAGCAATGCTCTAAAACAGAAAAAATAGAGATTTTTTAATTTTTGTGTGTCTGCTCCTCATCTTATCCCACAAAGGGAACAGTTATGCAGTCACTACCTAGCCGTTACCCGTCCACCTGTTAGAAAATCTTGACTTTTACAAAAATTTATAATACGATGGATGTTTATATTTTTTTCTAGAAAATGTAGTCTTAAAGAGTAGCCCTCCGAGGCTAACACGCAAAAGTAAACAGAAAAAGTTTAGTCAGTTACAAAAAATTGTGATTTCTTCAAGCATATCCCCAACAACCCAATCAATCCAGACTCCTGTAAGGCGCACGGGAGCTTATGCCTTAATTGATAGTCTCGTTCGTCACGGAGTCAAGCATATTTTTGGCTATCCAGGGGGGGCAATTCTGCCCATTTACGATGAATTGTATCGCGCTGAAGCCAGAGGCGACTTGCAACATATTTTAGTTAGACACGAACAGGGCGCGTCTCATGCTGCGGATGGTTACGCCCGTGCGACGGGGCAAGTTGGAGTCTGTTTTGCCACTTCCGGCCCCGGTGCAACCAATTTAGTGACGGGAATTGCCACGGCGCATCTCGATTCTATTCCGATGGTGGCCGTAACGGGACAGGTGGGTAGAGGGGCGATCGGTTCTGATGCCTTCCAAGAAATCGATATTTGGGGCATTACTCTACCCATCGTCAAAAATTCTTATGTTGTCCGCCATCCGGAAGATATGGCGCGAATCGTGGCAGAAGCCTTTCATATTGCTAGTTCCGGTCGTCCGGGTCCCGTTCTCATTGATGTCCCGAAAGATGTGGGTTTAGAGGAATTCGACTATATTCCGGTCAAACCGGGGGCAGTGAAATTGGCGGGATTTCGTCCGACGGTGAAGGGCAACCCTCGGCAAATTAATGCGGCTTTAAAATTGCTCCAAAAGTCAGAACGTCCCCTTATGTACGTGGGGGGAGGGGCGATCGCCTCGGGGGCGCATCGACAATTACTGCAACTGGCGGAACATTTTCGCATTCCGGTTACTACAACTTTAATGGGTTTGGGGGCATTCGATGAGAATCATGCCCTTGCTGTGGGGATGTTAGGGATGCACGGGACGGCGTATGCTAATTTTGCCGTGAGTGAATGCGATTTATTAATTGCGATCGGGTCGAGATTTGACGATCGCGTGACGGGGAAACTGGATGAATTTGCCTCGAAAGCAAAGGTCATTCACATTGACATCGATCCGGCAGAAGTGAGTAAAAACCGCACCCCAGAGGTTCCCATTGTGGGGGATGTGAGGGTAGTGTTAACGCAAATGCTCGATCGCATTGCAGAATTGGGACTTGAGACAGACACCGAGAGAACTAAGGCATGGTTAGAAAGGATTGCCCGTTGGCGCAAGGAATACCCTCTCGTGGTTCCCCACCATGCTGATAGTCTTGCCCCTCAAGAGGTGATTGTCGAAATTGGTCAACAGGCTCCCAATGCTTATTACACGACGGATGTGGGACAGCATCAAATGTGGGCGGCGCAGTTTATTAATTACGGTCCCCGGCGTTGGATTTCTAGTGCGGGTCTGGGGACAATGGGTTATGGTATGCCCGCCGCTTTGGGGGTTAAGGTGGCGCTTCCCGATGAGGAAGTGATTTGTATTAGCGGTGATGCCAGTTTCCAAATGAATCTACAAGAATTGGCGACCCTCGCGCAATATGGAATTGCGGCCAAAACGGTGATTATTAATAATGGCTGGCAGGGAATGGTGCGTCAATGGCAACAAACTTTTTTTGGCGAGCGTTATTCTTCCTCGAATATGGAGGTGGGAATGCCGGATTTTGTCAAGTTGGCTGAGGCTTTTGGGGTGAAGGGAATTCTTATTAGCGATCGCAGCGAATTGAAAGGGGCGATCGCGGCAATGTTGGCTCACGATGGTCCGGTTTTAGTGGATGCCCGAGTCACTAAAGATGAAAATTGCTATCCCATGATCGCCCCCGGTAAAAGCAACTCACAAATGTTGGGACTACCGAAAAAAAGTCAAGTTGATGCGGCGATCGGCTCGATCTATTGCAGCAGTTGCGATGCCAAAAATACCACGACCAATAAGTTCTGTCCTGAATGTGGCGCAAAACTTTAAGGTGTTGGGGAAAAGGGCGGGATGAAGATCGCTTCGTTTTCTGCCTTTTCTGGTCTATTTTCAGTCTCTTCTGGGATTATTTTTCTTTCTTGACTTTGCGATCGCCCTCGGGCAAGACGTAGCAGCAAGGCTTCTCCTCGCTCAATGCGCCAATAGTCACTCTCAAAGCTGGAGAATTGATGGGCAATAGTGAGGGCTTGCGGCCAATCTTGGTCTTTAAGGGCGAGATCGAATGCTTGGGTTATTTCTTCTCCTTTTTGCCATTCCTCCTGCCACTGGGCGATCGCCTCTTGAACAAGGGTATAGTCGGAACTACGAGGAGAAACGAGACCAGCAATACGCACTGCTTCGGGTAAATTGCCAGCATTCATTTGGTCTTGGGCTTGCTGCCAAAGCTGTTGCGACCAAAGATCCAAAGATTTTCGCGCATTCAAATAGAAGGGGCGATCGCTATCCCAAGATTCAACGAGGGCGATCGCGTTGATTAAATCTGTTTCTTCTCCCGACTGTGCCGCTAATTGGGCGCAGTATAGTCTCTCGCTATCGGCAGCCATTGGCGCGAGGGTTTGGCAGTTTTGCCAAGGTAAGCGCTGCATGAGCCACAAAGCCCCAATTCCTGACCCTGCTGCGACGAGAATGGCGGCAATGGGAAGGAAGAGAGATAAGCGCCAACCGCCATAATTTTGTCGTCTGGCGATAGGATGGGTTGGCGATCGCACAAGAGTTGCATGAGAAGTCAAGCGAATAATTTGCTGTCTTCCCTGATGTTGGGTTTTAACATCCGTTTGGGGTGTTAATCGTTCTTTGCGAGGGAGTCTTTCTGTATTTAGCAAGGGGCTTCAATCAGATCGTTCATTTCTCGGTTAAAAAATATTAACCTATTTTGTCTTTGTCTCTAAATTTTGCTATAATACTTTTGCATTCCATTCTCGATGATTTAGTCAATTTTCGAGAGTGAAGCTGTCAAAGTACAGATAAATTAGGAGACTACCAATTATGCCCGCCAGCGATCGCGGTGCCGATTTAACGGCATTGCCCCGACAAGCATCGATCGATTTAGCTCCCCTCGTTACTTTACTGGCTAAAGCGATCGCCGATGACAATAATTCTCCCGATGCGAAGAATCCCAAAAACCGCTCTCTTTTTAGCTACAATGCTGGGAAGAAACGCTTGCGGATTTGTACTTCTGGGGTACTGTTACGGCTCTTTACTTTATTAAACCGCGAACATACCTTTAAGTTAGAACCCGGGCGGGAATTCATACAGAATTTTAATCCACCTCGATATAAATTTCGCAGCCGTTTGGGAGGACAATTAACTGAGGGAAATAAAGAAAAACTTCCCCGTGCGATCGCAAATTTAAAACAAGCAATTACAGAAGAACTTGAGGCAGCTTTACCAGATGAAGTTTCTCTAACGGATTTAGTTTGTCAGGATGCAAACCAAGAACTAAAAAGAATTGCCAGTAAGGTTAAAACTTCGTTGAATGCGGTATCGGGAGAATCTAATTTATCTGCTTTGCTGTTTGAGGAAGATTTACCAGATCAGAAACAAAAAGCAAAGAAAGTGGCTAAATTGATTTCCGCCCGAGAAACTATTGAAGCGGGAGATTATTTTCTGAAAATGTGCGCTGCGATCGAGGATTATACGAAAAATCAATTGGGTTGGGATGAGGATGAAATTGAGGATGCGATCGCGAGTTTAGAGGCAGAATATCGCAGTTCTGATAGTGAAATTAACAGCTTTCTCAACTTTCTCAATGATGAAGCCATGTCCAGAGTGCGGGCGCAAGTCAGCCGCCAAATTATGGACGCGATCGGGCAAGCGATCGCCAACAATTCGACGATCAATGAAAAACTTTTAGGGGAATATATTAGCCGCATTAACTATTTTATCGAACTGGTGAATGAGAATGGTTTTAGTCTCGATCTCACGGCTATCTATGGGGATAAAGCAGACATTAACTTTTTAAAATATGTGAATAATAGTTCCTTTTTTTGGAGTCTCGCAGTTTGGCCGGAATGGAATGCACAAATTTTTGAAGAGGAAACCTTGAACAGTGAAATTGTTCGCGATGTGACCTATCGTTTTCGCATTAATGGGCAAAATCCAGAATTCAAAAAACCTGCTTTTGAGGCACATTTGGACAATATCGAACAACATCTTTGTTCTGATGAAAAAGATCGCGCTTTCATGTCTCCTTTGCGAATTAATCGCTGTTTGGTAGAGTTGATTTTTCTTACAGTTATTGTTCCTAGCGATTTTAAAACTCCATTAAATAAAGAGGACATTTTGCAGGAAATGAAGACGATTAAAAAGCGTATTGAGGAAAATGATAATATTATCAAAAGCTCGATCGACAAGTTACGCAAAGAGGGATCGGGTTCAATGAAGCAAATTTCTACTGCTTTGATTGATGTGATTCGGAATAAAGGCAATAAAATTATTTCTCGAGTTCGCAAAACAACGTCTCAACAATATATTTGCGTAAAACGAGGTATTCTCAATTTAGATCGCTTGCGCGGTGCAGAAATCGGCTCCAAAGATTTGTTACAAAAAGAAAAAGAATGGTTTCAAGAAATTGAAGTCGATACTAGCCCAAATGTTCCTAATTTGTTGTTTTCAATTAAAGTAAACATTGAGCTATCAGAACGAAACTTAGCAGCCAAAGAGGAAAAAACAACAATAAAATTACAGCGTCAACTATCGTCAAAATTACTACAAATTCTTTGGATTCCTTACAAATATGAAAAAACGGCAACAGAGAAAGATCCAAACAAAAAATATCAACCTTCTCAGTCTGTCAAACAAGAAACAGGATGGACTGCTTCATCAACAATTCAAATTGAATATGAAACGAGGACATTAAAAAGAAATGAGAATCACTCCAACAACCAGAAAAATGAAGAAGCTAAACAAATTCATGCAGTTGCGGTTACTGCTTTTCCGATTTTGATTTACTGTTGTCTTTGGAGTATTATCAAGCAAATCAAAGAACGCGATCGCGATGATGATTCTGCATTAACAGCTTTAATGTTGCGCTTTCAAGATAGTCGAGAAACCGACGATCGCAGTGGAGAGGGATATGTTTATGCAGCAGCACAGGCGATCGAAGCTATATTAGCACGAGAACTTCCCGTGAGGATGCAGGGAATGGTTTTAGAGAATTCCCAAGGTAATAATTCTAGTTATGTCAGAAAAGGGACATTCAATGCGTTATTGAGTGCATTTCCTTTGGTTATTTCCACTCCAGAAAAACCAGCAGTCCCGAAAATTGGGTTAATCTCTTATATTGCACGTCCTTGCGATGAAAGTCCCCATGAAACGAAGAAAAATCATCTCTTTCTCAGCCAAAGTTATGTTGCAAATGCAGTTGATAAACCTTTTATTGGCTATGAATTAAAAGCAGAAAGAATGCAATCTGATATTGTTTCGGATGAGAAACTGAAAAATCAAAGACTCGTGGGAGAAGAAGTCGCATATCTACAAAAACAAGGTTGCGAACATATTATTTTATTGTCTCATTCTTATAAAAGTCGTCGCATTAATAAAGTAGTGGAAGACAATACACCTCTCATCACGAAGGAATTTCTACAAGAATTATTTCAAACTTTTCCCGACTTAACTCTTTATACCCTCTTGCGGGATGTTTTTCCCGCCACACGCCTGCATAAAAGAGAGGACAAAGAAGCTGCATTTGAGATTTTACGCGCCAGCGATCATGGTGATTTTTCCAAGACATTTGCAGAGAGTCACCAGCGAGATATTATTCCCATTTATACCTTTGCAACCTTACACGCGATCGAACCCAAACATGAACAACGTCCTCAGTCGGGTTTTTGTATCTATTTTTTAGTCTCCGATCGCAGCACTGGAAATATTAACCAAACAGAGCGATCGCGCCAACATCTCATCAACCCCGAAGGGAATTCTACCATTCATCCCTGTCTTTTGAGTGTACTACGAGGGCTACATTTTATTGAAGCAGAAAAAGGGATTCAAAAGCAACAATATCTCCCAGTTCTCGATCCCTTTGGTTGGATTTCTCCCAATACGGTAGAAGCTGCGGGAGAGGTTCACATTATGCACTCGCGAAGAAAAGGAAAAGTTTTATTGAGTTATCGTGCGATATTAACTCATGTTTCTAGTGTTTTGAATATTGGAGGTTAGCAATGCAAAATAATGGTTTAAATAATACTTCAGTGTGGGGAAGAGTCTTTGAAATTTCCGTACAACGGGGGATTTTAGCGTATTTAATTCATTCTCAACTCTTAGATCGAGAACATCCTCAATTTTCAGACTGGAAAGAAACAAAAATCAATCAGTTAATTAAACAACTATTTCTCGTTTTACAAGTGACGGATGAGAATTCTAAACAATGGATTCAAGATTATGTTCGTTATCTGCTCATTTTTGGCTATGGTTTGGGGTGGAGTACCTTACGAGAATGTTTCAAGCATCAGTTTAATTTTAAACCTGCTAAAAAAATGAAATTAGAGGCGATTTGGTGTCCTTTAACTTTACCCGGAGTTGACGATCCGAGGTTTGCAGAAGATCCTCAAAATATTGAGCGACAAAAAACAATACTTGCTTTTTGTGAAGCATTTAAACTTCCAACGATCGAGCCTTCTATTGTGAATAAAGGTTATCCCGCAAGGGCAGATTTTTTGTTGTGGTTATCGCCTAGATATTCAGAAACGAAAAGGCGTAAAGATGACTATATTTTATGTTTTGAATTTTCTTATAATGGGTTGCGAGAATTTAAAGATTTTAGCCGGGAAATATCTCATTGTGAAGAGATTGCACGCTATGCTCGCTATTTGGACTCTCGCGGGAGTTTCTCGCGAATTTGTGCGGAGGTAAAGGACGATAATCTCGATTTTAGTAAGAGATTAAAAAATCATTTAATTGCCTTTAGTAGCCGAGATAAACCCCTTTATAAACTCTGCCAGTCTTCTTCTTATACCGATCGCTTACTCACTATATTATACAGCCAAAAACGCTTGCAAAACCCCTGTGAAGCGAGAGCAATGGCGATTACTTCTAATGGGTTGGAAAGTTTGGCGGTGCATTTTACGGGGAATGCTTCCGAGTCTGATTCTCGTATTCAATTACTGCGATCGCTAGGTGCAGCCTATCGAGAGATGAAAACCCTTGGAGATGACGATCCCACAGAACTCGATCGCGAGATTAAATTAGCCTTTAAAAAACTTTTAATTTCCCTTCCCAAAGCATTTAAAGAACAAGTCAAACCGTTACTAAATAAACCCAGTTTAACCCATAACATCGATTTTGATTGTCATGAAACAGTCGAGGACTATTTTCAACCGATGCAGTCTCTCGATCGCACTACAATTATCCAATCTATTGAGGAGACAGAGGCACTCACAGAGTTTTTCGATACTTCTCCGCGTGAGTATATCAATAGGTTTTTACAGCAAGATTCTCTGCCGTTGCGATCGGTTCATGCAGCAACTATTGAAGCAGGATTAAATGCAGCAAAAAAGGGATGTGTGAATGCGATCGCGTTGGAAGGAAATCCAGGAATTGGCAAAACAACGGCGGTAGTTTCTTATCTGAAAAAACAAACGGAAGGATTCTTATTTCTCTATGCAAGTCCTCGAGTGGCAATTAATCGCGATGTGACGCAAAAATTGGCTCGTGAAGAGGGAGAATGTACGGGAATTCTAACTCTAACTAGCAGTGCAAAATTAATCGGCTTGGCGAAAAAATATTACCAATCTAAAAATAAAAAAAGCAAGCGATCGGTTGATACAATGGCGGTTGTTGATGGATTAAAAGATTTTAAAGATCCCGAAAGTAATATTCTTTTTGTAACCCCGGAAGAAGAGCGAGAGATTAATGAGAATATTATCGATCCTCGTCGCTGGAAAAAATCGGCAAATGAACGAGAATATTTGATGGAAACTAAAAGAAATCCGGGGGTTTTAAGAACATTGGCGAGATCGGCTCGTTTGTCATTAGAAGCTAATCCAAAATGCGATCGCGTTGTCATTACTGCCGCGACTCAAGGTTATCGCAAGTTAGACCAAAAAACAACAATTAAAGCATTAGGAGAATTATTTAAGAATTCAGTTGATAAGAAACCCGGAATTAAAGAACGTCAAGACTTTTCGCGCCGCATTTCCACTATTATCGTCATGGTTGATGAAATTGCAGGGGATAGTGCAGGAGCCTTATTTGTTCGCGAAATTGCTAACTTTTTACAGCAACAATTTATCGATCCATTTGAGAGGAAAACCTCTCCTTTTCGCGTGGTTTTGGTTCTCGCTGATGCGTCTTTGAGCAATGAAATTGTGTTGGATAACTTTATTAATTCTGGGACTCAATCTCGCGATCGCGTTCCCGATAAAGTGCTGATTAGTCGCAGTCGAGGAGAATCTCCTTTTCGCGTTACGGGGTCTTATTTAAAGTTAGGAAATCGAACTTATCCGACGCTGCACGTTATGACAAATAGTTATCCCGCAACAGAGTTAAAAATTGATTATCGCATTCGTCTTTCTTCGATTTCTCCTGCACTGAATAGCGACGGAAATAAACAATCGATCGCGAGAGCAATTCGAGAACAATCTGAGGATTTATCCTTAGAGAATTCTTATCGAGAAATTAAACGTGCGGTTAATAATAAAGCCGGACAAATTATCTTTTTTGCTCAAGATAAAGCCTTTTTGCGAGAATTGCAAACTAAATTAACAGAAGGTGATGAAAAACTATTTCATGCCGATCGCGTTGCAGTTCTCGATCAAAGCGTTCCCGCAGCGAAAAAACAGGAATTAATTAGCGAACCGAGACGCGATGAAATTCGCTTGTTTCTGATGACTTCTTCGGGATCGAGAGGGATTTCTTTTCCTTTAGCAGATTGGATTATTGCTTCTTTTCCTCGCTTTAATATTGAATCTTCTCTGATGGAAATCGCGCAATTAATTTATCGGGGACGAGGGGAATATACAGACCCCGTAACACTAGAGAAAAAATTTGGGGATGCGCGATCGCGTCGCTTGGTCTTTTTTATTCACGATTTCTTTATTGTCGAAGATCGAGAGGAAGAAATCGATCGCCGTCAATGGTTGCGACAGGCCAGCGATATTTTAACGTTGTTGTTAATGCTGCGATCGACCATTTATACGCGCATCAAAGGCGATGCAGGACTGCAACAAAAACGGATCGCTTTTGTTCCCGTGGGAGGGGTAGGAAGCGATGAATTACTGAATTTAATTGCCAAAGATGTCCAAGAATTCCTCAAAGAAGCGCGGGTTTTTATGAGCGACAAACGTTCCGAGAGTCATAAAGGAATGGTTAAAAACGCGATGGAATTGGTAGAAGAACAATTTGGGGATTTGAATTTACTCGGTCTTCCTCCAAAAGAAAATACCCCCACTTATGTCGATTATCAAACC
Organism: Spirulina sp. CCY15215; assembly: GCF_016888125.1. Classification (GTDB taxonomy): domain Bacteria; phylum Cyanobacteriota; class Cyanobacteriia; order Cyanobacteriales; family Spirulinaceae; genus CCY15215. The sequence continues at coordinate 10,527 of NZ_JACSWA010000443.1, forward strand.
TTAGAAAACTTGACAAAAAGTGTTTCTTCCCCATCTAATCGTCTCTTACCTAACCTCAAGGATACAACAGGAATTATCCCGGAAAATATCGCTTGTATCGGGCCTTTTTGGTTAGAAAATTGGTGCGATCGCCCGATCCGAGAACAGTATAATTTTCAAGGGAGTACAAGAAATAGTAACAATAATCATAACCTTCTTATTTCTCTTTTATATCGAGTGAGTCAGACCCGAGAAATCCCCAACAAATTGCGCCGTTTTGCCGGAGAACTCCATCAATTATTAAACCTCGAACAAACCGAAGAAATGCGCGAATATTCAACATTACAAGATATGAATACTCGAACCCTTGCGATCGCGCTTCCTCTCGATTATCCTTATTTTTTACAGGAAGCAAAAGAGGGGGATGAATATAGCAGAAAACAAGAGCTAGAAGAGCCACAAATCTGGCATCAGTCCCTTTCTCGTTCTCTCATTCCTCGAGGGATCGCCTTGCCTGCAATTCGTCGATATAAGCGTTTTCCTTGGGCTGCGGTGGCTGGTCGTCCAGTTTTATCTCAACTCGATACTGTTTTTGACAATCGTTATTTTATGATTTCTAATGAGTTGAATTTACTCAATACTATTTTACTGGAAGATGTGGAAGAATGATTTTGCGATCAGTTACAATCAATTACTTCGAGGATATTGCGATCGCCCAAAAAAGTGAGTAAAAATCAACTAATTTAAAGAACTTAAAGACATCTCCATTAAAGTCTTCTGGGCGCTGCGATCGCGTTCGTTAGGCTGGGGTTTGCGCTGGAGATAACGGCCATCGGTTTGTAATTCCCAGGCTTGACGATTATCTGCTAACATAATCCCCAAAATTTCTTGTAGGTCTTTGCGAATGTCAGGATCGTCGATGGGGGCGATCGCCTCAACCCGGCGATCTAAATTGCGAGTCATCCAATCTGCACTACCAATATACACCTCTTCATTACCCAGATTATAAAAATAGTAAATACGGGAATGTTCTAACAATTGTCCAACAATACTTATAACCTTAATATTTTCGCTGACCCCCTCAACTCCTGGACGCAAACAACAAATTCCCCGGATAATCAGATCGATTTTTACTCCTGCTTGAGAGGCTTCATAAAGTTTAGCAATCATCCGCGCATCGACTAATGAATTCATTTTCGCAACAATGCGTCCGCTTCCTTCATTTTGGCAATTTTCTATTTCTCGTTCGATTAATTCTACCATGCGATCGCGTAAATTTACGGGAGAAATTAACAATTTTCGATAGGAACGCTGTCGCGAATATCCAGTTAAGAAATTAAACAAATCTGTCAGATCCGCCCCGAGTTCTTCCCGACTGCTTAATAAGCCTAGATCTGTATAAAAACGGGCAGTTTTCGGATTATAATTTCCTGTTCCGATATGAACGTAGCGGCGAATTTTTGCTCCTTCCTGACGGACGACTAAAGTGACTTTGGTATGGGTTTTTAAACCGACTAATCCATAGACGACATGAACGCCAGCTTGTTCTAATTTTCGCGCCCAAAGAATATTATTCTCTTCATCAAATCGTGCTTTTAACTCTACCAAAGCAACCACTTGTTTACCATTCTCAGCAGCATCAATTAAAGAAGTGATAATGGGAGAATCTCCGGAAGTGCGATATAAAGTTAATTTAATTGCTAAGACTTTGGAATCGTGGGCGGCTTGGGTGATGAACTCTTGTACTGAAGCCGTGAAAGACTCGTAAGGATGATGAACTAATAGGTCTTTTTGAGATAATAAATCGAAGAAACTTTCCCCATCTTCTTGTTCTAATTTGCGACTGGCTTCTGCTGCATCTAGCATTCGCCGCAGTCTTGGGGGAATAACCGGAGTCCAGTCTGGTTCTTTTAAATGAGGTAAAGGCAGTTTCATAAAGAAAAAGAGGTCATTTAAACCCAATAATCCTGTAAATCCATAGACTTCATCTTCACTTAAATCTAGTCCTCGCATGAGAGGATTGCGGACATTTTCCGGCATTGAGGCTTGAATTTCCAAACGAACTGCGGATTTGCCGATGCGTCGCTTGCGAACTTCCTGTTCGATCGCCAGCAGGAGATCGTCAGCTTCATCTTCTTCGACGGATAAATCTGCATTACGAGTGACGCGAAAGGGGTAACATTCTTGGACATTCATGCCAGGAAAAAGGGCATCGAGATTATGGGCGATCGCCTGTTCGATGGAAATTCCCGTCCAGACTGCGGGGACTTCTCCGGAATGTTGCAGGTTTTTGGGAAAGGAAACAAATCGAGGCAGAGTAGAAGGGACTTTAATGCGGGCAAAAAGTTCTTCTTTGGTTTCGGGATTTTTCACCAAAACCGCTAAATTAAGGCTGAGATTGGAGATATAGGGGAAGGGATGAGAGGGATCGACAGCGAGGGGAGTGAGAACCGGAAAAATATGTTCTTCAAAGAAACTGTGGAGATGCTTGCGCTGTTCTTGATTGAGATCGACATAATTGAGAAGATATACTCCTTCTTGGGCGAGTTCGGGTCTTAAGACCTGCTCAAAAGTGCGATCCTGTTGCTGCATGAGGGGATGGAGGCGATCGCGGATTTCTTGTAATTGTTCTGAGGGGGTGCGACCATCAAAGCTGAGTTTATTAACTTGTGCCTCTTCTTGTTTCTTTAATCCCGCTACCCGTACCATGAAAAATTCATCGAGATTAGAACAAAAAATAGCAAAAAATTTGAGGCGATCGAACAGTAGGGTGCGATCGTCTAAACCTTCGTGTAGAACGCGGTAATTGAATTCCAGCCAACTGAGTTCTCGGTTAAAGTAATATTTGGGATCTTTGAGATCGATTGTGGTAACGGTATCTTTAACGGGTTTAACAGTTTTAGGAGTTGGCATCGTTTTTAGAAGCGGGAATAGGGAATAGGTGCGATCGCATTTTTCCTATCCTATCGCGATCGCCGAACGGAAAAAACTATTGTGGAAAAAAGCCGATGTTTTCTGGAAACAAGATTTTTTATTCAAGGCGTGTTGTAGCGGAAATGTCCGACTCATCAAGGACTTCCTCGATCGCATTGCGAATCCAGTTGGGGTCGAATTCAGCCTGGGTGTGGGCGCGAACTTCGATTGTTACCATCATCTCATCGGCTTTATCCGAGAGAAGTTGCAGGACACTAAATAGTTCAAATAATTTCGCTTTATCCGTGATAGATGAAAGTTGATAATGTTTAGCAATTTGCTTACCCTCAACAATTTTGGTTAAAACCGATCGCTCAATTGTACTGGCCGAAGTCTTCTCGGTTTTATATTGCTGACTCTCATCTGCGACGGAATTTGTCTTCCCTTCTGATTCTCCAGCGTGTCGCACTCGATCCAGATAATCCATATCTGCGCGATCGCTTTCTGTTACCGTCTCTGCTGTAGATGGTGGAGTAGTCTGAAAAGGTGCTAAAAGTTGTTCCACCAGGGAGGGCGTGAGTAAATAGCCGTCAGGATCGAATTCATCGGGAGGGATTTCCTGGTTGATGTAGACCTGTTTGGGGTTCTCTAGGGTAGCTGTACCATCGCTGGCAATGACCAGGGTGGGAGTATAGCCCAATTGACCCGAGGCGATCGCCTTCAAGATTGCCTTTTTAATCGGTGCATCCGTCCAAAACTTGGTTGTGCTGGGATAGATAAACGCACCATTAATGACGGTTTTGCCTTGCAGATATTGGGCATCGGCTCGATCGAGTTGGTTGAGTCGGAGTAGGCGATTGACGGTAACGCTATCAAAAACATGACCTTTGAGGGCTTCTGTAATGCGCTGTTGCCAGGATACTGAGGTGTTGAGTTGGGATTGCAGATCCAAGCATTCCATCCGTAGGGGGGGATTCTCAGCCGGGGCGGGCATGGGAATGAGAATATAGTCGTAAAGGCGGCGGATCGCGGCTTCGATTTTGGTTTGGGCTTCTTTCCGCTTGTCCTTCAGTTCTTCGAGATCGTCTGGGACAAATTTGTATTTTTTTCCTTGTTCGAGGAGACTGGCGATCGCCAACTCCGTGCGGGCTTCTTGGCGCAAGGTTTCCATCTGTTGAGCATTGGGGACGACAAAAGCTAAGGCGTTTTTGTATTCCCGTTTGTTGGTATCTAACCACAGCATCGCGGCATCGATCGCCATCTGTTGGTCTTTTTCTGCCCAAGCGGGATCGAGGTAAGCCACCGTAAATTCTGTCAGGCGATCGCCGATCCGACCTGCATCTTGCGGCCACAAGACCACACGCCCTTGTCCTGGCTTTTTCTGGATCCCTTGTTCCAACTGTTGACGAATTAAGTCTAAAACCTCACGGCGATCGACCCGACTTAGTTCATCGGCGATCAACTTATTCAGGTTGGGCTGAGTCTCGAAGCGATAACGGCGGCCTGCGTAGTGGAGGTACAGTAATTCATCCCGCAGATCGCTTAAAGTTGCTGTTAAGGTGGTGCGATCCAAACTAGGCGATAAACAAGCAGCCGCCACTTCCCCTGCCTCCACCCCACGATCTTCCCCCTGTTTTGCCCCGAAGGAGTAGAGCAAGATCGCGGTGGCCAAGCGCGAACCGACGTTTAAACTGGCTAGATGGGGAGAATTGTCGGCTAAACGTTGGTTGACGCGCTTCACTTTGGCGGTACGACCCGTTAAATCTGCTGATAGTACGGCATCATAGGCGTTTTTGCGTTCCCCCACTTGAGCGTAGAAAATGCTTTTCACATCGGGGTCATCAATGGGAATATCCCCTGGGGTAATGAGCCAAGCATTATCTTGGCGTTCCCAGAGGATAGCGATCGCCCGCGCTAAAAATTGTAATGCCCCTCGAGTGCGTTGATAACTGGGCAAACTTCCCCACCGAAGATACATCAAATCGAGGAGATCGGGATGGAAAGGGTAACTAAACTCAATTCGTTCTGCCAGAATTTGAGCCTGTTGGTCGATTTCTTTGCGATCGCGTTCCGTTTCGGCGTAGGTATTTTGGAATTTGCGAAACAGATCCCCCTGTTGTTGAGCCACTTCGCGAATAGTATCTGGGTCTCCTACAGTTTCAAAGAGGCGACGCTGCACCACTTTCATAACTTCATCCCCCGACACCGGTTCTTTTTTAGCATCAAGACGACTGACCAATTTATCGAGGGTATCGAGTAAGCCTTCATAGGTGAGGGCTTCCTGGACACTCGATTGCAGGGAATAGACCATCACCGCATTGGGTAAGCCGCTTACGGCTTCGGTGAGTTTCTGCACAAACCCTAAAACCTGACGGCCTAGGGTTGATTCCCCCACCGGAACCCCCAGGGCATTATCGATATAGAGGAGAAATTCATCGAGGAGGAACAGGGTAGGGCGATCGCCAATCAACTGACGCAAAGTATCGCCACCAGGGGCAACTCGTTTTTCATCATTCTCCCGCACGATCTCGTAAGCATCTCGCCCCCCCATCCGCCAAGCGAGAACTCCCCAGGGAGTGAGTAAGGTTTGTCCGTCAATGTTTGCGCCGGTGGTGACTTCCGTATCTTGACCGATGAATGCCCCCACTTGCACTTTCCCAGGCTGAGGAAGTTGAGCCAATTCGGGGATATCTCCCAATTGGTTGCGGTGTTCGATCAGGTGATAGAGGCCGATCAAGGAGTGGGTTTTGCCACCGCCAAAGGGGGTCCGCAGTTGTAGAACGCGATCGCCTCCCTGTCCGCACAATCCTTTCAGTACCGTTGTAAACAATTTTTTCAGTTCCGTGGTGAGGTAGGTGGCGGCGAAAAATTGCCTGGCATCGCGGTAAACCAAGGGACAATGAGGGTCTTGGCTCACTACTTGCCCGAGTTTGGCACCAAACTGAGCATTTTCTAGGTTTCCGTTGCGAATATCGGCGTGGGGGGTGACAACTTGTGTCCAGGGTTTGATTTGATAGGCAGACATGGCTTTTATTGGGGGTTGGGTTAATTTCTAATTCGTGCGGGGTCTTCAATGGTGCGTTTCCAACTGGCCAGCAGTTTATCGATCGCCTGTTGTTCTGGTGTCCGGTTTTTACTGCCATTTTCGGCGATCGCCATTTCTCCTTCCAGGGTTATTTCTGGGGTGAGGGCGCGTCCAGCAAGTGCCTGGGCGACAAGGCGCAGTTTTTCGAGGTCGGTGTTAGCACTAAGCAAGAAGTTGTCGATCTCTTTGGGATCGTATTCAAGCAACCAGAGCAGACGGTGCAGCACGTCGATTAGGGTGGGGATATGGTTGGGGGTATTTTTTTGGTTAAAGGTTTGGCTGGGGCTAATATCGGGAACACCGAGGCTTTTATCTTGTCCTCGTTGTTGATAATTTTGCAGTTGAATTGTGTTTTTCGTTTTTTCGATGGAGGCATTTTTGCCCTGGGTTAATCCTTCGGGTCCATCGAGTTCGATGCCGACTCCACGGGCGAGGGTATTGGCTTCGTCGAATGGGACGATCGCCTCTCCATATTCGTAGCGGGCGAGGATGTAGTATTGGGTGGGTTTATCAACGCTGGAGATGCCGCGTTTATCGAAGCTCATGATTTCGCTGAGGATGGTTTCGAGGACTTCTTTCTGCACGTCGTCGAGGAAGGTGGTGGCATCGAGTTCGTCACCGTTGGGCAGTTCGACGCGATCGAATTGGGTATATGCTTGCAGTCCTGCGCCAATACAAGCGATGACTAAATCTGCACCGCTTACTCCTTCTTGCATCAAGTCTTTAACCCGTTTCTGCACAATTTCTTTCAGTTGGGGTTGCACTTCGGTGGTGTAGTCGCCGATCGCTTGGTTGGGGCGTTTGCGAGAAATCAGGAAGATGCTGGAGGCTAGGGCGGCAGAGTTTTGTCCGCGTAATCTCGCACTCATTTCGGTATCTAGTGGCCAGGCTTCGGTAATCATAAATCCGGCACGACGGAGGGAGTCAATCAGGGTTGACCAGCCGGAGGTGGTTTTATGGGCATACACGACCGCCATAATGCCATCTGGTTTTAAGACTCGATAGGCTTCTTTGAAGGCTTGGTGCATCATGTCTTCATAAGATTTAGATGCGGCTTTTTTATCCCCCCCGTGGCGTGTGGGTTCCATGATCGCTTCTTGCTTTTTGGGGGTGAGTTTGGCGGTGAAGTGTTCGGGGTAAAGATGACCGACGGAACGCTTTAACCACACATAAAAGAAATCGGATAGATCGGCGTAGGGAACTGAATCAAAATAGGGCGGATCGGTAATCACAGCATCGAGAAGTTCTGCATCTAACGGATTCGCCATTGCTGAAGATCGGTGAACTCGAGCAGGCGATCCGCTACTTGCTTCACGATTAATAACTTTTAATATCCAATCTAACGCGCCTTGAACATTACCAGAAGCATTACCAAGGGGATTGATTTCAGCAAAGTCCCAAACCATCGGAAGTGCTTGACGAGCAAAAGTATTTCCTAAAACTTCTCGGCTATTATGCCAATGCGTAATTGAACTATTGTAATCGGAGAGGCGATCGCACAAAATCCCCAAATAAGTAGAAATCGCTTTGGCAAAATCTTTCTCATAATCTTGCTGCACCAGTGCATCATGTGCCAATCGTACCCACTTCACAAACGTCATTAACGCCAACAACTGACGCGGTGAGAATAACATTCCAAAATTAATTGGACCGTACTCCGTAACCCAAAAACTCCGATTATTTTCAATTGAAATTGGCTCATCTGGAACAGTTAAACCCGTTTCCTGACACAACTTTTCCAACCGTTCTAAAATCGCCTTGTCATCCGGAATATATTTCTGATAATCCGTCGCGGAAAGATAGGTTTTCCCCTTCTTACCCGGAGTTGTGCAAATGATCGCCATTAATTGCTGACCAATACGCCCCGCTTTCCCTTCCGTCTTAATATGATCATTCTTAAATGTCGTCCCACAATGATGACAAGTCGAACTTCCCCGCGAACTCCCCAACGCCGGATCGAACCCCAAATCCTTCGCAGTCGTCGCCTCCACCACCTCAAACTCAACCCGCTTCGTCTCGTGATTCGGAATCACCCGTAACGCCACATATTTCTTACTCTTTTTACAGAGCCAAGTTTGCCGCAACAACGGCACATCCGCCCCACAACTGGGGTTAGGACACTGCACCGTCCGCGTCCAGAGATAAGCAACCGGGGTAAGAGTCTCCTGAAAAGCCAAACCCAACTGCTGCTGCTTCTGCTCCAATAACTCCAACTGCTCAGAATCTTGTGTGAGAGCCTCCCCCACTTTAATCGAAGGATAGAGATCGCCAATCTCACTTCGTACCCGCTCAATCACCCAATTCCCCCAGGTTTCCACCTCCGTCGCCAACTTCCCCCCGTACTTCTGAGGATAAACCAAAGTACATAACTCAATAATGTGAGCCACAGGATTGAGATCGATCGCATAAGTCTCGCAGCCCAACCGTAACGCCTCCAAAGGAATCGCACCACCCCCCGCGAACATATCCAACACCTTCGGCGGCGGCACATCCCCCAACGGCGTATCTTGCGGCAAATTCAGGCGATCGCGCTGTGCCTCCAAAATTGCCAGACGAGCCTTCTTAATCTGGTCTTTCCCCGCTTTCCACTGGCACAAATCAATCATCTGCTTTGTGTACGCCGTGCGCTTCTGGTGGTTTGTGGGAGCCGCCACCAACGCCGCAAACACAGCAGCCCGCGCCGCCACCAATGGCCGCCGCGCCCACCAGAGATGTAAGGTAGAGATATGCCCCTTCCGGATCGACTTCTCCCGCGCCGCTTCCTTGGAAATTTCTTTGATGGGAATGTAATCTTCAATCAGTCGGCGATCGTTCATAGTTCTTGGGGGTTAGGGGTTGGGGGTGAGGTAATTAAATTGTTCTTCTTATCTCGAGTTAGACATTTTTAAACATTTTGGGTTAGGGCGATCGCAGCATGGATAATCTCATCCTCCGTTGTTAAAGCGTTTAAAAAATCAGGGTCTACCGTAGTCTCTAAAGCGCGTTGACCCAGACGATATTGATAATGGAGGAAAGCCCGCGCAATGTCCTGATGCAATATGCCTAGATTCTCATCATTTCCCTGCCCTTGAAGTTGTAGTAACGCTGACCACACCAAAGGAGGTAGACCCGCCATCAGTTTGATTGCAGCACCTGTGATGTAGGAACGGGAGCGGTTCTCTAACTTCGCGACTCGATCGATCTGCTCGACCACCACTGCACCCGTATATGTAGAGATTGTCCTTCCTTTTCTCATCATCCTTTGATTTTTTGATTGATATGAGTTATGAAAATTATAGGACATTATCCCGACAATAATGAGCCAGAGATTCCCCATTGACCAGATAGCGCGTCACCTCCTGCACCTCCTGCACCTGATTTGCAAACACCCCCACCGGATTTTGGATTGTCAATAACTCCAGTTCAGTCCCCCGACAATTCCAGACCACATAGAGCCAGTACGACTCCCCCAACTGCTGCGCCTTGCGCCATTCATTGCGGGTTAAAGATACCCCCTGGCCAGACTGGGCGCGGCCTTTCACCTCAATCCGTCGTAAAGGTTGCTCTTGAGTTGCAGTATCCATCGCTCCTAAACTGCGAATATCAAAGCCACTGCCATCCCGTAACTGACTGATATCCTCCGGAGTCCAACCGCGATCGCGCTCATACTGCATCACATAGGCCATGGCGATCGCCTCCACTTCAGGATCGTTCCGCATTCCCTCTCTTGTCACCGGAGCCGGACAGACCAACGCCGTCCCCAAATATGTCACCCGTCCAGGACGCAAAATCTTGAGATAATCCAATTCTTTCCTTTTCATTCGTAACCGTTCTTGCAGCGATCGCACCTTATTTTGCGCCTTATCTCGGGCAATGCGAAAACTCTCATCCCCCTTGGCCACCTTAGCCGCTAAGTTCATTTGAGTGCGCTGGGAAGCCTTAATTGTCTCCGTCATAGCCTTGTCTAAATATTCTCGCCGAATAGATAACTCCCGTTGACGCTTTTCGCGCTCCTCCTTAATCAGAGTGAACTGTACATTAACCTTCAGCCAGTTTTCGACCTGTTTTTGTACGGCAACGGTAGGCGATCGCAAGGGACAATCTAAGTGGGAAGCATTGGCAAAATCATGAAGACAGTCCGAAGAAATTAATTTTAGCTCCTCATCCCATTGAGCCACAGCACATAAGCGAATGCGAACCTCTTGCTCCTGACCGCGAAGGGATTGACCCGCCACCGCCACGGTAAAAAAGTGAATGCGGTAGGGTTCCAAAGTATCTGCATCCACAAATAGCGCCGAACGATATCCCACGGTTTCCGCCAAGTGACGATCCAAGCGTTCCGCGATCGCCGCAAACAAAGGATGACCTGGCGACATAAACTCAGCATCGGCGTGTTTGGCGGTATCTAGCTGCTCTTTATAAAACGTTAGCTTGGGATAGGTCTTCTCAATTGCCCCTAACCGTCGTACTGCTTCCAGGTGAGGCGATCGAAACTCTTCTTTGAGGTAGGATACCCGCCATAGCCCATCGGCTCGTACATCCAAATTTACCCCCTGATAGTCGCAGGCTCTCCGGAAAAACTCCTCTACATAACGCGGCATCAAGCGATGCTCTTCGGAACGATAATCTTCTCGCTTGGTTCGCTGTACCTGTTCCAAGTCTACATGGGACGTGGCCAAGGCCACCCCCGTTGCTTTTTGCAATTCTTCCAATCGAGTCGGATCGAGACGCTTAATAGACTCTTGGGCAAACCCTTCCTCCTCTGGTCCGTAGGTGGCATCCTTGAGCATTTCCTCAAAATTAATGCCATTTAGCTGCAAAAGCTGGCCAATCACATCGAATACTTTGTCCCCCATAGCCTTGCGAATTTCTTCGAGCTTTGTCAGCAGTTTTTCCAGAACCCGTCCCTCCACCGTTGAGATCGCTGCGAAGTTAAAAATATACACAGCGCTGGGTTGACCGATCCGGTGAATCCGTCCCATTCGTTGCTCTAACCGATTTGGGTTCCAGGGTAAATCATAGTTGATCATCAAGCGACAGAACTGAAGATTAATCCCTTCTCCTGCGGCTTCTGTGGCTAAACAGATTTGTCGGTTGTACTGAAAATCGCGCCTGGCTTCTTTGCGTTGATGAACATTCATACCGCCATGAATTTCGCACACCGTGTAGCCCCAATCTTTTAAGTTCTGTCGTAAATAGTTCAAGGTGTCCCGATGTTCGGTAAAGATGAGCAACCGCCCGGATTCTTGCTGCAGTTCATCAAATTCACTGCCTTTGAGACAATCTCGCAGAGCATTGAGTTTGGCTTCTTCTCCTAGGGCAATGGTGGCGTGGGCTTTGTCTACTAAGCGATTTAAAACGACCAATTCATCTTGAATATCGGCAAGATGTTCGGCAACGGTGGAGTCGGCGATCGCCTCATCAAGTTCCTCGTCGTCGTAATCATCGCTGGATTGCTCCACATCGACGATTTTTCCCATTTCTCGCAATCGCTGCTGTTGCTCTCCAGGAGTTAACTCTCGCAATTCTTCCAGCAGGTCTCTAAACCGTTTCTGCCGCCTTTGCAGGGAACTGGAAATTGCATTTAAACTGCTGGCCAAACGTCGTTGTAAGACGGTTCGTGCTAATGCGACTACTGCTTTTTTTCGTCCTTTGGTCTTCCCCAGATATTTGTTAATGTAGCGGGTCACTTCATCGTAAAGACTTTGCTCTGGTATCGTTAGCTCAAAGGGGACGGTACGGGCATGACGTTCTTTAAAGAGCTTCTGTCCTTGAAAATCTCGGAGTTCTTCTTTAATACGACGCAGGAACCAGGGGCTATCTTTGAGTTTTAAGACTTCGGGATTGACTTCATTGGAGATGAACAGATCGGGATCGAGTAACCGCAGAAAATTATGAAATTGATCCACATCTCCTTGGTGAGGTGTTGCGGTCAACAGGAGCAGGCGATCGCTATTTTTAGACAATTCTTCTGCTAACCGATAGCGACCGGTTCGCCGTAAATCATCCCCTTGGGTTTTAGCCGAACACTTGTGAGCTTCATCAATGATGGTCAAGTCCCAATCTACTTGGAGAATGCCTGGCATGACATCATCGCGCTTGGCGAAGTCAATTGAAGTAATACATTGCCGAAATCGTTCCCAGGGATTGCCCGCGAGTTGCTGTTTAACTAACCCAGAATTGACGATCTCAAAGGTTTCTGCAAATTTGCTTTTGAGTTCATCTTGCCATTGGATGGTCAAGGGTGCCGGGGTTAGAATCAGAATGCGATCGATCGCATGACGCAGTTTCAACTCTTTCAGGAGTAACCCTGCCATAATCGTTTTACCTGCCCCTGGATCGTCGGCTAAGAGAAACCGCAAACGCACCTGGGGCAAAATCCGCTCATACACGGCTTCCAATTGGTGGGGTAAGGGTCGCACTCCGCTCAAACTTACGGCAAAATGGGGATCGTATTCAAAGGCAGTTTTGATCCGGATCGACTCCATGAACAAGAAAAACGAGTCTGCATCCACGAGGGTATCGGCGATCGCTTCTTGCTGTGTCAGAAGTTCTTCCACTTGCGATCGTTCTAAGATCGCGTCTCTTGTCTCTCCTGCTGATGTTTGCACTCTCATCAAAATCGTGCCGTCAATGTCCTCTACTGACTCGACTGTAACTACTCCCGTAAATTGGTCGGGCAGTGAAATACGTTTACCTGGTAGCTTGTCCAGCATGACATTATTTGCTCTCAAGACAATACGATTCTTTTATGGTAATTTAAGTCCGTGAAAAAAGATTGGGTTAAGACTCTGGTGCAATGGGGTTTTCTGTCACAATTTTGTTTGTTTCTTGTTCTTGAGGCAAGGGAGTCCGAAAACTGAGATAAAGCAATGTTCCCAAGAGAGGAATAAGAGAGACTGCCCAAAAGATGAGAGGATTTTTGCTACCTCGCTTTTTCATATCATCCCCCAAAATAGCAGGAAATAGAAGAGATAACAGGCAAAAGTCAAGACTCATCACATGAATAAATCGACTGGTTTGCCATTGCTGGATAAAGTCCCCCCAATCTCCAGAGACTATAGCATAAGCAATTAAAATATTGGCGATGAGGGTGAGTGAGATTCCCAACCAGCGAGAATCAAAAATCTTCAGTAAAAAGTCTTTTTTTCCCTTAAAATCAGGATTGGTTTCTCGAAGGGCAAAATAAGGCAGAAGGGCAAATGCACCTAATCCGAAGGAGGCGATCGCAAAGGGATAAGCGCGGATTTTCTGTCCTCTTCCATCGGCGAGAATTAGGGCAGTATAGGCGATGGGCAAAATTCCCATAATGTTAAATAAAGCAACAATAATCGGGTTAATGCCTTGCCAATTACCTGTCGAAAGATTGATAATTAAATCGAGGGTGTCTGGGCGATCGGGGGGTGCGAAAAGAAACGCATAAGCGATAAATCCCAGCCAGAGTAAACCAAAACTAATTTTTCTCATTTTTGTTTTCCCGTAGGGGTTTGGTCTCCAAACCCAACAATACCCAATAATAGAAAAATGCGCCAATGTTACGTTAAATTACAAGATTTAGTTCCCTATCAAGTCGCTTGGGAACAGCAGCGATCGCTGGTCGCAGAACGATTGCTAAATCCAGAACTTGATGATGTACTATTATTATTAGAACATCCTCCTGTTTATACTTTGGGAACCGGAAGCAGTGAGGACTTTTTAAAGTTCGATCCTCAAAGGAGTAAATGGGAACTATATCGCACGGAACGAGGGGGAGAAGTAACCTATCATTGTCCTGGGCAATTGGTTGCTTATCCTATTCTAAATCTACACTATTATCGACAAGATTTACATTGGTATTTGCGTCAGTTGGAAGAGGTAATTATTCGCGTTGTGGCTCAATATGGACTGGAGGGAAAACGCATTTCAGGGTTAACTGGAGTTTGGATAAAAGGGTATAAAGTCGCGGCGATCGCCATTAAGGTAAAACGCTGGATTACTATGCACGGTTTTGCTTTAAATGTTTGTCCCGATCTAGAAGGATTTTCGCGCATTGTTCCTTGTGGAATTCCAGATAAACCCGTTGGTAGTTTATCTCAATTTCTTCCCGATCTTCAATTTGAAACTGTTCGACAAGATATTGTAATCGCCTTTGCTGAAGTTTTTGGAGTAGATTTTATCTCTTTTTCTTAATTTTTATCAGCAATTTTATAACAAGGATTTAACCAGAGAATAAGTTCCTGTTTAAGTCGTTGTAAATCTTTGGTTGTTTCCTGTTTAAACCATTGGGCGATCGCATCGATCGGGGTAAAAGTTTCGCCAATTTGCCAATTAATTTCTTGGTTAATCGGTGTAATATGATTTCCAGGTAAAACTTGTAAAGAAACCATCTCTTGAAAGCGTGCTTGTAAAACTGGATGTAGATCGTAGGTTTGGTCGATTGTATCTTTTCTAAACTTAATTAAAAAGTTGCGCCGAATTTGATAATCTTGGGCAATTAACTCGTTTGTTTCTTCGGGAGAGGGAGTAAATTTTAAATTGAATGTGGGGGTTAATTGTAACTGTTCTGCAAAAGGAATCGAACGATTAACAGGAAAATTATTGTAAGAAATGAGAACATTTCCTCCTCGTTCGACTTCGTATAAACTGCCAATTAACAAATGCAGTTTGCAGCCTAAACTATGACCCACACCATAGATCGGTAAGGCACGATTGGTTACAATTTTACGATAGTAGAGGCGATCGAGAATCGTCTCAAAACGATTGAGAACATCTCTGGCGATCGCAACATGATCGAAAGTATTTAAACAAGGGGTTGTAATAACGAGAAAACCCGCTTCTGCCAATTTTTCCAACAACCAACGATAGGTTAAATGGGGGGCAGTGCCAATAAATGCACCCCCCAAAAAATGAACGATTCCCATTGTATTATCGGGAATAATTAGCCAATTTCCGGAAATTTCTTGCCAGTCCATTTTCAATGATTAATTATCAATGATTAATTATCAATCGGGAAAAAGAGCAGCATCTTTTTTCTTTTTAGATTACAATTAGGAAAAGTGCCGTTGCTCTTTTTCTGCCCATGACTGATATTAACAAACTTA
Source organism: Spirulina sp. CCY15215 (assembly GCF_016888125.1). Classification (GTDB taxonomy): domain Bacteria; phylum Cyanobacteriota; class Cyanobacteriia; order Cyanobacteriales; family Spirulinaceae; genus CCY15215. Next base: position 25,563 of record NZ_JACSWA010000443.1, read on the forward strand.
TTAACCAACTGGCCGCCGAAGAAGACCAATTGCGAGATCGCGAATTTCTTGCCCCTTGTGTTGGGGGAGGAAAAGTTCGCACGGCGATCGGCAATATCATTTATACCTTTGAAACTCGCCCGAGAGATTTTGAAGGCTGGGGCATTTTTCTGCCGATCGATCGCCAAGTTGCCGAGGCGATCGATGAACCAAATTTACCTCAACTTGCTACATATTTACAGCTTTTAAAACCTTTTCGTTTGCGCTTGCTTTATCCTTTACGAGGGCAAACTTGGCTGGCTTATCCCGTGAATGAGTCGGATATGAAACAGCGTTTTGGGATAGTTAAACCCATCCCCGTTCATCTTGTCAATGATGGCGGACAATTAGAAAGTATTATCGCCCGCGTTGACGGTAAAATCTGCTGGTTTGATGAAGGCGATCGCCGTGCCGATCCTCAAACTGGGGAACAATTGCGAGAAGCCTTGCGCCAAGAAACTCCCCCAGATAGCCTGCATTTCGCCGGCATGACCCCGGAAATGCAAACTGCTTATAACATCGCGTGGCAGCGCAGTGAAGCGGGACAGCGCCAAATTCAGCACCGTCAAGCAGTGCAGGAAACCAGACAAAATCGGCGATCGCCCCGTCAAAGACCCCGCGATCGCCGACGCGATCGCAACCCAACTCAACCTATTACCGAAAATGGCGAAAATCGTCTGCGAGAAGCCTTGCAACAAGGAGGAGGGCAATTAGAACATTTTCGCGATCGCGGGGAATATTGGCAAGTCGAATGGAGAACCGCCAACGGAGAGTTACACAGTTCCGCAATTGATAAACTGGATCTAACCGTTGTCAGTTCTGGAGTCTGTTTGAGTGGGCGCGATCGCGATTTTGATTTACAATCTCTCGTGGGAGTCATGCGCTATGAAGGATGATCGAGTACATTAAATGAGAGTTGCCAGTGACAATTATGCCAAAACTCAGCCATGCGATCGCCTTATTAATTCTTCCTCTTCTCATTTCTGTGACAGGATGTGGCAATAAAGAGGAAAATGCAGCGCGATCGCAACCCCAACAAGAAGAAGACGGACAACCCATCGCGGTAAATGTAGAGATAGCGCGATCGGGCGGTTTAGCCAATCCTATCGAATATATTGGCACGACTCAACCCCTAAAAATTGTCTCCCTTCGTTCCCAAGTTGAGGGAAGATTGTTGGTTTTGGGGGTTGATGTCGGCGATCGCGTTCGTCGGGGGCAGGTTTTGGCGAGATTGGATGATAGTATTTTAGCCACCAGCGTTAACGAAGCTGAGGCACAACTTGCCGCTTTTAATGCAGAGATCGAACGAGGGCGCACTCAAGTGAACAATGCTCGCACGGCACTCGAAGGAGCTAAAATAGAATGGGAACAGGCGAAAAATGATGCAGAACGCTATGCAACACTAGCCAAAGATGGGGCGGTTTCTCAGCGAGAGGCAGAACTGTTTCAAACTGCGGTAGAAGTTGCCGAACAAACCGTAAATGCAGCGCGAGAGAACATTAAGACCGAAGAAAGAGCAATTGAGGCCAGTTTAGGACAATTAGCCGCACAACGGGCGATTTTAGCACGAGAACAACAGCGTCAAACCTTCGCTCGTTTAAATTCTCCCATCAATGGGCTAGTTTTAGAAAGAATTAGCGAACCGGGGAACTTAGTAACCGCCGGAGAAGAAGTTCTTAAACTAGGTGATTTTAGTCAGATCAAGGCGATCGTGCCTCTCTCGGAGTTGGACTTGTCGGGGGTTGGGGTGGGACAACCTGTTAATGTGCAATTAGATGCCTTTGGCGATCGCAATTTTCCTGGCAGAGTAACCCGCATTTCTCCCGTTGCTGACCCCACTTCTCGCCAAATTCCCGTTGAGGTGACATTTCCTAATTTTGGCGATCGCGTTGGTAGTGGTTTACTAGCGCGAGTTACTTTTGCCCCCCAACAACAACCTCGGATTATTATACCTGAAAGAGCATTACAAAAAAGAGAAGACGACAAATTAGATGATAAAAAAGGAGTTTTATTTGTCCTCCAAGGGGAAGATCGGGTGGCGACGCGAGAGGTTTTTCTCGGCGATCGCGTAGATGGAAAAGTAGAAATTCTCTCGGGTATTTCTGACGGCGATCGCTTTGTTATTAATAGCGCTAAACCCCTTAAAGATGGCGATATTGTTCGCCAAAGTATTCTCTCTCCTTCTTCGCAATAATTCTGGCGATCGGGTTCTATTTTCTTCTGATTTAACTTATTTAATGAGGCGATCGCACTTCTAGAAATTAAGGAAGGGAATCAGGATCAATTCCTAATTGTAAAAGACGATCTCTCATTTTTTGTAAGTCAGATTCGGCGAGAATAGCTCTTTGTCGTTGGCGATCGCGTTCATCTTCAGCGAGAATAGCCCTTTGTTGTTGGCGATCGCGTTGTTCGACCACCTCAACAAAATCCACAAAACGCTCCCCATTAGGATGAAATAATACCAAATCCTGCTCAATCGTGCTAAATCTTATCCCCAAAAGTGGACTTTTCCACCCCTCCATTTGAGAAATTTCTTCTAACTTCTTCCCTTTTCTCAACCATCCCTGTAGCCGATTCTTTTTCGGATTGTACAAGTAATATTCTTGGATGCCATGCTGTTGATAAAACTTAAACTTAACGTCCATATCCTTCTTCTTGTTACCAGGAGAAAGGATTTCAAAAGCCACTTGCGGCGCAATATTATCCTCTTTCCACTGCATATAAGACCCCCTATCTCCTTTGGGTCGTCCCAATACCACCATCACATCTGGTGCTTGTCTTTGGGGTTCTTCTTGTTCTAAAACTTGCTGTTTTGTCAATCGTACCGGATACCAGAAGAGATCCGCAGCAATAAAAACATCAGTTCTGTCCTTAAAGAGAGCATCCAGACCCCCTTTGATCGTGAAAATTAAACGTAATTGGATCGTATTATCAGCCAAAGGTTTACCGTCACTGTCAGGATAAAGAAGTTCGTCTTCAATGGAGAGAGATTGGAGTTGTTGTACCATGGCCTCAAAAAAAGAGTGGATACACTTGACCCTATTATACAGGCAGTGTGAGCATCTTGCTCGCTATTTTTACAAAACTGAGATGCACCCATTTCAATCCCTGGCGGATCGAGCTATACTCGTCATTTTGAGTATGACAGACCACTAGACCAGAAATCGGACCCCGCGTCGTTACAAGACGCAGGGGAAATATGTTATTCTCCGTGCATTTCTTACCACCAACGGAGTTGTAAATAGTTCCTGGGTTGTTGGTTTAATTCTTCATCCGTCAGCCATTCTGTAGCCTTATAAGTACCAAAAACATAATCCCACCAATCTACCGCTAAACCAAAATTATGATTCCATTGATTGTACTTATGGTGAACATAATGAACCGGCATTTTCATCCAGAAACATTTTGTGGGATTTTCGTGTTGTAGTTGATGGGCATAAGCAGAAAAAGCGGCATAAACGACGGCACCCAAAAGCCAACCTAGTCCAATGGGAAAAGAAATGAAAAAGGGCAAACACATCACCAGAAATCCCCCCTTAATATAATCCCTAAATTCCCCTATTACTCCTTGTCCTTCATTGCGTTTGTGATGATCTCGATGGCGCTTACCAATAGATTGAGAATAGTGCATCAATCGGTGTAGCCAGTATTCTATAAAACTGCTGACAATAAACGCGATCGCAAAACACCCCGCACCTAGAGCTATGTTTTGTAATCCAGTCATGTTTGATTCTCTCCTTGTCCTTAGTTTGGTCTACGATGATGGTATTCTAGATTTTAACCTTTTTTGCCTTTTTGCGATCGCTACAGAGAACAATTAATACAAAATTAATTTAAACTCGCCGATATTTTCAAGCGCTTTAACATTTGTTGTAATAACACAGCTTTCGTTAATCCCGAATTGGAAACCGTATCGAGAAAGACTTTCCGGTTAATAACCAGAATTTTGACAGCAGTGCTAGAAACAACTTGTAGGGTAGCTGGCGATCGCTGTCCCATTAACATTGCAATTTCCCCAAAATAATCCCCTCTTTGGAGTCGATTGAGAATGACTTTCTGGGTATTATGTAACTGCTGAAAAACCTCTACAGTACCTTGAATCAGAATATAAAATTCTGGGGCACGATCGCCTTCACGAACAATAATTTCTCCTGGTTGATAGGTGCGAACTTTAAAATTAAAATCCGTCGCCAGCCGATGTAATTCTCGTTCGGTTAATTCCGATAATCCGAGGGCTGCTTGTTCATTATAACCTTTTCTTAAACGACCGTCTTCTAACTGAAAAATGCGATCGGCAACGTGAAAGATACGTTGGTCGTGAGTAACAATTAAAACAGCACTTCCTTGTTCTCGGGCGAGATTTTGAATCAGTTCGATCGCTTCTAAACCCGTTTTACTATCTAAAGCAGCCGTGGGTTCATCTGCTAAGATTAATTGCGGGGAATGCACTAAGGCACGGGCGATCGCAACCCTCTGTTTTTGACCTCCTGATAATTGCCTCGGATAAGCGTGAAATTTATTCCCTAGTCCAACTTTCTCTAAAACTTCTCGACTCATTCTCCTGGCTTTTCCTGGTGAAAAATCAGCTTGTAATTCCAGAGAGATTTGCACATTTTGCTCGATGTTCATAAAATCCAACAAATTAAAATGTTGAAAGATAAAACCGATATGACGGCGAAGTTTAAATAGTTTGGTTTCTTTAATGCCAAATAATTCGCGATCGAAGATTTTTAGGCTACCTTCTTGAAGAGAACGCAAACAGCCAATTAAGGAGAGTAAAGTTGTTTTACCAGAGCCAGATTCCCCAGTTAAAAGCATGGTTTCTCCGGACTGAATCGCCAAGTTCACATCACATAAAACTTGCTTTCTTTGTCCGCCTTCCTGATAATAATGATTGAGGCAATCAATCTCAACAATATTGGTTTCAAAAATGTTTGTTTCTAACATAAAGTTCAACTAAAAATTTCAACAGGATCGACTTCTTTCAGTTTTTGTACGGCTAAACTTGCAGAAATTAAACAGATACCACAGGTTAGCAAGAGAACGCTGAGAACCGTATTAAACTGCATAAAAATGGACATACTGGTTGATTTGGCGAGAAAATCATAGACCAATACAGACAAAATTAAGCCAGGAATATATCCTAGAAATGCCAGTAAAAATGCCTCCTCTAAAACAATAATGACCAAAGATTGATGACTATAACCGATCGCTTTTAGCGTAGCATATTCTGGCAGATGTTTAGAAACTTTTTGATAAAGAATTTGGTATAAAATCACGATACCCACGACAATTGAGCCAATTAAAGCAAAGCGAAAGATAATTCCCATTGCAGTTCCGTGTTCGTAAAACTCTTTTACATAAGCAATAAAATCGGGTTTAGAATAAACTTTAATATCTAACGGTAAATATTTTTGTAGTTTGGCAATTGTTTTATTAATATCTGTACCTTCTTTAAGTTTTATAATCCCCAAATCTATATCATTCAGATTGCGATGAAACAGTTGAGAAAATGTCGATTCACTCACAATCAAGCTGGCATCAATGGTCGTATTTGCGCCGAGTTCAAATAATCCCTTAACCTGTATTTTTTGAAATAATCCCGAACCAGGCACATTAATCTCGGACACGACTACGCCATTTTTTTGAAATTCTTGAGTAATATAAGCTAAATTTGGTCGTGCTTTGCGATCGAAGAGAACCATTTTTTCGGCTTTGATTTTGTCGAGATTTTCCTTGACTCCTGGTAAGGCGATCGCATCGGAATCTAAAGGTATTCCCAACACCATAATACCGCGATGAAATACGGTTTTATCTTGAGAATTGCGCCAAAAGACCATCCCTCTATAAATAGGAGTCACAGATTCAACTTCAGGAAATTTTAGAGTTTGATAGAGGTGACGGGAAGAAAAGGTAAAAGTTGTCAGAAATTCTCTCGACCATGTATTTAATAAAAATATTTCTCCTTGAAAACTTTGGGGAAGTTCGATAAAACCATCTAAAAAAGCAGAATAAAAACCAATTTGCATAAAGAGCAAAACCACACTAAAAGCAATCCCCAGAATCGCCGCTAAAGTTTGGCTTTTTTGATGTTGGAGTTGCAAAAAAGCGATGGGTATTTTCTGAAAACTGAGGATTAGTTGCTTCAACATTATTTATGATTCTCCAACTTTTTTAAAGGTAAACTAAACATAAATTACTCGGTAATATAGATTTTGACTTCAACTTGGGAATTAATAAAATGAGAAACTTGTTGGCTATCTTCTGGTTCAAGGCGAATTTTAACTTCGATAATTCTGACATCAATATCTAAGGTGGGATCGTTACTCAAAATATCTCTTTTGCCAATTTGCGAACCGATCGCTTCTACTATTCCTGACAATTCCCTCGGAAAAATGCCACTGGTAATAATGGCTTTTTGACCAGGACGAATCTTGCCAATATCGGTTTCGTAAACTTCGGCGATCGCATACATTTGCTGGGTTTGAGCCAGTTCAACAATACCGCCATTTCTAATACTTTCTCCTGCAAAAGTGTTGATTTTTAATACTTGTGCATCAAGGGGAGAACGAATATAAGCTAAGGCTAAATCCGCTTCTGCACGAGAAACAGCCGCGATCGCGCTTTCCAGTTCTGTGCGTGCAATACGAACATCAACGGGACGGACTTCTCGCAGTTGATCGAGGGTTGCTTGTGCCTCTAAAATTTGACTGGGAAAGGTAGCATTGATTTTATTTAAAACTGCTTTGGCTGCATCGAGTTGTTCTACCAATATTTCTAATTGTAAGCGACTTTGGTTTAAATACTCCTGAGAAATTGCTCCATCTTCGGCCAGAGGAGCGAGGGTTTCAAAGTCATTTCTAGCACTATTTATCTCTGCTTCTAGGCGATCGATCTGTGCTTGTTGAATGGCAACTTCCCCTTGAAATTGTGCCTCTAAATTGGCAATTCTTGCCTCTTGTGCGGCAAGTTGACCTTGTTTTACATCTCCCGTTTGTACGCGATCTAGCCTTGCTTGCACCAATTTAGCATCAATTTTTGCCTGTTCCACGGTTGCTTGAAGTTGGGTAATATTTTCTAGAATGGCAATGGTTTGTCCGCGTCTAATGCGATCGCCTTCTTTAACAAAAAGTCTCGCAACTCGTGCATTCGGAAAAGCCGACGATCCCGACACAGTAATAATTTCATCTTTGGGGGATATTCTCCCCAAAGCACTAATGACTTCTTCTTGTTCGAGAACCGATACAGAATTGGCAGAACTTTCTTCAACAGGTGTGCTAAAAAATCCCGATCGCAACAGTAAATAAATTGGCACACCTGCGATCGCTAATATAAAAATCGCAACTAGAGGACTTGTCCATCGGAATTCTAACTTCATAGGGAGATGCAAACTGTTGAATGGGGGATTTCTTTTCCTATTAATGACTAAATTGAATCATATAAAGTTTCTTTAAGGGAACGGGGTTGCCATCCTAACTCTTTGCGTGCTTTGCTACTATCAATGCGAACGCAGCGATCGTAAAGATAATGGACTCTTTCTTTGCTAATGGGAGGATTCCAAGCAAATAAGCGTCCGATCGGATCGAGAATATTGCCGATCGCCCTTACCAAAAACTCCGGTAGTTCTTGAGGTGTGGGAATGCCCGTTTTTTGACCCAGCAAGGCGAACATTTCCCTCGTTTTGAGTTCCCCCGTGGAAATAATATAATGCTCTCCTGATTGGCTCTTTTCTGCGGCTAAAACCATTGCTTCTACCAGATCGTCTACATGAACGATACCCGTAATGCGATCGCCTCCCACCCAAAATTTCAACTTTCCCTGACAAAAGAGTTGCAACACCGGTCCAAAATGGGGATCGTCGGCTCCAAAAATTCCCGAAGGCATTAGACTAACAACGGGTAAACCCTGCTGATAAAATTCATCCACTAATTCTTGTGCTTGATATTTCGTGCGATCGTAAGCTGAGGAAAAATTCTCTTGTTGTCGTTGAAATGTTTCATCAATAATTTCTCCTCCCGTATCTCCATAGACTCCAATCGTACTGCAATAGACCATCTTTGAGATTCCAGATGTTTTCGATACCTCCAAAATAGCACGAGTGCCTTCAACATTAACTCGCTCCATTTTCGCTTCATCCACTAATCCCAATTCCACATAAGCAGCCAGGTGAAAAACGAGGTCTATCTCTTCCATTGCTGACTTCAAAATATCGCGATCGCAAATATCCCCATAAACCAGTTCAAGATCGCAATCTTTTAAACGCGATAGATCGCTTGACTTGCGAACCAAACCTTTAACTTGATAACCGCGATCGCAGAGTAATTTGACCAAATGCGATCCCGTAAATCCGTTTGCCCCTGTTACCAATGCTTTCATAATTCTTTCTCATAAACTCGATAAGTTTTATATATCTTTGCCCCCGTCGCTTCAATGATTTTTCGCGAAGGAGAATTATCTTCCCAAACCCAGGAGAGTTCCGACCAAACATAGGGTTTTTTCTTCTCTGTTCCTCCTTTCATCCCCAAATAAATTAACCCTAAAGATACCATTTTGCGGCGATATTCGGGAAGAGAACCGATCGCGATCGTGCGAGTCGTCCTGATTTTACGACGATACCAGAGAAACTTGAGAATTCCCCAAAAATTCAGCCTGCCATTAACGTGCTTAAGAGCAATATTGTAATTCGGCAAACACATAAATAAACCTACCATTTTCTCCCCATCTTCAGCAATAATAAAAATATCAGGATCTGCCAACTGTTGCAGGTCCTTAGCCTCTGCCATAAACTCTTCTTCAGTGCGGGCAGAAGAACTCCAATTATGGCTAAAAGCAGTGGTAAAAAGACGATAAAGACCCCGCACATCTTCCTCAAAAGCCTCTCCTTTCGTTCGCAAATTGCGGAAAGTAACCCCAGATTTGCGAGCAATATTGTAGCCTTTTTCGTACTTATAATCTAACGGTTTGTCAAGAGGCAAACTGTAAGCATAAGCATCCTTTGCCTTTTGCCAACCCGCCCTTTCAACAAATTCAGGATAATAGGGAGGATTGTAAGGCATCATCATCACAGGAGGAGAGTCAAAACCATCCACCAAAAATAAACAATTATTATGAGTAGAAAGATCGATCGGTCCCCTCACCACCGTCATACCGCGATCGCGCAACCACTGACAAGCCGTCTCGAAAAGCGATCGCGCCACCTCAAAATCCTCAACGCATTCAAAATAACCAAATAAGCCAACTTTTTCAGCCTCGCGATCGAGCAAACGCCGATTAATAGCCGCAACAATGCGCCCTAAAGGTTCTCCCGATGGCTGAGAAAGTGCAATAAAAGCCTGAAATTCTCCATACTGAGAAAAAGGATTGTCCTCGGCTAACTGTTTGGCCACACTTTCACGAAGAGGCGCTACCCAGTTCGGGTCATTGCGATAAACAATCTCGGGAACATCTAAAAAAATCTTTCGTTCTGTAGATGTATTAACCGGCTTAATCTGAAATTGATTGGAGGTCATTTTTTTTGGTTTTTGTCAATTTTTTATCGATGTAAAATTTTACGATAAAATTTTAGGTAAAATTTTATCCGTGCTAATCTACTATGTAGATACTCTTGTTAAGCTGTCAAACTTGCAAATCAAAAAATTTTTTTTATGAAAAAGTTACGAGTTTTACTTATATATCCGCTCTTTCCCAAATCTTTTTGGTCTTTTGACAAAGCGGTAGAACTCATTGGTCGCAAAGTCTCTCTTCCTCCCCTCGGTTTAGTTACAGTCGCGGCTATTTTACCGCAAACCTGGGAATTTCGTCTGGTCGATCGCAATGTTGTCCCAGAAACCGAAGCTGATTGGGAATGGGCTGATTTAGTCATTCTCTCAGGTATGATCGTGCAGAAAGCGGATATGCTGCACCTGATCGCGGAAGCCAAGCGCCGAGGTATCCCCGTCGCAGCAGGGGGGCCCTCCGTCACTTCTACCCCGGAATATGCCCAAAAAGCGGGGATAGACTTCCTCATTTTGGACGAAGGAGAAATCACCCTCCCGCTTTTCGTGGAAGCCCTAGAAAGAGGCGAAACCTCGGGGATTTTCCGTTCTAATGGGGAGAAACCCGACGTAACCACAACACCGATCCCCCGTTACGATCTGTTAGATTTGACCGCTTATACCGATATGTCGGTGCAGTTTTCCCGAGGCTGTCCTTTTCAATGTGAGTTTTGTGATATCATTGTTCTCTACGGACGCAAGCCCCGCACCAAAAACCCTGCACAATTGTTAGCAGAATTGCAAACACTCTACGATCTGGGTTGGCACTATTCTGTTTTTGTAGTAGATGATAATTTCATTGGCAATAAACGCAATGTGAAATTACTCTTAAAAGAGTTAGCACCTTGGATGAAAGAGCATGATTATCCTTTTACTTTGATTACCGAAGCATCGGTAGATTTGGCTCAGGATGATGAGCTTTTAGAGTTGATGATGGCTGCCAATTTTAGCTCTGTATTCCTAGGGATTGAAACCCCAGATACAGACAGTTTGGAAATGACGAAGAAGTTCCAAAATACCCGTGACTCTCTCATTGAAGCGGTCATGAAAATCAATCGCGTTGGCTTGCGAGTGATGGCTGGGTTTATTATTGGCTTTGATGGCGAAAAACCCGGTGCTGGCGATCGCATTATTCATTTTGTAGAAGAGACGGCGATTCCTTTTGCCATGTTTAGTATGCTACAAGCGCTACCAAATACAGCACTCTGGACGCGATTGCAAAACGAAGGTCGCTTATTGGCAGAAACCAATGAGGTTGCGGGAAATCAAACCAATTTAATGAACTTTATTCCCACCCGTCCCATTGAAGACTTAGCGCGAGAATACGTGCGCTGTTTTTGGGAACTATATGAACCCCATCGTTATTTAGGACGGGTCTATCGGCATCATCTGCAAATGAAGCCGAAACCCCATAAAAAGAAATTCAAAATACCAGAATTAATGGCATTGCGTGCTTTAGCGATTATTGTCTGGCGACAAGGGATTAAACGCAATACTCGCGTTCAATTTTGGCAACAAATCTTTTTACTTCTGCAAAAAAATCCCGGTGTTTTTCTTTCTTATCTTACGACCTGTGCGAATCTCGAACATTTTATCGAGTATCGTGAAATTGTGCGGGATGAAATTGAAGAACAATTGGCTGAATTTTTGGCAGTAAAAGAGAAAGCAACCCCAGAAAAAATTCCCGAACCCGTTCAATTAGCATCGTAGGGGTTTGGTCTCCAAACCCTCGTAGGGGTTTGGTCTCCAAACCCTTTATTAAATTAAAAAAATGACAAACGATCGCGGTTTAATTGTCATTTGTGGTGCGACAGCGACGGGAAAATCGAGTTTAGCACTTTTTCTAGCACAACATTGGCACTCTATAATTATTAGTGCGGATTCTCGACAAATTTACCGAGAGTTCGATATTGGCACCGCTAAACCCACCCTAGCAGAGCGAGAACGCATTCCCCACGCCCTCATCGATATTTGCGACCCGAGAGAAACCCTAACTCTAGCGGAATATCAAGCACAGGCACAAACCGCGATCGCGCACTCTTCCCAGACTCCCTTTCTAGTTGGAGGAACCGGACTCTATCTTAAAGCCATCGTGAAAGGGTTAAAAATTCCCCGCGTCTCCCCCCATTCCTCCTTGCGAGAGAATTTGGCGACCCTGGGACAAAAGCAACTTTATGAGTTTTTGCGCCAAGTTGACGCGATCGCCGCCGAAAAAATCCATCCCAATGATAACACCCGTACTTTAAGAGCATTAGAAGTATTTTATGTGACAGGAAAACCGATCTCCTCCCTACAAGGAGAAAATCCCCCAGATTATCCCATTTTGCAAATTGGCTTGGACTGCGATCGCGATCGCCTCAAAGACCGAATTAGTCAGCGCACCCAACAAATGCTCGATCTAGGATTAATATCTGAAGTAGAGAAACTTGGTCATAAATACGGTTGGGATTTACCCTTATTAGAAACCTTGGGATATGCAGAAATCAAACAATATCTTCTGGGTGAAATTTCCCTCGACAAAGCCAAAGAATTGACCATAGTACATACCTGCCAATTCGCCAAACGTCAGCGCACTTGGTTTCGCGCCTACCCTGAAATAGAATGGTTTGATGCACTGGTTCCCGATTTAGGCGATCGCGTCTTACAAAGAATGCAAACTTGGAGAATAGATCATCAACTATCGATCATAGATTTGTGAGCGAGATCGCACTGTTATCCGGATTACATCACGACAGCGCCAGAAAAAAATCACACCAGACACGAGGCTGCGATCGCAAGTTTTTCCTTAATTTGCTTGTAGTCTAGAGTCAGTGGGAATATTGAAATGACTAGACCGTACCCTCCCATCCCCCTTAAAAAGCAAAATCAGTTGAGAAATACCTCGAGATGAATCTGATGGGTTAGACCCCTTTGCGATCGCGATCGCTTAACCTCAGAATAATTGTCACGAGATATTCCCTTGCACCATCACCCAGATATTCCGAAACCATCACTCATTGTTTCGGTAAACATCACCCATTGTCAGGGTTGCGATCGCGGTAATTTTCTCGAACCTGTCCGATAGTTAGGATAACGAGTTATACAGGGTTCGAGATGAAAAATTTACTCTTTGCATTTACTGGGGTTATCGCTTTCTTACTGATTGCACAATTGCTATACGCTAGGAATTATGCGGTTAATGCTCCCATTCAAAGTTCCAAGGACACTCAACAAGAGCAAGTGGGTTATACCCCTCCCGATCGCGGATTTCCAGCCATGACGCTTCCTTCTGGCACCCGCTAAGTTCTTAATTTTTCCTCATTTTTACTCCACGCTCCCAAAATATTAAATATTGTTGCAAAGCCGCGATCGTAACTTGCCCGCTAACCCTCACTCTCCGGTATGATGGCGAAACGAACATTAACTTTAAAGTCCCTATGACATCTCAGACCGATATTCCCACTTTGGCGAGTTTAGAATATTTTCCCTATTTAGATGAAAGTGGTCAGATTTCCGAAGAATTGCAGAAAAAAATAGGCGTTTATGCGGTCTTCGATCGCGACAAAAAGATGCAAGTCGTCGCCTATTCCCGCGATATTTATCTGGGTTTAAAACAACATTTAATCCGCAAGCCAGAATTCTGTTACTGGCTCAAATATCAAACAATTGAACGTCCCAGTCGCACGATTTTAGAAGATATTCGAGGCGCTTGGATCGCCGAAAATGGCGAGATTCCCCCAGGAAATGGCTCGGAACAAACAGCATGGAATGATCCAATTGATGCTAAAATTGCCATGACCGAAGAAGAGAAAGAAACTTATGGGAAGAGTGAAGATAAAAATCAAATAAAATTGCTGAAAATAGTTGCCAGAAGAGTTGAAGCAGAACTGAAAGAGAAACTCAAACAAACCAGAAATACAGATATGGAAATGCGCTTTAATGCCAAACTTAAAGAAAAAGGACTTTTGGATTTAAAGTAGAGACATTCAATTGCAGAGTGCATCTCAAATTTGTAAATCTATCCTTCAGTTAACAAGAAAAAACTTACTCTAACACCTAAGTTTATTAAAAAAATCTGGATTTTACTTGTATCTCCTACCTAAAAGGCTACTTTAAATATTGGGAGTTTGAGTATTTAACTATTCAAATTGTCCCCTTCAAAAATGTTGCTCAACTCAACTTTGGAAAAATTGATGAAACGATTAATGACTCTTTTGATGACGGCTGTTTTAGCGATTTTAGTGGCTGTAAATTTCAATGTACAATCGGCTTCAGCACAGTTTGATCCCCAACTTGCACAGCACTGCCAAGAGGCGATAACCCTTTATCCTGAAGCTAAAGACAATCCCTACTTTATAGAAGATTGTGGCGAGATTCTAGGTATATCAACAGAGGATCAATGCCGACGCTCCTTTAACGGAGAGTTAGATGATCAACTCGACTCTATCAGCGACCCCGACAGCTTCATAGATGGCTGCCCTCGTCTCGCGGATGAAAACCCCGGCTATGAAGAGTCAAATATAGATTAATCTCAATTCAGAGATAACTGACGTTAGATGCGATTCTAGCGATCGCAACGAAAATTGATGTTGCGATCGCTAACAACAAATCATAAACTCCCAACATCTCATAATAAAATGTAGCGTTTTTTAACCTGACTTAACCTTATGAAACAGATATTAGACCGCGCCCGTAATGTTGCCATCGTCGGACCTTACTCCTGCGGTAAAACAACCCTCCTGGAAAGCCTTCTCTCGGTGATGGGCGCGGTTGCGCGTAAGGGAAGCATCAAAGATGGCAATACTGTTGGAGATAGCTCTCCCGAAGCCCGCGATCGCGCCATGAGTGTCGAAATTTCCGTAGCCAGCAGCGACTACCAAGATATTCACTTCACCTTTCTCGACTGTCCTGGATCGATCGAATTTACCCAAGAAACTTATAATGCCCTGGTGGGAGCCGGAGCCGCGATCGTCGTCTGTGAAGCCGTTGCCGACAAAGTTCTCATTTTAGCACCCTTATTCAAATTTCTCGACGATTGGGAAATCCCTCACCTCGTTTTCGTGAATAAGCTCGATCGCTCCAAAGATAGCTTTATGGACATTCTCCACGCCCTGAAAGTTGTCTCCAGTCGTCCTCTGATCCCGCAACAATATCCCATTCGCCAACAAGAGGAACTGGTGGGTTATATTGACTTAGTGAGCGAACAGGCTTATCACTATCATCCTGGCAGTCCCGCCGATCCCGTCCCCTTACCCGAACATCTTCAAGAAGAGGAAAAAGCTGCACGGGATGAAATGCTGGAAACCCTTGCCGATTTTAACGACCATCTTTTGGAAGAACTCCTCGAAGAAATCAATCCGCCTCAAGCTGAAATTCTCCAAGACCTGAAACAGAACTTAAGTGCAGATACGATCGTTCCCGTGTTTCTCGGGATAGCTGAACGAGATTACGGGGTGCGCCCTCTCCTGGATGCCTTAGTGAAAGAAGCCCCGGATCCTGGCATTACGGCGCGACGGCGGGGACTCGAACCCGTTGCTGAGGGGGATGCCCTCGCTCAAGTCCTGAAAACCTATTACACTCCTCAAGGGGGTAAACTTTCCCTAGCACGGGTTTGGCAGGGTAAATTAAGCGATGGGATGCTTCTCAATGGCGTGCGGGTGGGGGGACTCTATCGCCTCATGGGACAGCAACAAGAGTCCGTCAATGATGCAACTGTCGGGGAAATTGTGGCGATCGCCCGCATGGAAGGGATTCAAACCGGAGATACTCTCAGCAGCGGCCAAGATACGCAAACCTTACCCACCGCCGCAAAAATCGCACCAGTTTACGCCCTTGCCATTAATCCCGAACGACGCAAAGATGAAGTCAAACTCAGCAGTGCTGTGAGTAAATTGCTAGAAGAAGACCCATCTCTGCATTGGGAACAACATGGGGATACTCGCGAGATTATTCTTTGGGGTCAAGGGGAAATTCATTTACAAGTTTCCCTGGATCGCTTGCGTCGCAAGTATAATCTCCCCATGAGTACCCATCTCCCTCGCATCCCCTACAAAGAAACTATTCGCAAAACGACCCTTTCCCACGGACGCTATAAGCACCAAAGCGGCGGTCATGGTGCCTTTGGAGATGTCTTTTTAGAGATCAAACCCTTACAAAGAGGAGAAGGCTTTCAGTTTAGTGATACGATTGTTGGGGGTGTCATTCCCAAACAGTACATTCCTGGGGTGGAAACGGGAGTACGAGATTATCTGGCAAAGGGTCCGTTAGGATTTCCAGTGGTCGATGTGTCGGTCAATTTGAGCAATGGTTCTTATCATGCGGTGGATAGTTCCGAACAAGCCTTTAAACAAGCAGCACGCATTGCTATGACGGAGGGGATGCAGAAGTGCGAACCGATCTTATTGGAGCCTATTTTAGCGGTTAAAGTTGCGGCTCCTGCCAATTTTACCTCGAAGGTGTTGCAGTTGGTGTCGGGACGACGAGGACAAATCCTCGGTTATGAGTCTCTCTCGGGTTGGCAGCATTGGGATGAGGTGACGGCTTATTTGCCTCAAGCGGAGATGCACAATTTTATTATTGAGTTGCGATCTTTAACTTTGGGAGTGGGTTTCTTCCACTGGGAGTACGACCATTTACAAGAAGTTCCCGATAAGTTGACTCAAGGGATTTTAGAGACAACAAGTTCGGAATAATTGCGATCGCATTTTGTTCGCGTTTATTCTGTAGAGATGCACCCATTTAACGTCTCTACGGAAGCGATCGCCAATCCATAGAAGGGGCTTTTTGTTGTTTGGAAGAATTGCGATCGCGCTTTAAATGCCATTTCTAGGAATGATATTGCGATCGCCTTCAGCTAAGTGCTTTAATACACTCAAAACGCTATACAAATCGTTGCTTGGATTGAAAAGGTAGAACAAGCGAGATAAAGCGTACTGAGGAGTATTTCGTCTCATTAGCTTGACAAAGAGGAAGCTATTTCCATTAGTCAATAAACCATAGGTGGGGCGATCGCGATGGGGGTTTGCCAGCATATAGGTCAGTAACTGCGATCTGCCAGCTTCAAGGGAAAAAGCTGCTTGTTTGGACTCGATCGCAATGATCCAAAAGCGATCGCAAGTTAATTGACATAATTCTTTAACCAGACGTTCCCAACACGCACCTAGTTCTCTCCCCCAGTACTGACGGTTATTATTTTTCATTTCTTGGGTTAAACCAAAAACACGCATTAGATCGTCCTCTGCTGAAGATTGTTCGCTAAAAACTTTCTCTGAGAAAGATTCACTATATTTGGTTAGAATAGTTTCTAATGAATTTTCTATCTCCTTGGAACTCATTGCTCTCCTTTGCTTAAAACAACAACAGTATCATATTTAATAGTCCCTGCCCAATCGACATTTCTAGGCAAATTGAGTCGGCGATTTTTTAATAACAGATGAAAGGAAAACTCTTTCTTAAATCCAATCTCTAGAGCTAAATCTGTTAAAAGATCGGCTACAGGAATTTCGACCCCGCAAATTTTACTAACGTGACCGATCGCAAAACAATAATATCCGCCAGAATTAAGATGAGTAAAACAACTTTGAAAATGCTCTTTCATCTCTATAAAGTATTTATATACGACTCTTGCCCTTAGTTGATTTTGCCCTTTACTCGCTTTATATTTCTGTCCTGTATAAATTTCTTCAATTAGGCGATCGAGGGGAATATAACCTGTATGACCTAATGCTTGATATTCTTGTTTAACAATTCTTTCCGTACCAATTTCACAAGAATACAAATCTAATCGTTCTTTATTTGTTTTGACTAAATCCAACCAATGTAATTCAAATTTGCACGCCCAAATATAATCAATTGCATTAATATATGGTGGAGATGTAATAATCGCATCGATCGGAAAATTTCCGCTAATTTTCTTAGCATCTTTGCAAGATAATTGTTTGGCACGCTCCAAAGGATAATTTAACAAATATTGCCATTCTCCAATCGCTTCTAAGGTTTTATCTAAATAAAATTTAAAATACTTAAATGTATCTTCACGAGAACGCTGGGGGATATCTTTTACATGAGAACGTTTTGCCGCTAAAATCATACCATCATTCATATCTGATGTCTTTCTAACAGTAGCGGCAAAAACAAGCCAGAGAAGGGGTTGAATAGTTTTAGCAGCTAAATGAATAGATTCTTTGAGAATTTCTAACCCCTCTTGAACAGGTTGTTGAAACCAAAAATCTCGATTGGAAAATTGTACGGTTTCAGGGGCAGTTTTGCGATCGCCTGCATTTTTAAGAATATTTAAACTAACTTCTTGGACTTCAGCAAGATTAAATTGTGTTGTTTTCACTTGACAAATTAACCGACTATGTGGATTATAATCCAACCAATAAACCGATGCGCCATAACGTAAAGTTTCTAGAATTGTTGTTCCAGAACCAGCAAAAGGTTCAAGGATTGTACAGTTTTTAGTCCCATATTTTTGTAGAAACCAACGCGGAATTTCTGGAATAGATTTAGCGGGTTGAAATCCAAGAGAGTAGATTTTTAAAGGAGGTTTGCGATCGAGAGAAATAAATGTATTTTCTGGTAGATCGACAGGAATATCCCCTTCAATATATTGATAAGTTTCGCGATCGCCAGATGAGATCGGTTCAAAAAGTGAAAGTTGTTTCATTTATCTATCGAAATAGCAACACGGGAAGATTGATACGGCGCAAAATTTGGGTCGTTGTGCTACCAATAACCAGATAGCGAATGCGTTTATGGCCATAAGCACCCATCATCAATAAATCAATATTGTTATTTTCAGCATACTGCGCGATCGCCTCGGGAATGAGAGCCAGTGCGACCACCATTCCTGCGAGAAGATCGGCTGGAATGTTTGCAAGCCAATCTTGTTTGAGTGTTCTAAAATTCAATGGGTCTCCCGTCGTGCCATTACAATACCGATCGCTCAATCCTTAAGAAAAGTTTACGTTCGGTGCGAGTTTAATTATCCATTGCCCCTGGATGCTTGGCAACCCAGCTACTATGAGTTTTATAAGTGAGAATGCCTCGGTAGGGGTTTGGTCTCCAAACCCTATAAGACAAAGTGGCCTTCATTTGCTATAATTAGGCTCGGCGATCGCTGCAACTGGAATTCCCTTCCCGAACTTTTCCCATATCCTCAAAATTATAGGGGTGCATCCCGAAATAAAAATCTCTTCAGAAGTCGATAATAACTTCATCTAGTCTTTTGTGCTATAATTTCTGAAGATTTTGCTATCGAGGGGCGAAACTCACGCTCCTAACTCAAATTTGAGGGATTCCCATGACAGACAATTACGGCGACGATCAGATTCAGGTACTCGAAGGTCTAGAGGCCGTTCGCAAGCGACCAGGGATGTATATTGGTTCTACAGGTCCAAGGGGACTGCACCATCTGGTCTACGAAGTTATAGACAACTCTATCGATGAGGCACTAGCGGGGTATTGTACCCATATTGAAATTGATATTAATGCCGATGGTTCCGTTACCGTTACCGATGATGGTCGAGGAATTCCCACGGGTATTAATTCCAAAACCGGAAAGTCTTCTGTTGAAACTGTTATGACAATTCTCCACGCTGGGGGAAAATTTGGCAGTGGTGGCTATAAAGTCTCTGGAGGATTACATGGGGTTGGCGTTTCTGTCGTCAATGCCTTATCTGAATGGGTTGAGATTAAAGTTTGGCGGGAGAATAAACTCCATACTCAACACTACGCAAGGGGAATTCCTCAAACAGAATTAATTGCAACACCCAGTCAAGAAAAAGACCGCACAGGAACTTCAGTGACCTTTCTCCCGGATGCCCAGATTTTTAGTGAAACGATAGATTTTGACTATCAAACTCTCACCGGTCGGGTGCGAGAATTGGCATATTTGAATGCAGGAGTTAAGATCTCTTTTGGCGATCGCCGTCCAGGGGAACCCCGCAGCGAATCTTACTGTTATGAAGGAGGAATTAAGGAATATGTCGCTTATATGACGCGAGATAAAACGCCTTTGCACGAAGATATTATTTATGTTGAAGGAGAGAAGAATGGCGTACAAGTTGAAGTTGCCCTGCAATGGTGTATTGATGCCTACAGCGATACAATTCTAGGCTTTGCCAATAACATTCGCACGGTGGACGGTGGGACGCATTTAGAAGGTTTAAAAACCGTCCTGACTCGTACCATGAATACTACTGCCCGCAAGCGCAATAAAATCAAGGAAAATGAATCGAATTTAGGGGGGGAAAATGTCCGAGAAGGATTAACAGCCGTAATTTCTGTAAAAGTTCCCGATCCGGAATTTGAAGGGCAAACTAAAACTAAATTAGGGAATACCGAAGTCCGAGGAATTGTTGATTCTTCTGTGGGGGAAGTTCTCAACGAATATTTAGAATTTAATCCTCACGTTGCTGATGCTATTATTGATAAAGCAATTCAGGCTTTTAAAGCCGCAGAAGCAGCCCGTCACGCCCGCGAATTAGTCCGCCGCAAATCGGTTTTAGAATCCTCTCCTTTACCAGGTAAATTGGCAGATTGTAGTTCTCGCGATCCGGAAGAATCAGAGATTTATATTGTCGAAGGAGATAGTGCAGGAGGTTGTTTTGTTGGAGAAACAAAAGTAGCTTTGGCTGATGGTCGTTCCCTCAGTTTTAAAGAATTAGTTGAAGAAGAAGCCGCCGGAAAACAAAATTTCTGTTATACGATTCGCCAGAATGGAACAATCGGAATCGAACAAATTCTCAATGCACGAATAACCAAGAAAAATGCAGAATTGGTTAAGGTAACGCTCGATAATGGAGAAGAGCTAATTTGTACACCCGATCATCAATTTATGTTGCGAGATTGTACATATAAAGCTGCTGCGGATCTAACACCCACTGATTCTCTCATGCCGCTTTATCGAAAACTTTCTGATATTAGCGAACTGGGTATTACAATCAATGGTTATGAAATGGTTTGGAATCCTAAGAGCAATTCTTGGTTATTCACGCATTTAGTTTCTGATTGGTATAATCGTTGGCAGAATGTGTATTGTCGGGAAGATGGGGAGCATTGTCATCATCTTGATTTTAATAAGCTCAACAATAATCCAACTAATTTACAGCGTCTATCGGCAATTCAGCATTTACAAATTCATCAAGAGCATCTAACAAAAACATTGCATCGTCCAGATGTAATTGAGAAATGTCGTCAAATTCATCAAACTCAGGAATTTCGCGATAAGATGAGCCAGCGAATGCAGCAGCCAAACACACAAAAAATTCTCTCACAACAAGCTAAATTACAGTGGGAAGATGAAAACTATAAAGTCTATATGATGAACAAATGGCAAGAATTTTACAATAGTAACGAAGATTATCGTCAGCAAAATCACGAACAGTTATATCGCGCACAACAAGAATATTGGAGTGAAGAAAAAAATCGAATAGCACAAGCCGAACGAGTACACAATTATTTTGTAGAGCATCCTGAAGTACGTCAAGCTAGTTCAGAGAATGCTAAAGAACAGTGGCAAAATAATGAACTACTGGAGTGGCGAAGTCAAAAAACTAAAGAACAATGGACTCCAGAATTTCGGCAAAAACGTCGTGCTGCGTTGAATCAAACTTATTACCGAAAAACAATCGCAGCGCTCAAACAAGTTGAAATCAAACATGGCAAATTGCTACTAGAAGAATATCAAGCATATCGCAAGAACACTCGCGATAAATCTTTACTCCGTTTTGATACATTTTGCGATCGCTATTTTGAAGGAAATGCTGAAAAAGCAAGAGAAGCAGTCTTGAATTATAATCATCGCATCGTATCCATTGAACGATTAAACGAAAAACACGATGTCTATGATATTGAAGTTCCTCACAGTCATAATTTTGCTTTAGCAAGTGGTGTATTCGTTCATAATAGTGCGAAACAAGGACGCGATCGCCGCACCCAGGCTATCCTTCCTTTACGAGGAAAAATCCTCAATATTGAAAAAACCGATGATGCCAAAATCTACAAAAATACGGAAATTCAATCCTTAATTACCGCCTTGGGTTTGGGTATCAAAGGAGATGAATTTGATGTATCACAATTACGCTATCATTATGTCATTATTATGAGCGTTGCTGGGGACGAACCTACTCTGATAATGGACGATCGCGGCAAAACAGAATTTGTTAATATTGGCCAATTTATCGATGATTGTGTTGAAGGAAAACGCAGCAGCGATCGCTATCAAGTAATTGCCTTCGATCCAGCCACAAATCAAACCCGTTTCCGTCCTCTTAAAGCTGTCATTCGCCACGGTCATAAAGAGCCAATGTACAAAATTACTACACGGTACAATCGCTCGATTAAAGTGACCTCTTCCCACAGCGTTTATGTTTACGAAAATGGAGAAGTGAAACTGAAAAAAGGTAATGAAGTGCGATCGGGAGATATCTTAGTTGCTCCTCGTCGTTTACCCCGTCCTTCTGACAGTCCAAAACAGATCGATCTTCTGCGAACCTTCTACGAAGCAGGTTTAACAAAATCTCTTTACCTGCAAGGAGAAGATGTTCGTAAAGTTTCCGGAAAGCGAGTTTTAGCTAAGGTTTCTCAACCGAAACAATGGAGCGAACCTCGGGTACAATTAGACCAAGAAGAATGGCAAAAACTCATTGCACAACGCAAAGCGGTAGGAGTTTCTCAACAGAAAGTCGCAGTAGCTTGTGGGGTCAAACAACCGATTACAATTAGTCATTGGGAACGCGGTATCAATCGCCCCATTTTATCCCACTTCTTGAGTTACTTAGACGCACTGGGAGGTAATGAAAATATTGTTTATGAAACGTTACCTTCCAAAGTTGATGAATTTATTGCTAATGATGACAGCAGTAAAAATGCCCGTTGGCGAGAAGTCAGTGCTTACAAACCAATGGATTATTTTACCCCTAGCGAATTAATTGAGTTAGGAGAGGAAGTTAAAATTGTTCCTCAAGCCCACATTGATAAAGCCTTCGATCGCTATTTACCCATCACGAAAGAATTAATGTGGTTTTTAGGATGGTACGTTGCGGAAGGAACGTTAAGCCAACATCAAGTTAGCCTCAATATAGGCAAAAAAGATGAAGAGTTCATTGAAGAACTGAAAAATGCGATCGCGTCGGTTTTTGGAGAAATACCGCGTTGTTACCACGACCCCGATAGCGATGGTATTAAACTCTATTTTCATAGTGTTGCAGCCGCACGGTTATTGAAAGCGTGGGGAGTCGCAAAAGTCGCCCACAAGAAGAAACTTCCCGATCTTGTTTTCAGTGTCAGTGAAGAATTACAATTGATCTTTTTAGAGGGCTATTTCTTAGGAGATGGAACAACGGCAGGTGCAAATCTTTCCTTTACGACAAACTCAAATCAATTGAAAGATGGCTTACTCTATCTTTGCGGTCAATTAGGCATTATTGCCACCCATACAAAACATCAACCCTCGACCCCTGAAGATGCGGAAATTCAAACTCGACATCCTTATTATTCCATTGCTATTTGTGGGAAAGAGCAATTGGAAGAATGCTGGCCAATTTGGCAGCGTCATAATAATTGCGATCGCGTGGAAGAATATCTCGCTAAACCTACTCGAAAACCCTTAGATTTTATTTCTATTAGCGATGATTTAATGGGTTTAAAAGTTATTACCAATGAAGAAATTGACCCAGTCGGTCAATACGTCTACGATTTCTCCGTTGAAGATGACGAAAACTTTGTTTGCGGTGTAGGTGGCTTAAGTTGTCACAATACTGATGCTGATGTAGATGGCGCTCACATACGCACCTTGCTTTTAACTTTCTTCTTCCGCTACCAACGGGATTTAATCGACCAGGGTTACGTTTATATTGCCTGTCCTCCCCTGTACAAACTGGAACGAGGACGCAATCATCAATATTTGTATAGCGATCGCGAACTGAATGCGGCGATCGCGGAATTCCCTTCTAATGCTAACTATACCATCCAGCGTTTTAAGGGGTTAGGAGAAATGATGCCCAAACAACTGTGGGAAACGACCATGAACCCAGAAACTCGAATGTTGAAGAAAGTAGTTATTGAAGATGCTGCGGAAGCCGATCGCATTTTCACCGTTTTGATGGGCGATCGGGTGGCACCTCGTCGTCAGTTCATTGAAACCTACGGACCCAAATTAAATCTCACAGACTTGGATATTTAGGTTTCTTTTGCATCATGTAGAGGCGTTTTCTTTGAACGTCTCTACAAGAACAAAAACAATCATTTCTTCTTTTTCTTTCCTTTTTTTATGTCCTTTTGTTGAGTTTGAGATTGTTTGTATCGATGTTCTTTGCTTTTGATAACTTGTATGACAGAATCGTGACGTTCTGGTGAGATAATGTCTTTTAAATGGATTGCTCCATCTTGATACATTAAATGTAACCTCCATCCAGAAATTTTATCAATATAAGCTCGATAAACAGCTGGATCGTAATTAGATACTCTATGTAGTTGAGTTTTAGAAAATTGTCTTTGTCGATGACATTCATTATCCTCGAGTTCTGCTAATACCTCCAAAAAATCATCTCGAAATTCAGATGGAAGGATTTTCCATGCCTCTCTAATTACACCATATTCATCGTATAAAACTTTATTTCTCATCTCTCTTGTATTCTTAATCGATCTAATTCTTCTTGGTAATACGATTCAACTAAACTTTTGAGAACTTTGTCACGATCGCAACTTGCAAAAACACGAAGAAAAGTAACGATTTTTTGAGAAAAAATGGGATCATCTACAAAAAACAAGAAAATTTTTAGTTTTGCATTGACTTTTAATAAATACAATGAAGGTGTATAGCTTAATAATTTTATACCTCGCACTCGTTTGATCTTTTGGATGAAAGATTTCAAGTTTCCCTCTTCAAAAAAAGTATCAATTTGTTCCAGTTTCCGTTTCACAATTTTGCGATCTTGTAAGGATAGTTTTTTTAGATCGGTGTCAAAAGATTCAGCAATATTGACAACAATTATTTTTTCCTCAAACTCCAAAGATAATTGTTCCGAACGAGATTCTACAAACATTCCCTTGTTACTCCTAGCGATCGCCGTAATCTTGCCTGAAAATTTAGGCAATTTTCTCAATATTTTTCAGTATAACCCGATCGCCCTTGCCAAAAACTCCTTATCGAGAGAAAATTTCCGGACTGAATGCGCTACAACTGGTAAATAGGCACAACCTCCCACATAGACCGAAATATGGTACTGGTTATCCTCGATCTCGATGGGGACTTGCAGCAAGGTACGGCTGTCACCCTAGAAATACGGTCAGAAGACAACATTCTTTCGACCCAAACTCGCACTAAGGGCAGTTTACCTCCAATGCCCGATTTGTTGCTACAGTACCGTAACTGGCAATCCTTGTATCATAATCTTTGGTTTGTCGGCCGTCTTGAAGAGACAGAAAACCAGATTTTTCAAGGATCGCCTCGAGAATTAGACTTGGCCTTTCGACAAACTTCAGAACACTTAGTCATTCAATTTAATCAATGGTTGCGATCGGACTCCTTTCGATCGCCTCGAGAAAAATTACTGGAAAAACTTTCTCCTCGCGCAGAAATTCGCGTTATTTTCCAAGTTAAAGATACTATTATTCGCCGTCTTCCTTGGCATTTATGGGACTTTTTCCATCGCTATCCTCAAGCAGAATTAGCCCTGAGTTCCCCCGCTTACGAACAAGTTGAAACCCAATTCAAACCCCGAAAAACAGCCAGAATTTTAGCGATTTTGGGGCATTCCCAAGGCATCGATATTGAAAGCGATCGCCATCTTCTCGCCGAACTCCCCGATACAGAAACAGTTTTTCTCGTTGAACCTTCTCGTAAACTTCTTTATCAAAAACTATGGGATGCAGAAGGCTGGGATATTTTATTTTTTGCCGGACATAGTTCTAGTTATCAAAATGGGGAAAAAGGCTATTTAGAGATTAATAAACAAGAGAAAATTGATGTAGGAGAAATGACCCATGCCTTAAAAAAAGCAGTCAAACAAGGGGTAAAAATAGCCATTTTTAACTCCTGTGATGGGTTGGGGCTAGTACGACAATTAGAAAGTTTGCATATTCCCCAAACTATTGTGATGCGAGAACCCGTCCCCGATCTCGTTGCTCAAGAATTTTTAAAGTATTTTTTGAAAGCATTTATAAAAGGAACTTCTTTGTATTTAGCAGTCAGAGAAGCACGAGAACGCTTGCAAGTTTTAGAAGATCAATGCCCTTGTGCTTCTTGGTTGCCAGTCATTTGTCAAAACCCGACAGAACTGCCTATTTCTTGGCAACAATTAATTGGAGGAGAGGCAAGAGAGAAAAGGCAACAGGAAACAGGCAATGGGGAACAGGAAACAGGCAATGGGGAACAGGAAACAGGCAATGGGGAACAGGAAACAGGCAATGAGGAAGAGGAAACAGGCAATGGGGAACAATTATTTCTCACTTGTCCTTATCAAGGATTATCGGCATTTTCTCAGCAAGATGCACCGTTCTTTTTTGGACGAGAAACGACAATTGAAAAGTTGGTGTATGCTGTTTATACTAAATCTTTAATCACAGTGATTGGTGCTTCGGGAAGTGGCAAATCTTCTGTCGTCTTTGCGGGAATGATTCCTGAAATTAGTGAAGATACTATTACGATCGCATTTCGTCCAGGCGATCGCCCTTTTAGAAGATTAGCGGAACAGTGTATCGATCGCCTAGAACCTCAACTCAAGGAAACAGAGAGACTCATTGAAATCAATAAACTTGCTACTGCATTAATCGAGAGAAAAATAAACTTAGACCATCTTAGCGATCGCTTTTTACAAAAGGATTCAGAAAAACGGCGTTTTTTGTTATTTGTCGATCAATTTGAAGAAATTTACACCCTGTGTGCGGATCGAGAAATGCGGCAGAATTTTCTACAACTCCTGATTGAACCTTTACTGTCCCACGCCGATTCGAGTTCTCAAGCAATTAATATGCAATCGCGACTGACGCTCCTTTTAACATTAAGAGCAGATTTCTTAGAACGCGCCCTTTCCTATCGTCCCTTTGCCGATCTTCTCTGCCAATATCCTCCCGAACTTTTACAACCTATGAACCGAGAAGAATTAAGGGAAGCAATTGAGAAACCTGCACAAAAATTAAACATTAAAATTGCCCCAGGATTGAGCGATCGCATTTTAGATGCTGTTGGTGAAGAAGCGGGGAATTTACCTCTCCTTGAATTTGCTCTGACTTTGCTCTGGGAGAGGCAGGAAGAGGGTGTTTTAACTCATAAGGCTTACGAGGACATTGGGGGGGTAGAACGGGCATTAGCGAGTCATGCAGAGCAGTTTTATCAGTCCTTAACCCCCGCAGAAAAAGCGCGATCGCAGGACATTTTTCTGCAACTCGTTCATTTGGGAGAAGCGATCGCCGATACCCGCAGAGTTGCGACCCGTCAGGAATTGGGAGAAGATTGTGATACTTTATTGCAAAAACTCGTAGAGGCGCGTTTAATTGTGCTTACAAACGCAAACATCGGACGAGATACCCCCCCCATCATAACCGTTGAATTAGTCCACGAAGCCTTGATTCGCGTTTGGGATCGCTTGCAACAGTGGATCGAAGACGATCGCAATTTTCGCACCTTTCAAAATCGCCTGCGTATCCATGCGAAGGACTGGGTTAATGCGGAGGAAGAAGAAGGAATGCTCTTATACGGTACACCCTCATTAGAAGCGCAACGTTGGTATAAAGAACGAGAAGAGGATTTAAGTCCGCCAGAAAAGCGTTTTATTGAAGCCAGTTTGGCCTTTCAAGAACGCGATCGCCGCGATCGCAACTCCCTGAAACAGCGTTTATTGGTCTTTTTGGTCGCGGGACTCAGTGTTTCCTTAACTTTGACCGCGATCGCTTTATGGCAATGGCATCGTGCTACAATTGGCAATATCGGCGTGAAATTAAACGCCCTCAGTACGGCATCAGAGCAGCTTTTTGCCTCTGAAAAAGAACTCGAAAGTATCAGGGAGAGTATTCGTACCGCCCGATCGTTGCAATCCTACCGAGCAAGTTAATCCCTATAATCGCATCCATGCAATTGCGGTATTACAATCGAAACAGATCCTATTTGTAACTAGCAACTTGGGTTAACTAAGGGATAAAGAAATTGCAAATTCTGTTCCCTCCCCTAATTTCGACGAACAGAAAATTTTCCCACCATGTTTTTCTTCAATGATTTGTTTTGCGATCGCCATGCCTAAACCGGTTCCTTTTCCCACTCCTTTTGTCGTAAATCCTTGTTCAAACATTTTTGCTTGCACTTCTCCTGGCATTCCTATCCCATTATCAACAATTCGGACAAGTACGTTTTGCATATCTTTACTTAATTCCGTACTAATGGTAATATAATTGGGAGCTTTTGTTATCTGTTCAAATGTTTTCCCTACATTACTTTCATCTAAAGCATCGATCGCATTGGCAATAATATTCATAAACACTTGATTGAGTTGACCGGGGAAACACTGCACCTCGGGAATATTTTCATAGTCCCTAATAATTTCGATTTCCGGTCGTTGTTCGTTGGCTTGAGTGCGATGTTTGAGAATAAATAAAGTGCTATCAATGCCTTCGTGAATATTAAAGGCGGTTTTGCGATCGCGATCCTCGCGGGAAAAAGTCCGCAAACTATTACTAATCTCGCAAATGCGATCGACTCCCACATTCATTGATGTGAGTAATTTGGGCAAATCTTGACGAAGAAATTCGAGATCGATCGCCTCCATTTCCTCTTGTATGGTTTCATCATTTTTAGGACATTTTGCCAATAACAAATCAATAAAATTTAGCAAATCCTGCACGTAATTTCCTGCGGGTTCAAGATTACCCTTGAGGAAATTAGTGGGATTATTAATTTCGTGGGCGACTCCCGCTATTAAGTTGCCCAATGCAGACATCTTTTCACTCTGAATCAATTGCAGTTGGGAGGATTGTAACTCGACTGTTTTTTGCTGAATTTGCTGTTCGAGATTTTGCGTCAAGCGATAGAGTTTGAGATGAGTTCTCACTCTTGCTAATACTTCTACTTCCTGAAATGGCTTGGTAATATAATCAACTGCCCCCAATTCTAGGGCTTTGACTTTACTCTCAGCATCCGCCAAAGCTGTCATAAAAATAACGGGAATATCGGCGTTGAGAGGGTTGGCTTTGAGGTGTTGGCAAGTTTCAAAACCATCCATTCCAGGCATCATAATATCTAATAAGATCAAATCCGGTCTTTCTCGTTCGATTTGTTGCAGGGCCCGCGTGCCACTGGTTGCGATCGCCACATCAAATCCAGCATCGCTCAGGGTTTGGCAGATGACATCTAAATTAGTGGGGACATCATCAACAATGAGAATTAAGCCTGTCAGCAAATCATTCATACTTTTTACACTTTTGTAGGATCGCTGGTAGCAATGCGGGCTTGAATAAGGTTTTCAATCTTTTCAATTTGGAATTGTTTGGCGAGATGCAATATTTCTGAGATAAAGGACTGATAGCGATCGCTTTGTTGTCCGATTTCCGCAGCAACCTCTTCTAATTGCTTGAGTCGTCCCTTCTGGGCTAATTCTAACAGTTGTTGTAAGGTTTCCAGGGGAGGGGAAACGAAATTGTTGTCAGTATTGTTGTCAGTATCCCGAGGCTCAGAGGAGGCAGGGATAGAGGTTTTCTCTGACTGCCAAGTGAGTTGGAGATGTTGCGCCAAGAGATTAAATAATTCCTCCACTTGTACGGGTTTAGCCAGAAAATCATCCCCCCCAGAGTCCAAACTTCTTTGGCGATCGGCTTCTGTTACCGATGCGGAAGAAACGATAACTTTTAACCCTTGCCAGCGATCGTCATGGCGCAGGCGATCGATGAATGCAAATCCATCCATAACGGGCATAGCTAAGTCTGTGATGATTAAATCAGGAAGGTTGAGTTGTAATTTTTCCAACCCTCTTTGCCCGTTTTCCGCTTCAGTGACAACAAAGCCTAACGGTTCGAGTAAATTGACGATGATAGCACGGTTTTCCCAGCGATCGTCCACAATCAGGATCTGACGCTTTTCTCCTTCATAACCGATGATATTATTCGCCAGTAGGGTTTGTTTCCGACTCCAATCTTGCGCTAAGGGAAACTCAACCTCAAAAAAGAATTCGCTACCTTTTCCCAA
Organism: Spirulina sp. CCY15215; assembly: GCF_016888125.1. Lineage (GTDB taxonomy): Bacteria > Cyanobacteriota > Cyanobacteriia > Cyanobacteriales > Spirulinaceae > CCY15215. The sequence goes on from NZ_JACSWA010000443.1 coordinate 55,269, forward strand.
TTGACTCTTAACTTGAATTTCCCCTCCCATTAACTGAATAATGCGGTTGCTAATGGCGAGTCCCAGCCCTGTCCCTTCGGCTTGACGAGTTTTATCTCCTACTTGCTCAAAGGCTTGGAATAGCTGGCTTTGATGCTCTGGGGCAATGCCTACTCCTGTATCGATGACGGCAAAACGGAGTTGTGTGGCGCGATCGCTGGCGGATAATTGTTTGACTTGCAATGTTACCCCACCGCCATCGGTAAATTTAATGGCATTACCCAAAAGATTAATTAAAACCTGACGCAGGCGTTTTTCATCGGCTTCAATGCCCATCGGTAAGTTTGCATCGGGTTGGTAATGGAAATCAAGTCCTTTTTGTTGGGCGCGAATTTGGCAAATTTCCACCACTCCTTGCAGTAAAGCGGGCAAATACAAGGCTTTGGGAGAGAGTTCTAGTTTACGCGCCTCGATTTTGGAAAGATCCAAGATGTCATTAATCAAATTGAGCAAATGAGAGCCGCATTGATGAATGATGTTAATGCCGTGGCGTTCTTTTTCCGGTAAAGTTTTCGATCGCCCTAAAATTTGAGCATAGCCGAGAATACCATTGAGGGGCGTTCTGAGTTCGTGGCTCATATTGGCGAGGAATTCACTTTTGGCTTGGTTAGCACCGTCTGCTTCTTCTTTGGCTTGTTGGAGTTCAAGCGTTCGTTCTGCGACGCGATCTTCGAGTTGAGTGAAGGAGGTTTTCAATTGTGCCGCCATTTGGGTAAAAGATCGCGCTAATCCTTCTAATTCTCTAATTCCCTGACCTTTGACCTCGCGATCGAGGTCTCCAGAGGCGATCGCTTTGCTGGCTTGCTGTAAGTTGAAGATTGGCCGGGTAATCCAGCGAGAAGTATAGAATCCTAACAGAGTCGCCACTACTAAAGCCCCCAAACAGAGCAAAATCGTGGTGCGGGTATTGGCATTAATTTGCGCCATGAAATCCGACTCAGGGACAACGATCGCCACCAACCAATCAATGCCTTTCTCGTCTTGGAAAGGAACAACCCGGAGAAATTGGCGATCGCCATCTAGTAAAAACTCAGCCGCTAAGGGGCGATCGATCTGACTTAATTCGCCAAACTCACCTTTTAAATACTGTGCGGTTTGCTTGAGGGTGGGGTCTTCACTGTCCAGAATATTGAGTCGTTCGGCGTTATCATCGACAATTTTATAAGGCTTTTCTGAACTAGAACTGGCAATAATCTGCCCATTCCGCTCCAGTAAGATAATACGGCCAGATGGACTCACCTCGATACTTTGCAGAAATTCACCAATGTCCGAGAGAATCAAATCGACCCCAACAGCACCGATTAAGCGATCGCTTTCATCATACAGGGGACGACCCGCCGCCAGAGCCATAATTCCCGATTTCCCACTCCACAGATAAACCTGACTCCATACTGACTTATCTTGTTTAACGGATTCACTATACCAGCCTTCTTCGTGAGGAGCGACAACATAATCGGCGGTTTTCTTTGTCCAGTTGTCTTGTTTATCTCTAAAATAATGATGGAGTTTACCATCTGTATTCGGCGAATATTCGGCAACTAAAGGGCGATCGTCATCGACATATCCGGCTCCCGCAAATTCTCCCGTGACGAGAGAATAATTGATAAATCCCACATCAAAAGAGTCAAGTTGACTCCAAAAAAACTTGCCAATTTTGACAAGTTCTAGAGGTTGGAATGATCCTTGCTCGATCGCATTGGCATTGATATCATTAAGTTGATATGCGGACTGTAAATAATCGTTGAGGTGTTGGGCGACAAGTTGATTGGTTTTGCTCATTAATTGGTCAGCCAAATCTGTAACGGCTTGCTGACCATTTTTAAAAGATAAATATCCCGTCAGTCCCACTGCGGCAAAAATTTGCAACACGAATGGCACAATGAGAATGGCTCGTAGATTTACGCGGCCAAGGCGATCGCCTTTTCTCTTTAATAAAGACATTCTGCGAGAGTCCTCCATTTTAATTTCCTTTATAACACTTAATATTAATTTTGTAAATTTTTGCAACTAAATTGAGCAATATTGCCAATTTAACGAGTGAATTAGACCGAATCAGCCAACAAGTAGAAGGCGATCGCGCGATGCTAACCAGTGGGATACAAGTTATTGCTGATATGGCCGCAGAGATGAGAAGTTTGCGGGTAGACCACGATCGCGTTATTCAGCATCTTTGTAGTGAAGAGAGGTAGCAGAAATTAAATAAGAATCTATAGGATATAATTGCTTATTGTTGATTATTCATTAAAATGACTCGCGGAAAAATTCTGGCTATTATTACCGGAGCAATTTCTATCTTTTTAGCTCTTGTCTATTTGATTTTAGTTGAATTGCTCGACTTTCGGGGGGAAATGATTCCCGCTCCTGTTACAATGTTCATCTTTGGGAAAGATATTATTTCACAAGAGGCGATCGCCTCTCTTTTCTGGTTCTAAGTTCTCCAAATTTTGATTAGTAAAGTTTAGCTTTTCATGGGATTTATGCAAAGTTATGCCATTATCGGAACTGGTGCAGTGGGAGGGTATTATGGAGCTTGTTTGCAAAAGGCGGGTTTTCCTGTTCACTTTCTCCTCCGTAGCGACTACGATCGCGTTAAAGAAAAAGGCTTGATCGTTGAGTCTATTTACGGAGATTTTACTCTACCTCGGGTTAATGCCTATCGCGATCCGTCACAAATGCCTCAATGCGATGTCATTATCGTGGCTTTAAAATCTACACAGAATCACCTTCTTCCTCAGCTTCTTAAGCCTCTAGTGGGGGAGAATAGTATTATTATTCTTTTGCAAAATGGGCTAAATTTTGAAAGGGAAATTGCCAAAATCTTCCCGCAAAGTTTTATCATGGGAGGATTATGTTTCATTTGTGCCAATAAAATCACTGCGGGTCATATTCGTCATCTCGACTATCAAGAAATTGTTTTAGCTGAATATGCCTTAAACTATCAATCTTGTGGAATTACGGGACGAATGGAGGCGATCGCCAAAGACTTCCAGAAAGCGAATGTAAAAATTGCTTTAAAAGCAGACTTATTACAAAGTCGTTGGGAAAAACTCGTTTGGAATATTCCCTACAATAGTTTATCGGTAATTCTCAATGCAACTACCCAAGCAATAATGGGCGATCGCCATAGTCGTCAACTCGTGGAAGCAATAATGCAGGAAGTGGCGATCGGTGCGAGAAGTTGTCAGCGAGAAATTAGTGCAAGTTTCATTGTAAAAATGTTGTCTCATACTGAAAACATGAAACCCTATTTAACCAGTATGAAATTAGACTATAATTTTAAACGACCGTTAGAAATCGAAGGAATTTTAGGTAATGCGTTGGAAATGGCAAGAGAAAAAGCAACTGAATTGCCCAAAATCTCCATGCTTTATCAACAACTTAAATTTTTAGATACTCAAAACCGAAAATAATATTTTTGATGGGCTTTGCCTATCCTATAGCGATGAATGAAGTATGTTTAGATATGGCGATCGCGCAAGAAATTTTGCAAATCTCGAACTGGCAACCAGAGGAAAAACACCTACAACAATTTCAACAATTATACGCACAAATTATCTTAAAAAATAAATCTAGCAATCTCACGGGAATTACGGAACCCCAAGACTTTCTCGAAAAACATATTTGGGATGCGATCGCCGGAATTTCTCCCTTAGAAATATTGGGTCAAGAAGATGAAATGAAAACGGCGATCGATATTGGTACAGGAGGAGGTTTTCCTGGAATTCCTATCGCGATCGCCTGCCCAAACTATCAGATAACGCTTTTAGATTCAGTGCGTAAAAAAATGCTGCTTTTAGATGAGATAATAACAGCATTAAACCTACAAAATGTCAAGACTTTAATCGGACGTGCCGAGGAAATCGGACAAGATACAAACCAGAGGGAATCTTACGATTTAGTCTCGATTAGAGCCGTAGCATCTCCCTCTGTTTGCGCTGAATATGCCCTCCCTTTATTGAAAATAGGCGGTATTGCAATTTTATATCGAGGACAGTGGCAGGAAGAAGAAACCGAAAATTTAACTCCTGTTGTCACAAAGTTAGGCGGCCAAATTCAATCGATCGCCTCTTTTCAAACTCCCTTAACCAACAGTATTCGTCATTGCCTTTATTTAGAGAAAAAAGTACCAACTCTCCCTCAATATCCGCGTCGAGTTGGTATTCCCACTAAACACCCACTTTAACAGATTTAATCCCAGTCTTTTAACAACTCATTCACTCGGGCGACTCCTTCGGAATTATTTTGTTGTTGATACAAAGAAAGAGCAGTTTTTAAAGAGGCGATCGCTTCATCTGTCCGTCGTCGTCCTTTCAAAGCAAGCGCTAAATTGTAGTGCGCTAACGCATTATTGGGGGCAAGTTCTACAACTCGACGATAAGAAGATGTTGCCATTAAAAACATATCTCGACTCAGCCAAAATGTTCCTAGGGCAAGATGGGCATCGGCTGAGTTAGGAGCCAGATAAGTCGCTTGACGAAATGCCTCTTCTGCGGCCTCCATTTCTCCTTGAGTTTGCCGGATTTTCCCGATCTGAATCTGAACTTGAGGATTATCGGGTTCGAGGCGCAAAACCTCTTCTAAAATAGCAACCCCGCTATCATAATCTCCCTGTTGGAGCAGGGCAACGGCTAAAGGAAGTTTGATTTTGACTTCGCTAGGATATTCGAGTTGTGCTTTTTGCAGTAGCGCGATCGCTTGGGAAGGTTGTCCTTGTTCGAGAAGAACGACCCCGATCGTCCCGTAAATATCGCCGCTATTCTCGAAGTTCTGAACGATACGTTGGTAGGTTTGGATCGCCTCGTTATAGTTGCCCAAACGCAACTGAGCGACGGCCAACCCTAAATAGTTATCTTTATTCTTGGGTGCGATGGCGATCGCCCGTTGATAAGCGGTTACTGCACCTGTATAGTCTCCAGTTTTTGCCGACGCATAGCCCAAACCATAATAAAAATCAGCATTATTCGCCTCGAGTTCTACGGCTCGGCGATAGGCAGTGACAGCAGCCGAATAGTTTTCCCGGTTAGCTTGTAAGTAGCCCAGTCCAGAGAAAATGCGCGGGTTATTGCGATCCAATTGTGCGGCTTGTTCGTAAATTTGAATCGCTGCGTCGTAATTTCCAGCCTCCGAGAGTTCCCGGCCTTGACGCAAAAGGGCGCTCAATTGACTGTTGGTGGCGTTTTGAGAGAGTAAAAGGGTTTCATTACTCGGTTTTGGGGCTGCAATACCCTCGGGTGAGGAGGCGATCGCGGGAGCAATTCCCACAACTACCGAGCAGGTCAAAGCCATGCCGACTATATTGGTGAAAAATCTGATACCCATTAGTTTGTTTTGGTGTGTGTGAGGTAAATCTCAAAGAATCTTAACATCTCTCAGGAATTTGAGAGAATAACCTCCGAAAAAAAAGCAAGCCGTTATCGTGCGGCTTGTTGTCTGAGCTTGCTACATTGGCTTGCTACATTGGCTTGCTACATTGGGACCTAGAGCCTATCTTAAAGTAAAGTTCTTAATAAACCTTGTTGTCCGACCAAAATTTCCCGGAGAAGTGAAACAATACCCACCCAAATAATAGGTGAAATATCAACACCTCCAATGGGTGGAATAATTTTGCGAGTCGGAATCAAAAAAGGTTCTGTGGGAATGGCGATCGCCTTGAAAGGAAAGCGCGTTAATTCAACTTGGGGATACCAGGTCAGAACAATCCGAAAAATAAACAAAAAGATAGTTAAACCCAGTAAGAGATTGAGAGCAATTAAGACAAAATCAGCAATATTCATATAACTAAAAATCGAATTCAATATTTTCTCATTCTATTTTATCAGTCTAGACAAAAAAATACTTTTTTCTCTTGCCTGTCGTCTATCTTCCTCAAATCGCTTCCTGAATATCTTGTATTAGCTCATCGATTCGCGATCGCCTTGTCTCCCAAGAACACATAAAACGAACATTTCCAACCCCAATAAACGTATAGAAATGCCATTTTTTTGCTCTTAAGGCAGAAATAACGCGATCGGGTAACTTGACAAAAATAGAATTTACTTCTCTGGGAAACATTATTTCGATATCGGGAATCTTCTTTAATTCCTGTTCAAAATACTCAGCAGATTGATTCGCGTGTCGAGCATTTTTAAGCCAAGCATCCGTTTCTAAAATCCCCAAAAAAGGGGCAGAAATAAAGCGCATTTTTGAGGCTAATTGCCCTCCTTGTTTGCAACGATAGGAAAAATCTTCAGCCAAATCTTTATTAAAAAATAAAATTGCTTCTCCCAAAGGCAACCCATTTTTTGTTCCCCCAAAACACAAAACATCGACTCCAATTTTCCAAGTTAGCTCCGCAGGAGTCACATTCAAAGCAGCAACAGCATTGGCAAATCTTGCCCCATCCAGATGAACTTTTAAATCATACTGTTGGGCGATCGCGTGAATGGCTGCCAGTTCCTCCAGAGTATATAATGTGCCTAATTCCGTTGCTTGAGTCAGGCTAATTACTTTTGGTTTGGGATAGTGAATATCTCTGCGTTTGGTCACGAGAGACTCGATCGAATCTGGTGTTAATTTGCCCTGTTCCCCATGACCCAATAATAGTTTAGAACCATTTGAGGTAAATTCTGGCGCTCCACATTCATCCGTCTCAATATGGGACAGTTCGTGACAAATAACACTATGATAAGATTGGCACAAAGAAGCCAACACCAAAGAGTTTGCCGCAGTTCCATTGAATACGAAAAACACTTCGCAATCAATTGCAAAAAGTTCTCGGAAATAATCTGCCGCTTTTTGCGTCCACTCATCTTCTCCATAAGCTAAAGCACTATCTTGATTCGCTTTGAGAAGATAATCCATTGCCTCGGGGCAAATTCCCGCATAATTGTCGCTGGCAAATTGTTCGAGCATTGTTTGGGGGACTAGCAGAAATTAAAATGTTTTGGCTGTGCGAGCTTTAGGATCGAAGACAAAACGGCGATCGTAAATGGTCATGCCGTATAAATTAAAAGAAATAGTCGGTTTTTCTCCCATTGCTTCGACACAGTGAATGGCATCCGGTAGGAAACAGATAATATCCCCCGATGAGAAAGTGCGATCGCCTGCCCTTTCAATGCGATCGAGGTTTTCGGCATCCGGCGATCGCTTCCAAAAAGTATTTTTTTCCTCACCATCCAACAACATCACCAGTCCCCAAGTCGCATGATTGTGAATGGTCGAAACTCGTCCCCCTTCCCATGAAACCATTTGTACTGTAATTGGGTATCCAGGTTCGTCATAAAGCATAGAAACAGCCCAGCCCTTTTGAGGATCTGGGAATGTATATTGTAGTTGTAGCCAAGGCGAATCATCCATTAAGCGCCGGACTCGGGGACAGATTCGCTTGAGACGCTCGGCATCATCGTCAAAACGAGCGAGAATGCTATCGAGATCGGCGAGAAATTGATACAAGCGATAGGGAGTTGTCAGGATTTTCTCATCCTCTGCGGCTTTTAACTCTTGACAAGTACCGTGGTCTGTGACCAACCAATTCCGACCGTTCATTAGCTTTCCTTTTTGTATCAAACAATGTTTCCATTTTTCCTTTATAAACTATACCTCTCCTGCGATCGGGTATTTACTTTTTAGTGGGAATGGTCTTTTTTAGCAGTTTTTTCGGTAGAGTCATCATAAAAAACTTTTTTTTTGTTGACTTTGATTAGATAAATTAATATCTTTTTAGGTCTTTTTCAGTTTTTTCTCAGTCATCCGAGAATTTTATTTGCTATATTGTTGTCTACGCTGAAGCAATGTCAGGAACCTCAGCCTAAAGGCGTGAGGCTTGAAAGAGAAATCTAACAAGCCATTCTGACCAGACTAAGTACCCCGCGTACTACGTTATTTGGGT
>NZ_JACSWA010000444.1 GCF_016888125.1 Spirulina sp. CCY15215
TGATTCTCGCTATTTTTACAAAACTGATTCTCGCTATTTTTACAAAACTGATTCTCGCTATTTTTACAAAACTGATTCTCGCTATTTTTACAAAACTAAGATGCACCCAAAAACAAAAGATCGCCTTACGAATCAAATAGATTTAATTGTGCTTCTTCTTGAAAAGGAATTTCTAATTGTTCCACAACAACTTTAGCCTTAATCTCATCCATTCCCAACCAGAGATTTAACAAAACTTGATGTTCTGAAACTGTCTCGGGAATGACCTTAAAAGCCACCTCCAGGGTTTTCATAAATAAATCATTGCTGACTAAACCTGTATTTTTCAGGAAACGTCGCACCAATTGCAGATTTTCCTCCTCCTGGTAAAGCGCCAGGATCGCGTGGAGTCCATCCACGAGATGATGACAGGTGAATTCTTGATCGTTGAGGGAGAAAGCGCGTTTTTTTAGCCGTTGTTGCGGGGTGAGGAGTTTGCAAGTACCGCTTGCAGAGTTGAGGAGTTTGTGGGTTTTGGCTAGATCGGAGACGTTGAAACCCCCGATCGCTAAGGCGAGTTGTCTGGCTTCATCAAAGGGGAATTCTCGCGCTTTGAAGGCATCCCAAGCTAAAAGATACCATTGGGTTAAAGGGTCAAATCCGGCGGTTTCGGTTTGTACGAGGTTGCGGAAACGATAATTGGCGATCGCCTTTCTCGCTTCGGCGAAGGCTTCTTCGGGGCGTACTTCTTGTCCGCTACTGTCGAGGATGGGGTATTGTTTGGAGAAGACGTTGAGGGCGGGACCGAAGGCACTTAAGTACAGATCGATGCCTGTGATGTCGTTGGCTTCAAATTCTGGGGCGCGACTTTCGACCAAGTTGGCGACTTCCGGGCGCAGGTCGTCCCACCAGGCTTGTTGGGCGTTGGGATCCCGTTTGCGACAAACCAGGAGGACGGTGCTGGAAACGCTGTTTTTCTTTGCCTGGTGCAGGTTTTGGGGGTTTTCGGTACTGACTGCCCAAGATGCGGTTATCTCGAAGCCTGCATCGATCAGGGATTTGGCGAGGGTATCCCATGCGCCGGATTCTTTATGGTTGAATTGTACTGTCATTACGCCGTCGTCTCGCAGGACGCGGTAATATTCCCCGAAGGCTAAGACCATTTTGGCTTCGTAGTCTTGGTTGGCGAGGTCTTCGGGGCTGGCTCCCATATTACGGAAGCGTCCAGGATTGGAGATTGCTTCTCTATCTTTATCGGTGAGTTCGTTAATAAATATATTGGGAAAAATATCTTGTAAATTGGCTTTCATCCAGACATAAAAAAAGTCTGATAATTCACCATAACGAACAGCATCATAATAGGGAGGATCTGTGATGATGGCATCGACACTGTTATCTGAGATATGGTAGAGGCTATCGGCTGAGGCTGCATCGATTTGGATGGTTTTTTCGGCATGGGTTTCAATGTCTTGAATATTTGATAAATTTATTTCTATACCAAGATATCCACAAAGTTTTGTGTAATCGTCTGAGACAGTTGCAGCACACCATAACCAAAGTCTCCAATCACCACTACTTTCGGGATAGTTCCACATTAAATTTAGTGAGTGAGTTGTTGAAGCCCTATTTACTTTGATTGCTGAAGTATCCCAAATAGTAAGGCGTGAATTTTTATCAACACATCTATCCATTACTAAACCTAAATAAATGCTAATCGATTCAACTTTTGCCCGATAATAATCCTCTAATTCTGCCACTTTCTCAAAATCATCTTGCACCGAGGCGATTTTTTCAGCTTTTTCAGTTTCGCATTCTTCCTGTATTTTCGCTTTAGCTTCGTTGATAATTTCTACATAAGTAACAAGGGTTAAGAGTTGACGAGGGTTAAATACTTGATGCCAATGATATATCCCATAAAGATACATATCTGGACCCCTATGGGTATTCGAGGGAATTTCTTGAATTGGTAAAAAACTTGATGCTTCCCATCTATTTCTGTTTTTAGAATCTGCAATAAAATCGTTAGCATTAAGAAAACCTTCCCAATCTAATTCTGTAGGAATTCTAAACTCTAAACTCCCTTTCCCTTTTTTATAAGCCACTGCATAAAGTTGATGTCCTAAACCTTCTGCTTGTCCTTGAGATTTAATCACATCATCCTCAATCACATTGCCACAATTCGGACATTTCCCAACTCCTCGGCTAATGGTACTGTAATCATTAGGATCGAATTCCAATAAATCATTTTTGGCGGTAGTGCGAGCATCTTGCTCGCTGATAGAACCCCCCAGCGAGGGAGACGATCGCACTACATTTTTATCGTCATCAGCACCTAAAACTTGCTCGCTAGGGTTTAAAAACTGCTCGTCAGGATGATATAAAATTGTTGTTCCCTTCCCCTTTTTCCCTCGAATTAATTCAAAATCAACCCGCTTTTCTTCAAGATTAGGAATCGGTTTCACTGCACACCATTGCCCTTTTTTTCCTGCTCCCGGAGAACGATCGAGCCACCAATTCGGACTTAAAGGAACAGTAGAATTACAACTGAGACATTGCACCGTATGCGCCCATAAATAATTTTGTACCTTTTCCGGTTCTCCCCCTTGTGAAGGATTCGACGGAAAAAACTCAGCTAAACGCTGCTTTGCTTCATCCCCCACCCACTTCACCCACTTATCAATATCCACCTGCAAATCGGGACCAAAACGCAAAGGATACTCCATCGCCGCCTTCATCGTCACCACCGCCACCGGATTCAAATCCGACCCATAAACCCGTAACCCATACCGCGCCGCCTCAAAAGGAATGCTTCCCCCACCAGCGAAAGCATCCAAAACCACCGGAGTCCTTGTCCCCCAGGTTTCCTCACAATAATCATGTACTTTTTGAATTCTTTTGCTCCCCGGCGGTGTTTTGTAGAGCTTCACCGCCGATTTTATTTTCTTCTCCTTTTCCTCCTTACTTAACCCCGACTTTTGCAAAAACTCCAACTCTCCCTCAGAATATATCCCCAACAGATACTCAAATTCCTCCAAAGAAATAGACCCAGGTAACAAAGAAGCCAACACCGAAGCCCGAGAAAAAGATAAAGGCTTGCGAGAAAACCAGCGATGCAGCCCCTTAAACGGGTTTCCCCCATTTTCGTAATACACCTGTTGATTCAGGAGTTTTATAGGCATTATTTTCTCGATAAACAAGTGAGGGCGTTCCATAGAAATATCCTAAAGAGTCAAAATATATTGTCGCACAAAATCTTCTGAAGTTAAACAAGGAAAATCGGCGATCGCGCTAATCAATTCTCGATTTCCTGAAACAAAGCGATCGGCTTTCCCATATTTAGCACTGAGGTAAATTAAAATATCTTCAGAAGGGATCAACTTGTTAGTAAGAAGTAGATCCGCTTCAGCTTGTAACTCCTCAGTTTTAGGAACAAGTACATAATTTAGATTTTTCCAAATGCGATCGACAATTTTCGATCCCCAATCTTTATTCCGTACTCTTTTGCAAACTCGTAAAATTTGCTTGATCAGTTCTTCTGAAATGATAACTTGAATTTGCGATCGCAGATCGGAATCGTAAAATCCTACCCATTTTAAAATCAATTCTTCATTAGAAGCAGGATTTAATTGACCGAGAATATAAACATTAGTATCTAAAAAGATTCTTTGCATTCATGTTGCTCCTGATATATTTCCTTTTTGACATCCTTAATCAGTTGCATAATTTGTTCGCGAGTGACAATTCCAGCCTCTTTAAATCCTTCTTGCATTTCGGTTCGTACCTGCTCGAACTCTTCTTGTTTTTTTTCGTCTTCAAGTACGACAATTACATCAACTCTTTTGATTTTAGCAGGCAAATTATCAAGAGATTCATCTAAGAATAACTGCCCATCTTCTACAGTCGCTTTTGTGTGAATTAAACGCATGATGCTCCAATTGTATCTTTTTCTTTATTGTCTAGTGTAGCATTTTATCTTAAATTGCGATCCCTCGGGTTTAATTATTTTCGTAGTATGACAGACCACTAGCGAGCAAGATGCTCGCACTACGTGATAAATTATCGCACAAAATCTTCTAGTTAAAATTTTTGCTTCAAAAGAATCGAGGTTTTCTACGCCTAAAATATAGATATTTGTATCAAAAAATAGACGAGAAATATTAGAAGGTAAATTCACATTAGTAGCCTCCCTCTTCTAAAATCTCAAACTTAACTTGTTTAATTAAATCTATTATTTTCTCTCGGGTATCATATCCATTGGCTTTTGCAATCTGGCGTAATTCTTCGTATGAATCCGAGCGATCGCCTTCAGAATTTTCTCGTTCTTCAATCGCAATAATTACATTAACTCTTTTGATTTTAGCAGGCAAATTATCAAGAGATTCATCTAAGAATAATTTCCCATTTTCTACAGTCGCTTTTGTGTGAATTAAACGCATGATGCTCCAATTGTATCTTTTTCTTTATTGTCTAGTGTAGCATTTTATCTTAAATGGCGTAAGTCCTATATATACTATTCCCCCAACAAAATTCGCAGGGCGCGTAAAGCGGGGTTACGTTTGCCATTGTTCACCTTAGCAAACCAATAATGTGACTCCTCATTGCTCATCTCCTTAATACCAGAAGTAATATTTAAAATTTTATCCACCTTTCGTAAAGGTTGTAAAGTTTGAAATAAAATCGCCAAATTGACCCCGGTTTCTTCACTTAAAATGTAAGGACTTTGGCGCTTATGGGATAAAGTTTTCGGATCGTATTGATTCGCCTTCAAAACTTGATAAATATTATGTCGCGCCAAAACCAAAGCATTGCCTTTCAAGCGCCCCAATCGTTTCGCGGCGGGACGTTTTTTCGCCCCCGCTTTTTTATAGGCGCACTGGTACAATTCCAAGGCAAAATCATTGTTACTCATCGGCACAACACGAAGCTGAAATTCCTGCATTTCTCCCCCAATGATTAAACGCGATCGCATTAACAATTCACGATTTTATCGAGGCTATTAAAGCCAGCGAGCGAGACGCTCGCACTACCCAATGAACCCCATTTAAACGCGATCGCATTAACAATTCATGATTTTATCGTAGTGCGAGCATCTTGCTCGCTAATTGCATAAATAGTCTACCCAATGAACCCCATTTAAACGCGATCGCATTAACAATTCACGATTT
>NZ_JACSWA010000445.1 GCF_016888125.1 Spirulina sp. CCY15215
GCTTGTCTTTGAGGTTCTTCTTGTTCGATAACTTCCTGTTGAGTTAACTTAACTGGATACCACAATAGATCCGCAGCAACAAAAACATCATCCCTGTCCTTAAAGAGAGCATCGAGACCCCCTTTAATAGTGAAAATTAAACGTAATTGAATTGTATTATCAGCCAAGGGTTTACCGTCGCTATCGGGATAAAGGAATTCGTCTTCAATGGTGGTCGGAGAAAGTTGTTGTACCATTGCCTCAAAGAAAGAAAGAA
>NZ_JACSWA010000446.1 GCF_016888125.1 Spirulina sp. CCY15215
AGGTAGTGCGAGCATCTTGCTCGCTGTTTTCATAACTACAATAACCGATAATTTAGGTAGTGCGAGCATCTTGCTCGCTGTTTTCATAACTACAATACCTGATAATTTAGGTAGTGCGAGCATCTTGCTCGCTGTTTTCATAACTTTCATAACACTGAGATGCACTCTGTATTTTGATTTTGATTCATTCCTCTTCTCCCAAAGCCATTCTACAAGAAAATCTCAAGGAGTTGATTTTTTCGGCTGAGTTAAAGACTCAGTATTCTGATAAATATTCTGATAAAAGTGCCAGTCAAATCCCTCTTTATCGGCTTAAATCCCCTTATCCTCTTGTTTATCGCTGTCCGATCGCCTTGCAATTTCCCGATCGTGCTGTAGAATTTGCTCACAAAATTGTAGAGCGATTTGTAGAGAAGTTTGGCGATCGCCACAGGTTTTCCGTTGAGATTGTGCGATCGCCTTGGATTGATTTTCGGTTAGGCGATCGCGCTTTAGCAGATTGGTTGCAGGAACTTCTCAGAAAACCTCTTTCTCTTCCTCAGAACAATACTCCTTCTCAAATCGATCTTTGTCAATATGTTCACGCTCGTTGTCTATCTTTGTTGTACTCCGCAGCCAGAGATCAATTAATTACTTTATATCCTCTACAAAAATGTTTAAATTGGCAATGGCAAGAACCTCAATCGATCCCTTGGTTGGACTCTTCTCAATTACGATTACAGCATCCCACAGAAAGCGCACTGATTGCGGAATTGGTTGATATTGGCGATCGCACTATTGGAAAAAAAGCAGAAAATTGGCACAAACTAGCATTACAACTGGGCGATCGATTTTTAGCCTGCGATCGCGCTTGTCGGATTTGGGGGCAACCTGTAGAATTAGCCAGAGCAAGGTTAGCATTAGTCGCCGTTGTGCAAAGGGTCTTACACTGGATATTGCAAGAAAAATTAATGGTCATTCCTTGGTTAGAATGCTAGAAACCAATTAAATTAGTGGCCGATTGCTCTCAAATAACAAAGACTCCTGAAGGAGTCTTCGCCAAAATATTTATTTTGGTATTCAGAACGTCTTTACCGGATTTCCTCGACCCTTTCAGGTAACGGGATGTCATACACGAAGTATGTCTGCTGCATCCATATCTATAGTAACTCATAAGTTTTTAGGCATCAAGTGATGTTAGAGCGATCGTATTCTTGCTGTTGTCCTCATCAACTCAATGTACCAGAAAAAGTTGCGAGATCGCCAGCCATCCCCAATCTCTCTGTTTCAACCCCAAACCCGACGCATATTCAACACAAAACCCGGTAAGACTTCCTCACCCGATAACTCAGTTGGATTTGATAATATCTCCACTTCCAACCCTAACCGATAAACCTCCACTTTTCGATTTTGCGGATCGATTAACCAACCTAAAACCGCCCCATTCTCTATATACTCCTGCATTTTTTCTCGTAAAGATTTCAAAGTATCCGAATTTGAACGCAATTCCACCACAAAATCGGGACAAATATTCGCAAACGTTCTCTTTTGTTCCAAGGTTAGCGCATCCCAACGTTCTTGACTCACCCAAGACGCATCGGGAGAACGATTTGCACCATTGGGTAAAGTAAATCCAGTCGATGATTCAAAAATCTCTCCTTGTTCCCCTGCATTTCGCCACCAAATATATAACTCTCCGGAAATCTTGCTGTTTCGTTCTCCCGTTTCCCAGCCCGTCGGTGGATTCACGATTAACTCTCCTGCTGCGGTTCTTTCCAGTCGCAAATCTCGATTACTGGCGGCTAAGGCAGCAAATTGGTCTTGAGTTACATAGAGTTTAAGAGTTTTGGGGAACTCTACTAATAGAGTTTCTGTTTCTGGCTGAGTCGGCGCTTGTACCATCTTGACCTCTGCGATCGTCGAGATTGGCTAGGGTAAACCCTAACTATCCTAACTATCCTAACTATTCTACATTCATTAATTGTTATTTTGAGTTGACACTTGCAGAAATCGTAGGTATCCTGAAGCGGTGTGGGGAGCGAACCAGTTAAGAGAACCGAGACGAAACATGGCAAGTCATCGGTTCTCTTTCTGATCCCATCTCTAGAATTTGATCGCTAAAATTATTAAGAATTTTTAATTTCTGTTACCAACTGGGACAGCGATCGCCCTAGGTTTTTAAAAACTTGCGTCCAATTTTTCGGTTTAGTTTGACGGAATAAACGCATGGTTGGATACCAAGGACTATCAGGGCGATCGAGCATCCAACGCCAATCGGGAGCATAACATAAAACTGCCCAGATCGGTTTTCCTAAAGCACCTGTCAAATGAGCAACAGAAGTATCGATACTAATGACTAAATCTAATTGTAAAATTAGTTTTGCCGTTGCTTCATAATCAGTTAATTGAGGACTGAGATCGAGGACAGTAATTTCTGGAGGAAGTTTTGCTAAATCTGGCGATCGCGTTCCTTTTTGCAGACTATAAAAAGCTACACCTTCAGTTTGCAAAACTGGTAGAAAATCTTCTAACTGACAGGATCGATTGCGATCGTTTTTATGAGTGGGACTTCCCGACCAAACTATACCTACTTTTAACTGTAGGGACGTTTCATTCATTTTCCCTACAGGATGGGATAATAATTTTCCTTCATTTTCCCATTCTTTTCTTCCTAAATAGGGAGTGCGATCGGGAATATTTGTTAAACTTGTTCCTAATAAATGAGGAAGACTCATCAAGGGTGCATAAACTTGAAACTCCAAGAGAGGAATATCACCGGGAGGTAAAATTTTACTAATGCCTTCGACGGTTTCAAATAAAGGAATCAGATCGGGAATACAAACTAAAATAATCCCTCGACAGCGCTGTGCCAAAAAAGGAATATAACGGATAAATTGAATTGCATCTCCCGATCCTTGTTCCGTATGAATGAGAATCGTTTTCTGGCTGATATCGCTACCATCCCATTTAGGGTGCGGACAAGCAAAAGGCGTAAATTCATCGGTTTGCCAGCGCCATTCGCACTCTTTCCAGCCTCGATAAAATTGCCCAGCTTGCAGTAAAGTCATGCCTAAATTAAAATGGGCAGTTGCAAAATTTGGCTTTAATTGAATTGCCTTTTCATAGTTAAAAACAGCGCGATCGAGTTGTTTTTGATTGTGAGAAATAATCCCTAAATTATTATAGGCTTCTGCATTATCAGGTTGTGCTTCAATAACGCGATTCAAGTAAAATTCTGCCTGTTGCCATTTCTCTTGTTCTCGATAAATCACCCCCAAATTATATCGCGCGGCTATATAATCGGGCTTTAATTCTAAACATTGTTGAAAATAAGTAATCGCTTCCTCTAATTTTCCTCGATTATAGCGATCGCAGCCTAATTGAAAATATTCCTCGGGTTTATTATCTGGGCGATCGCTCTTTCCATTCATTGCTGGAGAAGGTTTTATTTTAGAAATAGTTAGCGCAGGATGAACAACTTCTTGTAATGCCTCATCGGGTAAAATATAAGAGGAAGCCAGTAATTTTTCATCCCAATCAACAATATCCGGAAAAAGAATTCCAGGTAATATTTGCACGGCAAAAATCTCTTGTACCGCATCTTCAAAGCGCAGGAAAGCCACAATTTCCCCTGTATCGATATTCACCATCCAAACCCCACAAATGCGCTCTTTTAGGCTTTCTGTGATGGGAATGCCGCTAAATACTGCCGTTTCTCTCACTTGAGATAGTCCGATAAATGCCCAGCGCCCGATAAAATCAATCCCTCGCGTAAATCCTGGTAGCGTGGCGATCGCCGTTACTTTCCCCGTCGTCGGATCGACAGTAGAAAGGTTGCCTTTCCCCGACTCCAACACCCAGAGGCGATTATCGTACCAACGGGGAGAATGGGGCATCGATAAGCCCCGACAGATGATTTCATTGCTTTCCACATCCATGAGAATGCCCCCGGATGCCTTATTTTGCCGCCATCCTTCTAGGGTGTCGGTTTCTCCTAAAGCCGTCACGTATTTGGCGCGATCGCCAACAACCGCCAAACCATTCAAATGACAGCGATCCTCAAGGGCATAAGCACTCACAAAAGGCGGTCGCCAACGCGGAGTAAAACTACTAACCCCATCCAAAGTACACAAACAAGAAAAACGAGTGTTAATAAACCAAAGTTCGTTTTTAATGTACGCCATTTCGTGAATGTCGATATCCCCTGTAATGTGAGTGCGGCGAGGGAGATAGCAAGCATCATGTTTGCCAGGAGGATCGAGCTTCTGGGCGACAGCAGGGGCGTTGCGGAGTTCCCAAATTTGTACCTCACTACCGATCGCCAATTTTTCGCGATCGCCCGCCAATCCCATCGGCTTTTTAAAGATACGAAAGTGAGTATTGAGGGTATTGCCATCCGCCCGAACAAGAATTAACTTTCCCGCTTGATAAGTAGAAATCGCTAAAGAAATGCTCAATTGCTGGAGGATATCGGGAAAATTGGTCGTGTGGACGCTACGAAGGGGTTCTGCTGGGTTCATGGATTAGAGGTGATCGCGTTCTATTAATGTTGTAAAATAACACAAAATCCTTATGGAAAATCTCCCTCCAAAGCCCGAGGATGGAGGGAGAAAAAGAGCAAATACTTTGCTTTATTTTTCTATCGACAAATGATCGCAAACTTCAAAGGCATCTGCCCTGGATCATTCAATCGCACCTCGAGTAAATATTGCTGTCCTGCTTGCCAGTCCGACAATTCAACGGTTAAAAACCCGGCATAAGTTCGTTGTGCCGTAATCGATTCGCGATCGGCTTGTAAGGTTAAACTGCCACCTTTGGGTAACTGCACCCTGACGCGCAGGGGGGTAAAACTAAATAAATCTTCGCGATCGCCAGATTCTGGATCGTAATCCACCAAAAATCTGACCGTCCCCACCGTGGTTTCCCAAAGTCTTTCGATGCGAGGTTGGCTAGGAGAAAGGGTGATGGACAAAGTGGCTAGAATTTCCTTCGCCACTAATAGCGAAATCGCCACCTGTTGTACCAAACTCGCCTCTTCATAAGCTCCAGGTAAAACTGCCGCTAATCTTTGCCGTTGCTCTGGGTCGGACAAGCGACTGGGAGTGAAACTAGGAGAGAGGAGAATGTTTCCCAGCATATTATCGAGTTTGCGGGCATATTCAGGAAACAAGGCCTTGACCGCCTTGACCATTTTTGCATTCTGGGGGCGAATTAACCCCATGGCCTCGGTACAAGTATCGAGAAGGATCGAGAGGACGCGATCGGGTAAGGGAACAGGTATCAGCCCAGCAACTTGAGGAAGCCACAACTGACGCGAAGGCAACATTATCGCCGTCGTTTCGTCCACATACTCAGAATCGTACTCCGTCAGTTCCGTTTCCCAGGGGAACAGAGGGGGGTTGCGCTCGATTTTCTCCTGTAATTTGCGCTGCAACAGCGCTTGAAATCGTTTCTGCACGATGGATTTTCCCATAGTGAAAGATTGAGAGGTTTCTGTAGGTTCATCAAAAGCGGAAGATGCTAAATTTATTTCTTCTTCCTCCCAGTCCAAGGGGTCTAGCATTTCAAGCTCCAATTCCCCCATTGAGTTTTCACTCTGGGAAAATTGGAATTCCTCCCTTGTCTCCGAGGAGGAGAGATATTCAGATTCTGGTTTGAGCCAACTGAGAAATTGACTGTATAAAGAATCCCAGTTTTGATTCATTTCATTATTCATCGACCGATGCCCCCGATCAGGATAGAGAATGATTACGAATTTCCCAAGCAAGTTCGAGTAATTTATACCACTGCTTTTGGGTTTGTTTTAGCGTTAAAGAAACTTTGCGGGCGATTTCGGCGATCGCCATCTCTTGACGCTGGAGTTGCAGGATTTGATTTTGCTGGGGAGTCAATTGATTTTGCAAGGATTCCCATTCTTGAGGGGTCAATCCCAAATTGCGATCTAAATCAGCTTCTAGCCACTGATGGACGAGTTTCCAGCGATCGAGGAAGGTAAATCGAATTAGGTGATATTTAAAACGCTGTTGCAGATAGTCCCGTTTTTGAGAGTTGATTCCTAAAATATGTTCAATTTCACCGGCTGTCAGGTCTTTCAAACGGAGAATAAAATAATCGGCACAATCTTGTTGCTTGCGGCTTTCGAGATAGTTAATGACTTCTTCAACAATGGTATCGTACAGGTTGGTATCGGGCAGGTTATTGGCTTTACTGACGAGGAGAGAGCGAAGTTGCTGCATGATGGGATCTCGGCGATCTCCCGCGTCAAAAGAGTTCCCTTCGGCAACACTATCTATATCAACGAAGATTTCAGGAGGGTTGTCTTGGGCAAACGTCCACGCTCGCAGTATTATCAATTGTTGGGAACGACGACTGGGTAAAGGAATGCGCCGTCTGGCATAGCGCTGGCAAAAGGCCAAGTATTCTGACAATTCTAGGAGCGATCGCGGAGAATAAGTTAGAGAAAGTTTCGCCTCTTTACGAAAGTTATTCAGTGCTTCAACGTAAAATCCTTGCAGAAAATCGTCAACCCGATCGATACGAGCTTGACGGGCATTTGAACCATAGGATGAGAAAATATGGTTATAGACAATTCTAGTGAGGAGGGTGTGCAGTTTTACTTTTCCTTGATGGGAGCCGAGTTTAAAATAGTAGAGACATTGTTGCAGGCGTTTATTGGCCAACTCTTTGGCCTCATTTTCAATTTCTGCCGAGGCTTGAATGCGCTGGCTGCGATCGCAAATGCGCTGAACTTCATCGGTGATGCGCGTGGCAACATTTCGGCATTGACTTTCAGATGCCTGGGTGTGTCGCTGGAGTTGAGTCAATAGATGCTGAAAAACTATCCCCACGTTCCTAGTAGAGTCCCTTACTGAATTGTGAGTTCTCTAGAGAATATTGTCAAGGTTAGCACGGACGCAATCAAAAGCTAAACTCGAGATAAGCTGGAATTTCTGACCTTATTGCCTAATTGTAGAAAAATGGACATTGAAGGACAATTACAAATCTTAATTGAGCGATCGCCAGATGATGGCATGACGGTACAGATTATCGAGAATGCAGTGGTCCCCACTTTAAGGGCGTTTTCTGAGCAGTTAAAGCAGTTGGAATATTACGTCATACAAACATTAGAGCAGGGTTGGGTGTTGACCACTTTGAGCAATCGCGCTCGGGCAGGGGTGGAAAAGAAGGTAATTTATGGGTTTGCTTCTCTCAAAGATGCGTCCAATTTTCAAGATACTTCTGATCCCAATTTAGTTGCGATCGCCCTTCCTGTCACTCATATTTTATTTCAATTATTCGCCCTCAAGGAGGTTGATAGTATTGTTTTTATGGAAACTCCTGGGAATTTATCAGCAGGAAAGGAGGTGCGGCGATCGGATTTACAGAAGTTAGTGGAAGTACAATGGCAAGATTGGCAAAAGTCTTCTCGACCTAAATCTCGCACTATTCCGCCGGATTTAGCGTAGTTTTTAGTTGATAGTTGATAGTTTTTTAGTTGATAGTTGATAGTTGATAATTGATAGCGCATATTGCCTGCTTCGAGGGTTTCTCAAGGTTAGGTTTGTTGTCGTGTTGAGGGTTTTATGGAGGGTATGAAAACAAGACTTTTTTTAGGATTTTTGGCGTTTGTGGCTGTTTGGGTTTCGTCGGCGATCGCGTTGGCGATCGCTCATACTGATATTGGTGTCTCTCTGTACGCAAATTCGGAAATGTCTTTATTTTTAGGAGGGATTATTTATTTGCTTGTTTTTGAAGTATTAATCTGGGGCATCCAAAAGACAATCCCAGGAGAGAATCGATTTTTGCAGTGGTTTTGGTTTATTCCTATTCTGCTTTGGAGTCCGATTCATTTGTGGTTATTACTTCGGTTGACTTCTTTTTAAATGATTAAAAATATTATCTTTAAAAAAACTTGGTTTCGGCATTTATTATTAATTGTCGCGATCGCGCTTCTTTTCACGCTGCCTTCTCTATTTTATGGTGTTTTTGATGCTCACGATGTTAAAGTCCATCTCCTGTGGTCAAATAGTTTTGCGGAACAGTTTTGGCAGGGAGAATTGTATCCCCGTTGGTTATTCGATGCTAATTTTGGTTTAGGAAGTCCAAGTTTTTTCTTTTATCCACCTTTTCCCTACTATATTTCTAGTTTATTCCATCCTATCTTTTTTAGCGACTCTTCTGGCTGGATGGCTTTGGCTGCTTCCTGTTGTTTAGCACTGATACTATCGGGAATTAATACTTATTTTTGGCTCAGAGAAATTGCCAAAGAATATGCTGCTTTAATGGGGGCGATCGCCTATATGATTTTGCCCTATCATCTCACCATAAATTTATATCTTCGTTTTGCTTATGCAGAATATTGGGCATTTGTTTGGCTACCTGCAATCTTATATTTTACAGTTCGCTTTCTTAAGGGAATAAAGTTAAGTTTAATTGGCATTATATTGAGCTATTTTCTGTTATCTATAACACATTTATTGACTTTTATTATTTTCGCTTTTGTTCCTATTTTTTATACAATTTTCTTGGCAAAAGAAAGAATAAAAATGGCGTTATTTATATTATTATCACTCTTTTTAGGATTGGGTTTATCGGCAGTTTACTGGATTCCAGCAATAACCATGCAAGAGAATATTTCTACACATTTTCTCTGGAAAGAAGAGGGATTTCTCTATCAGAATAACTTTTTATTTTTGCTTAAACAATTCCCAGATCGCGCTCATTTTTGGAATTATTTAGAATTACTGACTTTATTTGTAGGGGCGATCGCCATTATTTCTTGCTTATCGATCCAATATCAAAATAGTAGCAAAAACAAACAAGAAATTATTTATTGGATTTCTATTTCTTTCGCTTCAATCTTGATGATGATACCCTTCAGTCAATTCATTTGGGATAAAGTGACAATTTTACAAAAAATCCAGTTTCCTTGGCGGTTTCATTCTTTATTAACTTTAAGTATTTCTGCGGCGATCGCCTTGGTTTTCTCTTCCTTAGAATTAGACTCGTTAAAAAATATTAGGAAAGCCGCGATCGCGCTAATTTTATTCTCGATTAGTATGACAGTATGGATATCTTATTTAATGTACCCGACGCGAGATTCTGCTTTTTTGATAGCACGAGTTTTCCTCTTTTTTTCCCTAGCATTATTGCCCATATTTGCTTCACTATTAATCATAAAATCTCAATTAGAAAATCAGCAAACTTTGTTGGCGATCGCGATCTCCATGATGGCGATCGCGATCTGTTTAAATGGGGGATGGGCAATACAAAATAAATTTGCTTTAGGATTAGTTTTCAACGACAATATTCACAAACCCAGTCGCGTATCGGAAATCTTAAAATTAAAGCGAGATCCTCCCGAATATCGCCCAAAATGGTTGCCCGATGAAATCTGGTGGTCGGACAAAGAAATGCAAAAATTAAGTACAAGTATTTATGGTGCTGATATTGTTTCTGGCCAAGGAAAAATTTCCGTCAAACAATGGAAACCAAGAAATGTTATCCTAGAAACAAATGCAACTACAGATATTTTTGTGACAGTAAGACAATTATATTATCCAGGGTGGGTCGCAAAAATTGAAGGAAATTATGACTCTATTTCTCTTTATCCCGATCGCGGACTTATCGGAATTTTTATCCCAAAAGGGAAGCATCGGATATTTGTTAAACTTACAGTAGGATTTGCGGAACGATTTGGACAAATTATCAGTATAATTTCCGTTATTATAACGGTAAGATTATACAAGCATCATTAAAATTCATAAACGATCTTAAATGTTATCCAAAAAACCCGATATTGGCTATATTCCCACTCCCCTAAAATTGGTCGATATCTTGTTAGATTTTGCCGCAGTGGAGAAAGAAGATATTTTCTACGATCTGGGTAGTGGAGATGGACGAATTTTAATTCAAGCAGCCCAAAAATTCGGAACTCGGGGAGTCGGTATTGAATGCGATCGCGATCGCATTTCTGAAGCCAGTTCAAATGTAGAGATAGCAGGGGTTGAAAATTTAGTAGAGTTTCGCCATGAAGATTTATTTTCCTGCAACTTTAAAGAAGCGAGCGTTGTTTTTCTTTATCTTTTACCCCATCTAAACTTACAACTACGCCCCCAACTTTGGCAACAATTAAAACCTGGAACACGAGTTATTTCCAGGGATTTTGATATGGAAGACTGGCAGTGCGATCGCGCAATTACCTTAGATACAATCGAAGCAGAAGAAGAAGCAACATTATATTATTGGTGTATTAAATAATAAAATAAAAACAAACAGCTAACTAAAAAAGTTAACTGTTTATTAAAGCGGGACAGGAGGGATTCGAACCCCCGACACCGTAGTCCGTAGCCACGTGCTCTAGTCCACTGAGCTACAGTCCCTAGTAAAAATGCTGCACTCATGCAACGCTTAACGAGTATAGCACTGTTTTTCTGAATAAAGCAAGATGGCTGAAAAATTATCTCATCTCGACGCAAAAGGGCAGGTGCAAATGGTGGATGTCTCCGCCAAAACCGCAACACAAAGGGAGGCGATCGCCCAAGGACGGGTGAGAATGTCCCTATCGACCCTGGACATCATAGAAGCGGGAAATGCCCCCAAAGGCGATGTTATCGCTACAGCAAAACTAGCAGGAATCATGGCCGCCAAACAAACCGCCCAATTAATTCCCCTTTGCCATCCCCTCCCCTTGAGTAAAATAGCCGTAGAAATTGAACCCGATCGCGAATTGCCAGGATATCGCCTTCAAGCCACCGTTAAAACCAAAGCCGAAACCGGAGTCGAAATGGAAGCATTAACCGCCGTTTCCGTTGCCGCATTGACCCTCTACGACATGGCCAAAGCCCTCGAAAAGGCGATCGCGATCGAAGAGATTTACCTATTGCGAAAAACGGGAGGAAAGTCTGGAGATTACCAGCGAGAAATGCAAACAAAGCCAGAGAATATGTCAAGATGAAAACATTACCAAAAGCATATTTATCAAGAATCTTTAAGTAAGGAGAAAATCATGCCCCCTCGCTGGCCGCGCCAACCCGATCGCAATGACCCTGAGTATCGCCGCTTGGACGATCGCATGAATTTTGCCATTCATGTCGGTATCTTTCTGACGATCAATTCTGGTTTATGGTTTGTTTCGGGGATTAAAAACGTCCATTGGCCTTGGGAAACAGGTTTTACCCTCACTTGGCTGGCGATCGTTTTACTACATTTACTTTATATTGCGGCGATCGCAGACTATTCTCCAAAACCCGATAGCTAGGCTAATTCTTAATCATGGCTAATTCTCAGACAACCGAAGCAATTGAAAAACTTGCAGCAGAGATCGGCAAAAACGTCTATATTGATATAGCCAAATGGCACTTGTATCTCGCCGATGCCAAGCTGCATATCCTGGTGGCACAAGGGGTGTATCCACTACTGGAAGAAAATCAACTCAATGAAGATAGCGTTATCCAAATTTTGCAAAATATCCCCATCAAAATTGGTGGGGGTAAGCGCGAAATACCGCTTCTCGATTTACTTCCCCTCCCCTGTCAAGTCGATTTAATGGACTTGCTAGAAGAATATCAGCGCAATTTTTAAAGCATTTACAAGCGCCGACATAGTGCCAGTCAAGGGGGAAATATGCGCGATCGCCTTCTATCCAAACTACCACCAGACCAACTCCTACAGCGACCCAAAGAAGAGGTATTGCAGGAAATTGAGCGTCTGCGTAAAGTAGAACTTGCTTTTGATGCCCAAGATGAAATGCTACGCTCTTTAGTGGTTATTGGGCAAACCGCAACGGGACGCTTAATGCTGCGCTCTATGTTACAAACGACAATTAAAGTTTCCGTTAAACTTACTGACGCTCACGAAAGTAGCTTATTTTTGCTGAACTCTAAAGGAGCAGTCACAGAAAGCATTCTTGCTCGCGGGGCAACAATTAAGGAACAAAAAGAACATCTCATTGGCAAAGTTCTCGATAGCGGTTTAGCGGGATGGGTAGTCGAACGCCGTCAGGTGGGTTTAATTACAGATACGCGCAAAGACGAACGCTGGATCACTCTCCCCGATCAGCCTTATACTGTGGGTTCTGCCCTCTGCGTCCCCATTCTCAGAGGCAAAGTTCTCCTCGGTATTCTCACTCTCACTCATTCCGAACCGAATCACTTTAACGAAGACTTATCGGATTTGATGCAAATGTGCGCTCGTCAAATGGCGCTTGCCCTAGATAATGCACGGCTTTATGTGCGAGAACACGGGCAAAAGGAACAACTGGCGGCACAAAAGGTAGAAGAAGAAAATATCAAGGAAGAAGATCAAGATTTAGCTCATTTAGGATTTTATATTATAGCAGAAAATGGCAAATTCCTCTATGCTAATACAAGAATTGCGGAGATTTTTGGTTATGAATTTGGGGAATTGGTCACTTTAAAATCAATTCTCAAGTTAGTAGCAACAACCCACTATCATCAAGTAGCAGAAATCTTTTCTCAATGCGTTCAGGGCTATAATCCAATTCTGTCCTGTCGGTTTAAAGGACAGCGAAAAGATCGCCGTTCAGTCGATATTGAAATTTATGGAACGCGAACGAAGTTTTATGGGAAATATGTTGTTATTGGGATATTACGATTAATTTAATTATAATTTAATTAACTTTGTTTCTTTTCCGCGATCGCCCTAGCGAAATTTGACAAAGCACTATCTTCTGTGATAGGTGAAAGATTTTTTATATTGCTAAAATTAACGTAAAATTCGCAAAAATTCCAACGGTAAACCATCCCGATCGCGGATAAATGCGACCTCATAAATGCGATCGCCGATCGCCTGCTGTTCTGGTTCTAATAATACCTCAACCGGCTCCTCTCCAGCCTCTCTCAGCCTTTCTTGAAACCGTTTTAACCAGGTCGGTAAATCGGGAGTGAGTTCCGTCAAATCAAAAGACAAATGATAATAACCCACATAATGTTCATCCCCAAAAGCATCGGCTGCAGGTTTGGGTTCGGGAATTTGAATCAATTCGATGCGTCCCCCCAATCCTTCCAGCCAACAAGCTAGAGTGTAACCAGTTGTAAATCTCTCTGTCACCGTAAAACCCAACTGTTCATAAAAGGCGATCGCAACATGAATATTAGCCGTGCGAATCGAAACATGGTGCATTATTAATGATTAATTACGAAAAAACTCTGCAAAAATTATTCAAATAACCGAAAATAAGGATAGCGAGTCGGCATTCCAGGTTCTTTTTCTAAGGAGAAATTAATAATATCCCAACGGGGATCGTCGTAAGATTCGGGGCTAAAAGAAACAGGTAAACCATATAAGCGTGGAACTTTTGTTTCCGTAGCATTATTGTGCCGAGGAGTACTGCTTTCGAGATAAGCACTCACCAATTCTTGGTAACGATGGGCAATAATAACTTTAGTCGCTTTGTAACCTTGAGTGTAGAGGCGATCGAGGGCTTCGTGAATTTCAAAACGAATGCCGTCGGGATGAGTGTGCTGGCGATACCATTCCTCTTGCCATTGTCGCCAATGTCGTCCCGACTGTAAATGAACCAGTTCACCAGTTTGAGGGTCTGACTCAAAAGCACCATGACGAGGACAAAGATAAGTATCCGTCAGAGTCAGCGCGGGAATAGTTTGACGACAGTGGGGACATTTAATCTCCGCACCAAAAATGGGATAGTGTAAAGCAGGATTGATCATAGAATAATCTCGATTGTCCGTTTGAGCAGGCAAGCCTTATCTCCAGCCTGATCTTAAATAATTCCCAAACGGGATAGTTTGGTTTCATTATAGCCGTGCTTCCCCCATCCCATAAAAATTTGCGATCGCCATTTCCAAACTGAAAAACGATGAATGATAATGTTTCCTATTGGCCATCACCGGATACCACTTTAGCTGCTTTTATTGCCCCCAATGCAACGGTTATGGGTCGCGTTTTCTTAACAGAGGGAACAAGTATTTGGTATAACGCCGTGGTGCGAGGGGATGTAGAACGGATTGAAATTGGTGCTTATACTAATGTTCAAGATGGGGCGATTTTACACGGCGATCCAGGTAAACCGACGATTTTAGAAGATTATGTCACCATCGGACATCGCGCTGTAATTCATTCTGCGGCGATCGAAACAGGCTGTTTGATCGGTATTGGGGCGATCGTTTTAGATGGCGTGCGGGTCGGGACGGGGAGTATTATAGGAGCAGGCTCTGTTGTCACCAAAGATGTTCCCCCGCGATCGCTGGTCATTGGGGTTCCAGGCAAAAAACTGCGGGATGTTTCCGACCAACAAGCAGCAGAACTGATCGAACACGCCCAACGCTATGAGAAACTGGCTTTAGTCCATGCTGGAAAGGGAACGGATCTGGGCTTTGTTGATAGTTGATGGCTGATAATTGGTAAAATCGGTAACTGATAACTGATAACTGAATAATTAAACTATGACAATGCAAAATTTAGAAGCTCTGGTTACTGATGATGGCGAACTCGACTCAGAGGCGACCAGTTACAAAGATTTGATAGAAACGGTTATTTCCAGCTTGGCACAGGGCGATAGTGCGATGGTCAACCATGCTCAAGACGGACACCTCTGGAAATTTCAGTACGGTAGTGTTGAGGTGTTTGTTCAGCTAACGGGAGAAACTGAGGAGGATCTCCTCACGGTTTGGTCGCCAGTATTGCAACTTCCCGCTAAAAACGAACTTGAGTTAATGAAAAAATTAATGGGGATGAATTGGTCGGGAACCTTTGAGACTTGTTTCGGGATTTTTGGCGATAGCATTGTTGTCTCTTCTCAACGCGCCATCGCTGACCTCTCTGCGACGGAAATTTCCCGCACCATTACCCTTGCTGCAACCATTGCTGACGACAATGACGATGCCCTCCAAGCCGAATTCGGGCAGTAATCTCACTCTACCCCATCAATGGCGTTTTATACCCCTTATTGAGGCTTCTGGGGCGACCCAAATGGCGATCGATCGCTGGTTATTTCAGCAGCATATTACGGGAAATGCTCCTCCGACGCTACGATTTTATACTTGGAATCCTGTGGCTATTTCCTTGGGCTATCATCAACACCAATACCCAGAATTTTGGCAGCAGTTAAAATGGCAAGGAGAGGCGATCGAATTAGTGCGCCGTCCTACAGGAGGTCGGGCGGTTCTCCATCAAGGGGATTTAACTTATATGGTGGTAGTATCGGGACTATCGGGAACGCGATCGCAAACCTATCAACAAATTTGCTCGTTTTTAATTTCCGGGTGGCGATCCCTCGGTATCAATCTACACTACGGCCAAGCTGGGCGAGGATACATCAAACAAGCCAGTTGTTTCAGCAGTGCAACATCGGCGGATCTGGTCACAGAAAGCGGTTACAAGTTCATTGGTAGCGCTCAATACCGTCAGGGAAACGCAATTCTACAACATGGGGCGATCGCCCTTTCTACCAATAGAGGATTATATCAGCAAGTTTTTGCTCAATTACCAATCGGTTTTTCCCCCGATCGAGAATGGCATCTACGCCAAATTATCGCAACCCTTAAAACTGCTGCAAAAGACTGTTTTGATATTGAGTTAATGACTCAACCTTTAAGCGCATTAGAGAGGGAAGCCGCCGAGCATGGTAGTCTTGTCCCGATCGCCGATTAATAGTTATCGATACTTATTACCGATTATTAAATATGATGGTTGAAGATCCCCAAAGCAAAATTACCGTGGAAGAACTCGCCCAGCGCATGGTAGAAAAGAGTGAGATATTGCAACTCATTGACGTGCGAGAACCTGAAGAGATCGCGATCGCGCATATTGCAGGATTTGAAGTTTTGCCTTTGAGTCAATTTAACGATTGGTCAGAGGATATTAAACAGCGTTTTAATACCGAATCCGAAACTCTTGTTCTCTGTCATCATGGAATGCGATCGGCGCAAATGTGTCAATGGCTACGAAGCCAAGGCTTTACAAATGTTAAAAACATTACGGGTGGCATTGAGGCTTACGCTTGTTTAGTAGATGCCAGTCTGCCTCGATATTAATCAAGATTGTTTTCTTTTCCTTGTAATAATATTCATCCTTTTTGAGAAACTTTTTTTACTAATGTTTTCTTCCTTTGATTTAAGCGATCGCCATCAATCCATTCTTTCTGCTACAATCCGCCATTATGTAGCCACAGCAGAACCCGTCGGTTCAAAAACCCTCGCCAATGAATATGATTTTCAAGTCAGTCCCGCTACAATTCGCAATGCAATGGGACACTTAGAAAAAGAAGGATTATTGTATCAACCCCACACTTCTGCTGGTCGTATTCCTTCCGACTCGGGTTATCGTATTTATGTCGATCGCCTCATGGATCCCGATGAAATATGGCGCGAACAAATTATTAACTTATATACAAAACAATTAGATTGGAATACTTATAATTTAGAAGTTCTTCTCCAACGCGCCACCCAAATCTTAGCCACGTTAAGTGGTTATATCGCCTTAATTACCCTACCCCAAAACCCGCGAGATTGTATCCGACACTTACAACTTGTTCCCGTTAATGAAAAACAAGTCATGTTAATGGTTGTCATGGAGGGCTATAAAACTCAATCAATTTTAATGGATTTGGCGATCGCCAATAATGCCGAAGAACAAGAATATGATGAAGAATTGATTGCTGATGAATTACAGATTCTCTCTAACTTTTTAAATAGCAAATTACGGGGAAAATCTTTCTCAGATTTAAGTAGTTTAGATTGGGTCGAACTTGATCGAGAATTCCAATGCTATACAGATATTTTGAAAAATTCCCTAGAAGAATTAAACAAATATTTTCACAAACCTGCTTACACTCCAATCTTAATTCGCGGTATTTCTGAAGCCTTGCGCCAACCGGAATTTTCTCAAGTTCATCAAGTCCAAACTTTATTACATCTCTTAGAAGAAGAACAAGAACAACTCTTTCCTCTCATTTTTGAATTACCAGAAAGTGAAAGTAATAGCAAAAGAGTTACCGTCCGTATTGGTTCAGAAAATACCCTCGAATCTCTCAATCTTTGTACCCTAATTTCTGCCCGCTATCATCAAGGTGATATTCCCATTGGTAGTGTCGGACTGATCGGACCGACGAGAATGCTTTACGAGAACGCGATCGCCCTTGTAGAAGCCTCTGCGGACTATCTTTCCGAAGCCCTGAATCGCTAAAAAACCACCTTGCAATTAACTCTAAGAACCTCTGCGATCGCGCCACCGTTGTCCCCAAGTTTGGAAATATAAGAAAAAAGGAAACTGATAATATTCAATCACCAGCCATAGCAAACAGATTAAATGAGTGACAAAAACAATCCCCATCCAAACCAAAGGAAACCAAGCACCGCGACTTCCCGGTAAAGGAGGAAAAAGATAAGCAGAAAATCCCACCAAAATAGTAGGTAAACTGACAAATAATAATCCTCCTAACCAATAGCCCCAATGAGATTCAAAACCAGCGCGACTAGAATCTTTCCAGCGCTTTCCCGTCCAATGCCAAGTTAAAGCAACCTCACTATCCGCTAATTTAAGTCGTTGTTGTTCCCAATCCGGTGCAAAAATATGAAAGCAAGTATCGCAATTCATAGCCTCCATTAAAGTCATTGCAGTAACTTGACCGCAGCGACAAACAGGACAAGGATAAATTCCCCTTTCTGATAAAAGATTAATATTTTTCATCATTTCAATATTTTCTGCTGTTGGCAACATTTCGGTAAACTATACCTTATGGAAAATTAACCTAAATCCTAAGCTCATGACTTCCCCAAACGAGATCGAAACTCAACTAACAGCCCTAAAAAACGAGGCCACAACGGCGATCGCCTCCACAGATGCCTTGGATGCCCTAGAACCCCTGAGAGTGAAGTATTTGGGGAAAAAAGGTCAACTCTCCCAAGTCTTGCGAGGGATGGGTAAACTCAGCGCTGAAGACCGTCCCAAAATTGGCGCGATCGCCAATGAAGTCAAGGAAGCAATTCAAAATACTCTAGAAACCGCAAACAAAACCTTAGAAACGGTCAAAATTCAAGCACAACTCGAGGCAGAACATTTAGATGTTACCATGCCTGGGGTCGGTCGTCCCCTCGGTCGCATTCACCCTCTCAACAGCACATTTGACCGCTTCATCGATATTTTTGCGGGGTTGGGTTACACCATCGCGGAAGGTCCAGAAATGGAGACGGAATACTACAATTTTGAGGCTTTGAATATTCCTGCGGATCACCCCGCTCGAGATATGCAGGACACCCTTTATCTCACGGATGGTAACTTATTGCGAACTCATACTTCTCCTGTACAAATTCGCTATATGGAGAGTCACAAACCTCCCATTCGTATTATTGCCCCTGGTCGCGTTTATCGGCGAGATACAGTGGATGCAACTCACGCGGCGGTTTTCCATCAAGTGGAAGTATTAGCTATTGATAAAGGGCTAACTTTTACTGATCTTAAAGGCACAATTAAGGAATTTGTACGGCAAATGTTTGGGGAAGAATTGCCCATGTTATTCCGTGCTAGTTATTTTCCCTTTACGGAACCTTCAGCAGAGGTTGATGTTAAATGGAAGGGGAAATGGTTGGAGGTTTTAGGCTGCGGAATGGTAGATCCTAATGTTTTAAAAGCTGTAGGTTACGATCCGGAAGTTTATACAGGATTTGCGGCGGGTTTTGGTGTAGAACGTTTTGCAATGGTACTACATGAAATAGACGATATTCGCCGTCTTTATAGCAGCGATCTGCGCTTTTTACAGCAATTTTGAAGCAAGCAAGTACAGGACAAAAGAAGTTCTAATCATGCAACTCTGACAGGTTTAACAATAGTTCAATAATCCAAACAAGGAAATCTTTGGGTTGCGAAAATTGATTGGGAACAGATTAGAGAAGTAGGCTAAGAAAGTTATGCGATCGCTAAGAGATAAAAATTGCGATCGCAGTATATTTTGCAGCCTATGATTGCAACTCGGATTTATCATTGATCGCTGTTTTTATTGCCAATTGTAAAATTTAGGGAGTATTCTTAGATATTGTTCCAAATCATGAGAATTTGAACGTATTAATTTAGTAATGTCGATATTTATTATGCTTTCATGTTCTGACAAAATGGGATGTATTCCACAAGGTTTATATTTATAAATTCCAAAATGACTAAATAAATCATTTAAAACCGAGTCATCATCATTATGAAAGTTATAGATTTTTCCTGTCATTTTATTGGCTATATTTTCCCATCTTATAGTACGAATTGCTCCAGCTAATAAAAAAATATTATTGATTGATTTTGTACTTAATCTCGGTTGAAATTGTTGCATTCCATAATGAATTACACGACAACCTAAAGAATATCCAATTAGTGAAATTTTGTTTTCTGACATATTCGACAACAGTGAAGGTAAATATTTTAACCCGCTTATTTTGGCTCTTTTTAAAATCATTCGCCAATGAGGATAGGAATGAACGAGTTCATTCAGTATAGGAATATTTCCTAAAGGAGACATGGCATATTTTCGACCATATTCACTTCCTCCATCCCACCATAATTGATAAATTGAACCTTGCCAATTAGCCTGACGTAAATAGTAACTCCACATTTCTCGATTTTTTGCATATTTCATTTGGTATCCATTCAAAAAAATTAATGCTTCTTCTTGTCCTTGGGATTTTTGTATTAATTTAAGATAAGGTCTTTTCATTTTTTCATACACGCTTATTGTAGATCGGAAAAATATATTGAGGAGTGCTTTCCCCTATTGTTCTCAGCTTAAACGTTTTTTTGAATATTCATTTGTCTCTTAATTCATCCATCTCAGTAATTGCAAATTCTTGCCCGATCGCCTTGATTTCCTGTTGAATTTGTGGATCGCGGGACATCTCTTCAATTTGTTTGCCTAGAGAACCCAAAGATATTTTAGATGATATTTCCTCAGCTTTAGGAGTTAGGGGATTTGTTATTTCTTGTGTTGTAGATTGCAAAATAATGATTTCAACTTCACCGGGAGTTAAATGAATGGGTTCGGCAATAATCAAATGACCGGACTCATCAATTTTTCCTTTGAGTTTTAAGGCTTGCATAGATTGTTTTTGAGTAAACTATAGATACAATGAATTATACCGCGATCGCGCTCCTCTAATTTCCAGCTAAACGAAGGATTTGTGATAAGGTGTAGTGCATAGTTTTGGAATATCGTTGAAACTTGTGGAACAAATCCCAAACGAGGCATTTGTTGTTCGGGGTGGCCGAAATCGACCGGAAGACGTTCAACGTGGCATAGGAACTCATCCTAGCGGAGTTACTGGAATTTCTGTACAATGTGAATCAGGACTATCTATAGACGAACTAGCTCGAGTCATTCCTCATAAACAAATTGGGGTGACGACTGTAAGTGACGTTCGTTTCTTGGGTGGAGATGTTATCCGGACTTCCGGAAGTTCTAATCATGCAACTTTAACGGGTTTGACACCGGAACAAATTAGCTCTTTACTCAGACCAACCATAACCAATCCAAAATTTAGATTAGATCAATGAATAACCCTAGAGTTTTTGCTGACTTTCACAATGCAGATGAATGCGGTCGTCTTCGTTTAAATTGTGAGGGAACGAGAGAAGATTTAAACGGACAAAATATTGAACTGAAGAAAAACATACAATTGACTTTATATAGTGAAGAACTAGAGGTAGATGCTATTGTTCAATATTCCGAACAAGAAAGTCTCTGGGTTGCAAAAATTGATTGGGAACAGATTAGAGAAATAGACAAAGAAAGTTCTTTAGATAGAATTGACACGAGGCAACAAAATATACTATATAATATCAGTCGTATAGTATCGTCTACATTAGATAGTTTAGAGTTGATTTTGTACTCTTATCGAATTATTGTAGAGCAGATTAAAAGCCAAGATGAAAATAATACAGAGCCAATAATGCAATTAATTCATTATGATAATCCTGATGATGAAACAAAGCAGAAAATATGTGAGGAGCAAAGAAAATATAACCAAAAATATGATACAGAAGGAAATATAAATCAAGCCCTGTTCAAACGTGAAAACAATCTCTTAGATGACTCGCCATTGCGAGATACGCGAAAGTATTTGGAACAAAAACAAGACTTTTATCCTGATGCACTTTATTGGGAGTGCTTGAAATATATTGATGACTCAGATGATGACTCAGATGACAGTACAAAGAACTTTAAACACGAAGAAAACGCTATCATTGTCCAATTTATTTATCACCAATTATTCGTTAATATTATAGCTCAAGTTGAAGAGTTTATTTTTTGGATTGTTGAAATAATCCTGAAAGCATATCCTGAAAGACTGGATAAGATGGAATTGTGTAAAGACGATCAAGGTAAGAAAAGAGATTTTAAAGATATCAAGAACTACCTAGGCATTTACTCTTTAGAAAATATTGATACAATAATAGAGACAAAAATCAAGAATAAGATTCTAGACGATTATAAAAATACATTTAATAAATTAACAAAATATCTAAATTTTGAAAACTATGCTCAAGACCATTCTGACTTTTTAGAAAAGTGGGTAGAATATCAAGAGCGACGTTTTCGCCGTCATGCAGCTATGCACCGTGGATGGAGAGTAAATGACTATAAAAATCTATTAGGATCGCATAATTATAATGAAGATGTGAAAAAATTGAATAAATTTTGTGAAGAGAAATCACTAGCTAAAAGATTTAAGGCAATTGATTTTTCCTATGTTACCTTTAATGAAGAATATTTTCTCGATACTTTTGAACTTGTTTATGATATTGTCCATATAATTGGAAAAGTATGTCAAGAAGAATTTAAAAAGCCTGAGATTAGATGGTGTCAAAACAATGAGTAAAAGTGATAAGTTATTGGTTAAAATATTATTGGGAAATTCCGATGCAAATATTCCATTTGAGCCATTATGTCAACTTTTAAAAAACTTAGGCTTTAACGAAAGAATTCGAGGAAGTCATCACATTTTTAGCCAAGAAGGAATCGAAGAAATCCTGAATCTTCAAGCTAAAAAAGGGAAAGCTAAAGCCTACCAAGTCAAACAAGTTCGCAATGTAATTCTCAAATATAAACTAGGAGGACAAGATGCCGATTCGCTATGAAATGATTATTTATTGGAGTGAAGAAGATGAGGCATTTCTTGTGGAAGTGCCAGAATTACCCGGATGTATGGCAGATGGAGAAACTTATCAAGAAGCCGTACAAAATGCTGAGATTATTATTCAAGAATGGATCGAAACAGCAAAAGAAATAGGTAAGCCCATTCCAGAACCAAAAGGACGCTTAATTTTTGCTTGATATTGGGCAAATTCTCTCATAAACACCTTAACCTTAAAACAAAGTTAATACACCGGATTCTGGGTCATTGCAGAAAGCAGCGATCGCAGTATGATTGTCTTTTAAAAGAGTCTCAATGGCATTAGTCGAACAATTGCCGCGACGAATCCAAATCACTTTGGGTGGTATCCCCAAAAAAAGAACTAATTCACTAAAATCGGAATCTTTGGTAACAATTGTAAAACTATGAATTTTTGCATATTCCCAAATCTCGCGATCTCCTGCTATTCCCAAACCTAGAGAATCAATATGAATCGATCCTGGATAAAGATCGGCCAATCGATTGACCAAACGCGGGGATAAATTTTGGTCAAAGAGTAGAGGTTTCACGATTGAATTGTAACGGTAATGCGTTCGCGTTGCGCCGCAAACCAGAAGCAAGCAAGAAGATCGGTTTGAGTGAGATAGGGAAAATCTTCAAGAATTTCTGCTTGAGTCATACCCGATGCCAAATATTCGAGAATTTCATAAACCGTAATTCGCATTCCCCGAATGCAAGGTTTACCACCTCGTTTACCCGGTTCTATTGTGATGAGACTTTTGTAATCCATTGACCTGCACTTTTTGCTTTTTTCCTATTTTATCGCGATCGCCCCGATAATACGCTCCCTTGCATCACAACCGCGATCGCAATTCTCGAATCGCCCTTCCTGTGCCGCGATCGCCAGCAGCTTGAAACGTAGAAGTCACGATCGCAATGACATCAAGACCGGGAAAACAACGACTCTGCGATCGTAAAATATAGGCATCATTTTCTAAACTATAAATTTGCAGATTGCCCCGTTTTAATAACCAAAGTTCGGGAATGCGATAAGGAAGATAATCTTCAGGAGAAGTATAACTGGTAACATCAATTTCAATTGCCAGATCGGGAGGTGGATCGGTTTGCCAGTCAATGCGATCTTTACCCAACGCCGATCGCCAATTGTCGATATAAAAGCAATAATCCGGTTCTATTCCCCCCTCCTCTGGTAATTCGATGGTAATGGGCGTAAAGGCTTCATGATCGCGATTTTCGCTGTCGAGTAAGGTTTCCACGATCCTTGCCAGTAAATGGGCTTCTCGTCCGTGTTTTGGCATGGGACTCATGAGCAAAATTTCTCCCAAACGATACTTAATGCGAGGAATCGAACCATCTCCTCGACTCTCGCAAAGTAGTTTATAATCCTGCCACGTTCCGGGAATTCGGACGACAGTACCGGGAGGTATTTGTGTTTTTTGGGGAGAGATAACAGCATACATAGCAAGATTTTTCGACAATTTACTCTTGATTTTAACGATAAATTTTGGTCAAAGAGTAGAAGTTTCGCTGAACATCTTGCAATTGTATCGAAATCACTTCCTCTTCACCTCCCACGAGAGCGCAAATTTCGACCCGCATATCTGCCTCGCATTCTCCTTCTGATGCCATCCCGATAACTTCTACTTTCTTGTTTCGCCAATAGGCAGTAAAAGGAAATTGCAGATTATCATCAAGGTAATAGTACCAACCCATTGCCCGCTCAACTTCGTCATAGGCATCGACAACAATTTCCATATCGATACGGTCTTCTCGTTTGGAGTCTTCACCGAATCATAGCGATCGCTCCACCTAGTGAAACTCAATATTATCGAAATCATTGTACTCCTAAACTTGAGGCATTTTTTAAGCAGCAATAGCAAAATGTGAATTTCAGGCTCAGTATTCCCAACAAGAAAATCTTTGGGTTACGAAAATTGATTAGGAACAGATTAGAGAAGCAGACGAGGAAAGTTATGCGATCGCTAAAGAGATAAAATGCTATGCTAAGTTAGATTACATCGCACCAGGTCAAAAAGGCGATCGCAATCAACAACACCCCCATTATACTAAACCCAATGCGACGATAGCGAATTTTACGATCCTTGAGAGCTTTGCGTCGCGAAACTTGTCGCATCGCTTCATCTAGTAACTCTGAAGGAAGATTCAACTCTCGTAAAATTGCTTCAACTTCCTCGCGATCGAGTTCATCTGCTGCGCGATCGCTTAATTGTTGAATTTCTCTAAGCAGTTGGTCGAGTTGTTCTCGGGTAAATTTCTTACTCATAGAACTTGAATAAAATTCTTATACTCTCTATATCACCAGAATAACAAGTATTGAATAAACTAACAAACAATTTCAAAAAATCAGAGTAGACCCATTTCACTAAGAAATCTCGATGGTTGTTTTGTAAAGTTTTTATATTGTTTTGAATAACTAAGTGTTAAAGTTTTTTTTGTGCGCGTAATAGCAACATAAAAATTGCGTCGTTCTTCTTCCATCTCTAAACTCTTTTCTCCTTTATTTTTACTATAATATGAAGGGAATTCATCATCTACAACTCCAATCAAATAAACATGGTCAAATTCTTTCCCTTTTGAGCCATGAACCGTTCTTAGATTTACAGTATTAGGATCGGGCTTAGATTCTAAAGAACGCATTTGTAATTCCTGCAAAAATGCCTCTAATGTAATATTAGTGCTCAAAGTATTACGAATTTCTCGAACCAAGTCTGACCATACCTTTTTTTCTTCATCATATCTCGTAAAAAACTCTTCATTATTACTTGTTAAATTTTCAAACCAATCTAAGGCAAATTGACTAAACTCTTGATATTTCATTCCTTCTCCCAAAGATTTTTCTGTATAATCGATTATTGTTCGAGCCATAGAATTAGGGTTATTTTCTTTGGTGAGTGCTAACCAATGTCGCAAATAATCATGATTTGAAGAATTAGCAAATCTCATCACTATGTCTGGATCAATCGCAATATTTGTCAGTTTTTCAAAAGCAGCACAGACAGCTTCTAAACTATCTCGATCTTGGCGATCGTTAGAAAGATGAAGAAGAGAATGAAGCCAAATAAAAGGAGGACTTTCAAACTCATTCTTTCTTTGATAAATGATTGCAGAAATGTGTTGGCGATTGAGAGCTTCTCTCATCTTTTCTAATAGTCTTCTATTGCGAGCCAAAATCGTAACAGACCCATATTCAGATGAGTAATTCTTTTTAATATCTTCTGCAACCCAATCTACCTCAAAATCAAAAGAAGAGAATTCTTTAAGTCTAACTGCTTCATTATTTACATCACTTTTAAATGCTTCTAAAGGTTGTTTTTCAGGATCT
This sequence comes from Spirulina sp. CCY15215, assembly GCF_016888125.1. Classification (GTDB taxonomy): domain Bacteria; phylum Cyanobacteriota; class Cyanobacteriia; order Cyanobacteriales; family Spirulinaceae; genus CCY15215. Next base: position 25,435 of record NZ_JACSWA010000446.1, read on the forward strand.
CTTGAAAAGTTATATTGAATAAGATTATTAGCTAACCTGACAATTTTTGCTGGACATCGATAGTTGATTGGTAGCTGAATTACTTCTGGTTTATAATCTTCTTTTAACTGTGAAATACGTTGATGACTCGCACCATTCCATTGATAAATAATTTGGTCATCATCAGCAACAACAAACAAGTTAGGATTTGTTGCTCCCACTAGAAGACGAATGAAATCGTATTGACTATTGTTTGTATCTTGAAATTCATCTATACAAATATAAGGATAAACAATTCGATAGTTTTGTGCTAAAATGGGAAATTTTTTTAGCAATTCATAGGCTTTCAAAATCAAAGAATTAAAATCCAAAGCATTTCTTTTCTTCAATTCTACTTCATAGGCTGGATAAATAACCGTTAATCGTTTTCCTAATGATTCCAAAGCTCGATTCTTTTTAATGTAGTCTTGAATTCCTTGGGAGTCTTCCGCAAATACTAAATGACTTTGTAAACCTTGAATGGTAGGTAATGCCTTTTTATCAAGATCGATCACTAAATCTGATTTTTCCTTAGCTTTTTCTACCGCATCACCTAAAATTGCGATTAAATCCTTTTGTTCGGAATAAATGCGAAAATTAGAATTGATTTTTATATGATTCCCATGTTGTCGTAAAATACTCGCACAAAACGAGTGAAAAGTTCCTAAAAACAAACGTTTTTCTTGTCCGGGTACTAATTCATTGACGCGAGTTCGCATTTCATCGGCTGCTTTATTAGTAAAAGTCAATCCTAAAATGCGAAAATTCTTGTTAGGAGTCTCATTGAGAATACGCGCAATACGACAAGTTAAAACGCTAGTTTTTCCAGAGCCGGGACCTGCTAAAACCAGTAGGGAGCCTCGATCCCATTCAGATGCTTGTTTTTGCATGGGATTGAGAATATTCCATGCTTCAGTAAATACTTCACTACCCATTTTATTTAACCTCCTCAATAATATCCTGAATTGCTTTGGCAAAAAACTCTGGAACGCGATCTGAACCTGCATTTGATTCGCGCAGTTTTTTAATTAATCCAATTGTGTTTTTTGTTTTGTTTTTCTTAATTTGTTCTGCAAGCTCTTCCTTGAATCCTACCTCTCCAGAGTTTTTATCTAAACTAATATTTTGCTCCTCAATGATTTTTAGATATTCTGGTGTAAAACCCTGCTGAATTAAAAAATCTTCTAAAACCATTCCGGTGTCTGGAAGTAACCTAATCCATTGGTTACGTTCATCTTCTGGAACTCCTAACTTCTCGATCTCCTTTTTGATTTTGTCTCCTTCACGATCGCAATCTGCAATTAAAAGCCAAGGAATTTCAAAAACTCTTGCAAGTCCAACGAAAGCACCAGCAGAGCCATTATTTTTAAAGTCGATAACTGTTATTCCTGCACGATCTAAAGGAGTTTCTAAAAGCTCTGCAAAATATTGTAGCAACATATATTCACATTGTCCTTCGCATAATAACCATGCACGAGCAAATAAAACTTCTCCACGAATTCGTTTAGCATAGATTTCTAAATCGTCTAAAGTTGTATCATCAAGATAAATTTGAGATTCTTGTTTTAATTGTTTGAGAATAGTATGAACTTCTTGATTGTTTGGATATATTTTCAATAATTTTTTATATTCTCCATCTTCCATTTTTCCTTTCAATGTTAAAATTTCAGAAGTTTCAGAATATTCAAATTTGTTTGAATATGTTGCAGTGAAAGTTAACAACTTAGGAATATTTGGAAGAGTACAAGTAAATTTTTGTTTGATGTAAAGAATTTTGGAAGATGAACCGCTACGGCGAAATAAACGAATGTTTTTAAAAGGAATATTTTGAATAAAGTAGGGAGAGTGAGTCGAAATAATCTTTTGACTGTCAATTTTTTCTAAAGTTGCTGCAAGAGATCGCGTTGCTTGAGGATGTAAATGTGCTTCGGGTTCTTCTAAGGTTAATATTGCTTCTGTTTCTCGCTCAAACGTGGGTTCTAAGAGAACATCAATATAAGCCTTAAACAGAAAGATTACTGCTAAATTTTGCGTTCCTTGTCCGTGACGTTCTAAAGGAAAATCAATTTCGTTTCCACGGCCTCTAATAACAACTTCGGATTTTGACATCAACTCGAAGGGTTGGAGAGGAAGTGCCTGAATTGAAGTACAACTCCCTGTTTCCAACTCTAATACTTCCCGAGCATTGTCTAATGAATTAATAATCTTTTCCAGTCGTGGATCGGATTGTAAAAGAGATTGATTGAGATGAATTAATTCTTCTCTAAATTTGTTTTGATTTTCTTCACTAATCTTTAATTCTTTCAATATATTACCCCAAAAAGGTGAACGAGATGAAAATTCATCTTTAGAGTCTCGTAGTGCGGATAAGTAAAATAATCTAATATATAGCAAAAATTGACTCAATTGATAAGCATGGTTTAAAACTAATGGCTGTTTGTCAATCCTTATAAATTCCCATTTTGCAATAATTTCTTTAGTCTGCTCATCATATTTACTAGATAGACGTAAACCAATACATCTAATACCGGAAGTTGGATCGGGTTGGACAATTTCAGTTAGGGCTTGATATAACTCCTCTGACCATTCATTGGGTTCATCCTCCCGAAACCATAATTCTATCAGAATACCTTCACTGGTTTCTGGTGAATCACCCATCTTAGTCATATAATAGTCATATTCGCTAAAAGGGGTTGCACGACCTGTAAAAGTGCGGCGAGGCAATGCTATTTTTAAAGCATCGAGTAATGCTGTTTTTCCAGTATTGTTTTCCCCAACTAATACGGTCATGTCGTCGATAGGAATTGTGACATCGACTAAATTACGAAAGTTTTTAATAATAATTTCTCTGAGCTTCATTATGAGAATTATTTTGAGTTGCTTAACTATTTTCACGATCGCTCTCCCAACGCAAACAAGCGATCGCAACTCATCTCCAGATCAGGAAACAAAGGAGAACAAACGCGATCGCATCCTGCATACGGACACATCTTGCAGACAAACCATGCAAATAGTACCAGAAGATCGCCAATATTGCAAATGAAAAAATAAGGCGCTTGAAACGCCATACAAACTAACTGAATGAGGAGCATTATCAACAGGAGAAAAAGCGATCGCACTGTTGTTTCTCCTCGGTTATCTGTTTGCTCTCTTTTTCTGTACATCTGTTCGTAAAAATGCGAGGTTTTTCCCCATTTCCCCCCCTTTTCTCTCGTTTTATTCCATCTTTTTTCTTCTCTAGCCCTTATATAGCAACCTTTTTACTTTTTATCAGCAAACCCTACATAGGGGAAATATTTATGCGATTTGCTCTTGATTTTAGCGATTTTTAGAGGGGCGATCGCAAAATCCCAACCCTCCAACCCAAAACATAAGCATAAATACATCTTAAAGAACAGGTTGTGCAAGAATTGTTAACGGTATCTTCATAAGCAAGACGACAAAACGACAATTAAGCACTTTGCAATGGAACCCTTCCTTTACAACTACGCTTGGACGATCGCCCTCCTGCCCTTGCTCGGTGCAGCACTGGTAGGTCTCGGGCTGATATCCTTCAACAAAGCGACCAATCAACTCAGACAAATTAACGCCGTCGTGATCATCACCCTCCTCGGGGTGGCGATGGCTTATTCCTTTGCCCTCCTCTGGAGTCAAACTCAAGGACACGAAACTTATACACGAACCTTTGAATGGGCAGCAGCCGGGGATTTTCACCTCTCGATGGGCTATATCATCGACCCATTGACTGCTGTAATGCTCGTTATCGTCACTACCGTCGCCTTTCTCGTCATGGTCTATACCGACGGCTATATGGCACACGATGACGGTTATGTACGCTTTTACGCCTATTTGAGTATCTTTAGCGCTTCTATGCTGGGCTTGGTGATTAGTCCCAACCTCGTCCAAGTTTACATTTTCTGGGAATTGGTGGGGATGTGTTCCTACCTCCTCATCGGTTTTTGGTACGATCGCAAGGCGGCTGCCGATGCCTGTCAAAAAGCCTTCGTTACCAACCGCGTCGGGGATTTCGGGCTTCTCTTGGGAATGCTGGGACTCTACTGGGCGACGGGAAGTTTTGAATTTGAAGTCATTGGAGAGCGTTTGCACGAACTCGTCTCCTCTGGGGCATTAGCGGGGGGAATGGCCGCCCTTTTCGCCGTTTTGGTCTTTCTTGGACCCGTGGCCAAATCCGCCCAATTTCCCCTTCATGTTTGGCTACCGGACGCAATGGAAGGTCCTACCCCCATTTCTGCCCTGATTCACGCGGCAACAATGGTGGCGGCGGGAGTATTCCTGATCGCCCGAATGTATCCCGTTTTCGAGCAAATCCCGATCGCCATGACGGTCATTGCTTGGACAGGGGCAACAACGGCATTTTTAGGGGCATCCATTGCCCTTACCCAAAATGACATCAAAAAGGGGCTGGCCTACTCTACAGTCTCTCAATTGGGCTATATGGTGATGGCGATGGGAAGCGGTGCCTATAGTGCCGGACTCTTCCACCTGATGACCCATGCTTACTTTAAAGCCATGTTGTTCCTTTGCTCTGGTTCCGTCATTCACGGCATGGAAGCAGTTGTGGGTCACGATCCGATTTTGGCGCAGGATATGCGCTTGATGGGTGGGTTACGGAAATATATGCCCATCACCTCAGCTACTTTTTTGGTGGGAAATCTGGCAATTTGTGGGATTCCTCCCTTTGCAGGATTTTGGTCGAAAGATGAAATTCTCGGTTTAGCTTTCCAAGCAAATCCCGCCCTTTGGGTTGTGGGTTGGCTGACGGCGGGAATTACCGCCTTTTATATGTTCCGAATGTATTTTATGACCTTTGAAGGGAAATTTCGGGGTAATGATGAAAGCATTCGCCAACAGTTGAAAGCCGCCGAAATGGGGGAACTACAACCCGCCTTTGGACCCGGTGCGATGGACCCTCACGAATTAGGACATGACGACCATCACCACGCTAGTGAACCCCATGAGTCCCCTTGGACCATGACTTTCCCTTTGGTGATGCTGGCTATTCCTTCCTTCCTTATTGGTTGGTTAGGTCGTCCTTGGCATAATGATTTTGAATGGTTAGTCCACGCACCAGGAGAAGTGCTGCACGAAGTAGTCGAGTTTAATTGGACTGAATTCCTGATTATGGGGGGATCTTCCGTGGGAATTGGCCTGATTGGTATTACGATCGCCTCTCTGATGTACTGGCAAAAGAAAATCGACCCAGGCGCGATCGCCAATTCCATCAAACCCCTCTACAATCTCTCCTTCAATAAATGGTATTTCGATGACATTTACGACAAAGTATTTGTCATCAACTCTCGTCGCTTGGCGCGGCAAATGTTGGAAATCGACTTCCGCATTGTCGATGGTGCCGTCAATTTCACCGGGCTAGTTACCGTTGTCACCGGACAAGGATTGAAATATCTTGAAAGCGGTCGCGTTCAATTTTACGCTCTGATTATTTTCGCTGCTGTCTTGGGATTTGTTGTCGTCTCTAGCATTGCGTAAGTAATAGTTATTGGCGATTTGTTGATTCCTCCCAGCAATCTACAAATTGCCAGTTTCCTATTACCCATTACCCATTACCCATTACCCAGTTAAAATGGAACATTTTCCCTGGCTAACAACCGTTATTTTATTTCCCATTATCGCAGGATTGTTCATTCCTTTAATTCCAGATAAGGATGGCAAAACCGTGCGATGGTATGCTCTCATTGTCGGCTTAATTGATTTTGCCCTCATCATTGCTGCCTTTTATACCAGCTACGATCTCGCCAATCCCGACTTACAATTGGTAGAGCAATATACATGGGTGGCGCAACTCGATCTGAAGTGGTCTGTGGGAGTGGATGGTTTATCTATGCCCTTGGTTATTCTCACGGGTTTTATTACCACTTTGGCGATTCTCGCAGCCTGGCCGGTAACGCTGAAACCCAAGTTTTTCTACTTCTTGATGTTGGCAATGTACGGCGGACAAATTGCCGTTTTCGCCGTCCAAGATATGCTCTTTTTCTTCTTGGTTTGGGAGTTAGAATTAGTTCCGGTTTACCTCATTTTGTCGATATGGGGGGGGAAAAAGCGTCTTTATGCGGCGACGAAATTCATTCTTTACACCGCAGGCGGATCTCTGTTTATCTTAGTGGCGGCCTTGACCATGGCCTTTTATGGGGATACCGTCACCTTTGATATGAGCGCGATCGCCGCCAAACATTTCCCTCACACCCTACAACTCTTACTCTATGGCGGTTTCCTCATCGCCTACGGGGTGAAACTGCCGATTTTCCCTTTGCATACATGGCTACCGGATGCCCACGGAGAAGCCACGGCACCGGCGCATATGTTACTGGCGGGGATTCTCTTGAAAATGGGAGGATATGCCCTCATTCGCATGAACTTAGGAATGTTACCGGAGGCTCATGTTTCTTTTGCCCCCATTTTAGTGATTCTTGGGGTTGTTAATATCATTTATGCGGCACTCACTTCCTTTGCCCAACGCAACCTCAAGCGCAAAATCGCCTATTCTTCCATCTCCCACATGGGTTTCGTCCTCATTGGGATTGCTTCTTTTACCCCTTTGGGATTAAGTGGTGCCGTCTTGCAAATGATTTCCCACGGCTTGATCGGGGCGAGTCTCTTCTTTATGGTGGGCTGTACCTACGATCGCACCCATACCCTGATGCTGGATGAAATGGGGGGAGTTGGCCGCAAAATGAAGAAAGTTTTTGCCATGTGGACGACTTGTTCCTTTGCCTCCTTAGCCCTGCCCGGAATGAGCGGTTTTGTGGCGGAATTAATGATCTTTGTCGGCTTTGCCACCAGTGATGCCTACAGCCCCACTTTTCGCGTCATTGTGGTGCTTCTAGCCGCCGTTGGGGTCATTCTCACCCCCATCTACCTCCTCTCCATGTTGCGGGAAATTTTCTACGGCAAAGAAAATAAGGCGTTGGTGGAACATGAGGCACTTATCGATGCGGAACCGCGAGAGATATTTATCATTGCTTCCCTGTTAATTCCCATCATCGGTATTGGCTTATATCCTAAAATCGCAACGCAGATTTATGATGCCACAACCACCCAACTCACGGGCTATTTGCGGGGGTTTGTGCCAGCTTTGGTGCAGCCTGCGCCGATTATCGAGGGGGAACCCGTAGCAATTTTGCGATCGCCTCCTATCGAATCTGAGTTAAGGTAGATTTAAGTTGGTTGTTCGGACAGCGTTTGTCGCGCTGTCCTTTTTTTTCCCCAATGCAATACCGCGAGGGTTTTCCGACGCTTCAAAGCCGATCGTCTGGGTTGAGGCAAGTATCAAGGGCTGGCTTCTCAGACATCCCAAGGAAGGGGGCGACATTATCGAGACGGCGATCGCAAGGCAAAATCTAGCAAAACGACAGTACAATAAAATTGCATTAAGCGAGGATTAATAACAAGTTGTACAATTGAATCTTATCTCATTTTTAAACGCTGCTTTCTCATGCTCCAAAGACTATACATACACAATTTTAGATGCTTAGAAAATTTTGAATTCACTCTCAAAGAGATACCTTGTTCCTTGTTGATTGGAAAAAACGGTTCGGGAAAATCAACAATTGGCGTAGTATTAGAAATATTTCAATCCATTGGTCGAGGTATACATAGAGTTGACGATCTCGTTCGTCCGAAAGATTTTGCCTACGGACGTTCTCATCTTCCTATGCGTTTTGAAATTGAGGTATTGCTAAACAACAAGCTCTATAAATATAGTCTTGTCTTGGAATTGCCAGAAACCTTTAAAGAGCTTCGTATTTCCCAAGAAAAACTATTAGTTGAAGGCGAAACCATTTACTCTCGAGAACAAGGTCAGATAACACTTTATAGCCCGAAAGAAGCGAGATTTATTGTAGACTGGCATTTTGTTGCAATCCCAATTATTCATATTCAGAAACAATCTGAAGCCGATCCTCTTTCTATTTTCAGAACTTGGCTGGCGCGCATGATCATTTTAACTCCTATTCCCAGTTTAATGACGGGTAATTCCAATGGCGAAACATTACAACCAACACGAAATAGTTTAAACTTTGGCGCATGGTTTTCTGGGTTACTCGGTCAATATCCTGCTGCTTACAAACAGATTGATGAGTATCTCCAAAAAGTTATGCCAGATATCAGCGATATCAAAAATGAACTGATTGGTAAAGATTCCAAAAGTATGATCGTTGGGTTTGAGAAAAAGGATGCAAATTTTAGTCTTTCTTTCGACGAGTTATCAGATGGAGAAAAATGCTTCTTTCTTTGTGCTGTTGTCGTGAGTGCAAATCAATATTATGGTCCGCTTTTGTGCTTTTGGGATGAACCCGATAATTATCTTTCTTTATCGGAGGTTGGCCATTTTATTACATCTTTACGACGCACCTTTAAAAAAGGCGGTCAACTTTTAGCAACTTCCCATAATGAAGAAACAATCCGAAAATTCCCTTATGAAAATATTTTTGTTCTCGATCGCAAAAGTCATTTAGAACCGACCTTAATTAGATTGTTAAGCGATCTATCCATTAAGGAAGATATGTTAGTAGATACTCTGATTCGCGGCGATATAGAGTTATGAAGTGTTAATTATTGATTTCGATCGCCGTGAAGATCGATTGAGTTATGTCCGAGAACAAATTCCAGAGGATATCAAAGATCGAGTGTTTATTTTAGGAGTACAGTCTAATCCGGAGAGTTTAAAAAGAGATATCCAAAAGAAAAATTATGAGATTGGAGATGCACTCGCGCAGGACTGTTCCGACCAAACCAATGAATTATGGGGACACGAACTACTCGAACACAATCAACCCGAACTCGATCGCCTGATTCTATCGGTTAAGCCTTTTCTGTTTGTATAGTTTAACATAATGGATAGCGATTCATCGTTGTTTGAGGCGATCGCGCCTTCTCATTAGCTTTGAGAATTAAATCCGGCGATCGCTGGAATTTGCCATAGGATCAAATTAGCCGATCCGGTGGAAACATTTCCAATCACTAGGACTCTCAGAAGTATGGCCTATAGTGACTTTACACTGAAAAAGATTAAATCTGATTTCAGCCTGCAAATTGTTGAAAATAGATCGCTATTTTCCTCGATATCACCTCTAGAAATTAGCGATTACTTAAGCCAAACATTAAAACGTAATGTTCCTCTAGCACTTTCGATTAATACAGAAAAAGCGCGATCTGAGTTAATAATTATTAATATTCTTCTTGAAGTCAAAGAGCAACTTTTAGAGAAAGTTAGTCTATTTTCGGGAATTGATTTTAATGTTGATAAAGATCGAGGTCTAGTGGGGTTTTGCGATTATATAATTAGTGGATCGTCAGAACAGTTTTATTTAGATAAACCCGTAATTACGATTGTGGAAGCTAAGAATGAAAATATCGTTTCAGGTCTGGGTCAGTGCATTGCTGAAATGTATGCAGCTAATCTTTTTAATGAACGGGAAAATATTCACTTGTCTGTTATGTATGGTGCAGTGACAACAGGAGATGAATGGAAATTTTTAAAACTCGTAGATCAGACTGTATCTATCGATCTTGACTCATATTATATTAGCAATATTGATAAAATTATTGGTATTCTCGTACAAATGGCAAAACGAGAAACTAACATTACAGAAGCGAGTTCATAAAGAATATCTCTAGTAAAATCCCTAATCATGCTCGCTACCATCTGGCATAATTGCACCCTTCCATTCTACCCAAGTTAGAATGGCCGAACTTAACTCTGCTCGGGATAAATTGGCATCTGTTAAATTAACTCCCGTCATATTTGTTCTAGCACAATATGCTTCAATTAAATCGGCTTTGCTTAAATCAGAATTGCGTAAATTAGCTCGACTCAAATCGGCTCGATTCAAACGAGCTTCACTCAAATTAGACTGACTTAGTTCTGTTTTATCTAATTTGGCATCTGGCATCACTGCACCTTGTAAATTCACTTTTGTTAAATTTGCTCCGCTTAAAATAACCCGCTCCATTTTGGCATTTTTGAGGATAGATTCTGCCAAATTTGCCCCTTTTAAATTGGCTTCTGTCAAATAGGCACCACTCAAATCTGCACCGCTTAAATTAGCACCACGTAAGTCTGCTCCACGAAAATTAACCTCCCGTAAATTGGCACCACTCATATCGACTTTCGATAAATCTGCACCCTTTAAATCTGCTCCTTGTAAATCTACTCCACAAAGAATTGCTCCGATTAAATTGGCTGTATAAATGCGCTTTTCTTCTCGTAAATTTGCCCCTCGCAAACAGGCTCCTGTCAAATTAGCTCCACTTAGATTGCTCCCTCTTAAATCTGCTTCAATTAAGTTTGCATCTAATAGGGTTGCGAGAGTCATATCCGCACTGCGTAAATTAGCACCTTGTAAACTCGCACCATGTAGATCGGCATTATGTAAATCTACACCTGTCATTGATGCTTGATTCAAATTAGTGCCGCTTAATTTGGCATCTCTTAAATTTGCCTTATTCAGTTGAGCGCGACTCAAATAGGAAAAAATCAATGTTGCACCGTGTAGATCGGCATTCCTAAGATCGATGCCAATGAGATCGGCATTGAGAAGATTTATGCCACTTAAATTAACACCTTGAAATTTATTTTCTCCCGTTTCATAGCGTCTTATCAGTTCTTGAGCATCCATTGTTTATGTTCCTAATTGAATTTAGATGTGAGTAAAATTTTTTCCTGTCTTTTTTTAAGGATAATAAGGTTTCATTGCTTGCACGATCGCTTCTGCAGCTTGGTTATTTTCATCCGGTGATGCTAAACTATTTGCTGTGTCATAAAGTGGTTTTTCTAAAGCAGTTATATTGGGATAATTTTCGTACAAATTCTGTAATAATTCATCAAAAGAAAGCGTTCGTAAACTCGACCACTCCTGACTGGTAATTTCAAATTTATGATGTAGGGTTGAGAATGCCAAAATTTTTGCTCGCAAGGGATTAGAATATTTCATGACTTCTAAGCGAACTTCAAAGGGATCGTAATCTCGTATCGTTGATATCGTTGTTGTTTCTTTCGTTTTTGTTGTCAATTTGCCCTCGAAATCAGTATCGGGACTAGGAGTATAATTAGTGGTATCATCTCCTGCTTGTTGAGATTCCCATTCGATTTCAGGTTGATGGGATATTGTGACAAATGAAATATCATTAGATATCTCATTAGATATCTCATTGCGATCAAATTGATCTCCGGAAGAAGAATAAGCGGCAACTGCGGCAAAAGCACTATTTTCTTCTGCAAAAGCGCTGGCTTCTTCTAAACTATGATTCGCAAAATGAGTCCCCATTGTAATCCCATCTTGACTATTCGGAGTGCTGATTTGAATGGAGAGGGAAATCCCACCTTCAGAATGTGGATAAAGTGGAGCGAGGCGATCTAGAATTAAGTTTCCTATTTTAGCATATTCTTGTTTTCGATTCAGATTTTCAATAATTCCTTCTAATTCTAATCTCAACTCATTTAAAGTAAGATATTTCTGCTGAATTGTTTCTAAAATTTGCTGTAAATTCAAACTTAGGAGGGTTTGCGGATTGTTTTCCCACTGGCTATAACAGGTACAAAATAATAATTTTCTGATGCGTAGCTTTTCTTCAGAATGTTCTAATTCTCGAATAATTTCGGGTAAAGGAGAAGTTAGATTTGTAAAAGGGGCAAATTGAGTAGTATCCTCAATTGTGGCAAATTTTGTCATCTCATCTTCTGAATCTTCGTAAAGCTGATCCAATTGAGTGACAATCGTATTAGCAACGGCAGAATATTCTGCTTTTCTGTTTAATTTTTGCACAATTTTGTAAAGAGATGCAGTTAATTTTTCAGCCGTGGTATTATTTTGATAAAGTTCCAGAAGTAGATCGGGCAAACTAAAACTTAAGAGAATACCTTTATCGTTTTCCCAACGATTTTTACAGGCACAAAAAATTAATTTCCGAATTCTGACGCGATCGCTGTCTTTGTCTAAGGCATTGGCAATTTCATCCAGTAAAACTAAAACCGACATTGCATTTTTCCTCAATAGATACACCTGATTTTGACATTCTCCCCCAGCAAACGCAAGTTGTTTGAGGAATAATAATCTAAATTGTAACGGTATTATTGCGGGAAATTACGCACCTCCAGCACTGAATGCAAAAAGAGTTGGCGATCGCGCTCCAACTCTGTTAACACTAAACGATATGGGGAAAAATCACCGTTGTGTCCCTGGCTCGTTTTCATTCCTCGACTGTCACAGCATCCACATTAACAACGTTTGCGGCTTCTGTTGGGCGATCGCTAGTCTCTGTCTCGGTTTCCTTTTTCCCTTTGTTAGCAAACTCGATCAGCATTTGTGAGACTTCTGATACCAAGAGACTCATAATAATTCCATCATCGATCCAGCCAACAATGGGGATAAAATCTGGGGCAATATCCAAGGGACTCAATAAGTAAACCAAACTACCCAAAATCAGCCACCAACGGTATTTGGGATGGCGCAGGGTATTACGATACCAGTTATACAGGGATTTTATGGAAATGTTCATCAAAATTTCTCAAACTCTACTACCCATCTATATTGACAAATTTCTCGTTCATTCTCTAGGGGAGAAAACCGTTCTAAAATGGAGACAGGAAAGATAGGTAGGAAAGAGGTTTCGATAATTCCAGATACAACAAGGTGAAACTTCCCTCCCAATTTATATTTGTTTTTCTATCCCCCATTATTCATTACCTACTTAAAATGATTCGACTCCTATTAGTTGACGATCAGGGCATTATTCGCGAAGGTTTGAGTAGCTTATTACAGGCACAACCGGATTTAGAAATTGTTGGCATGGCGGAAAATGGTAAAATCGGGGTGGAAAAAGCTCTTTCTCTTCATCCCGATGTTGTCTTAATGGATGTACGAATGCCAATTATGGATGGGGTTGCTGCAACCCAAACTTTACAAGCACAAGCACCGGATATTAAAGTTCTGGTTTTAACAACTTTTGATGATGATGAATATGTTAGTAAGGCATTAAACTACGGAGCAAAAGGATATTTGTTAAAAGATACGCCGTCGGAAGAGTTGGCTCAAGCTATTCGCTCGGTTTATCAAGGATATACCCAACTTGGTCCCGGTTTGTTGGAAAAGGCGATCGCACCTCCTCCGGCGATCGATCTGCCCCCAGAAATCTCTCAATTAACCCCAAGAGAATTGGAAGTGCTGCACTGTTTAGGAAAGGGATATAGTAACAAGGAAATTGCGGCTACTCTCTATATTTCTGAGCGTACTGTGAAAAACTATGTGACTAATATTTTAAGTCGTTTGAATTTACGCGATCGCACTCAAGCGGCTCTGTTAGCGGCTCATCTGAAACAAGGATAACATCTCCTCGAATTTATCTCTATTTTGATGGATGGGCGATCGCGTCAACTCCTCTGTCACTCAATACTACAAAAAATTTTCCCGATACCCTTGACAGTTTTGTATTATGTATGTAGTATATAGACATGGCAAGAAAACAGGAACGAAAACCCAGATTTATCAAGCCATCTGAACCTTGACAAGTGAATATTGTATTGCATTGTAGTATCCCTCATCAATTTTTTGGGATTGTGGCTTAGTGGTTAAAGCACCTGTCTGTCTAACAGGAAATCGCGGGTTCAACTCCCGTCAGTCCCGTTTGATGAGTGATTCTACCCTCCAACACCGCAGCGTAGCTTAATGGTAAAGCGCTTGGCTCATAACCAAGTGAATACGGGTTCAACTCCCGTCGCTGCAACTATTAAAGTGCTGTAGGCAAATTGGTTAAGCCACCTGTCTTTCAAGTAGGCGATCGCGGGTTCAAATCCCGTCAGCACTATTTCATTTGAACAAAATGTCGAGCGCAGTCCCTACCCATAATCTTTGATTTGGGTAGGGTTAGCGAGACCAACAAAGGAAATCGCGAAGCATCCGACT
>NZ_JACSWA010000447.1 GCF_016888125.1 Spirulina sp. CCY15215
CAAAATAATCTGGGTACTGCCTACTCTGACCGCATCAGGGGAGAGCGGGGGGAGAATCTCGAACTGGCGATCGCCTGCTACCAAGCTGCTTTACAAGTCCGTACCCCCGAAGCCTTTCCCCAAGATTGGGCAGGGACGCAAAATAATCTGGGGAATGCCTACCGTAAACGCATCAGGGGAGAGCGGGGGGAGAATCTCGAAGAGGCGATCGCCTGCTACCAAGCCGCTTTACAAGTCCGTACCCGCGATGCCTTTCCCCAAGAACATACCACAACCCTCAATAACTTAGGCTTTACCTACCAAGCCCAATCCCAACACTACACCAGCGATTCTGAAAAGAAACAAACCGCCCTACAAAATGCCTATACTGCCTTTGAGCAAGCCCTTGATGCCGTTGAATATCTACGGGGGGAAATTACCTCTGGAGATGAAGTCAGACGAAAACTCAATGAAGAATGGAACGGACTCTATCGCGGTATGGTGGAAGTGTGTCTAGAAATGAAAAATTACACCGCCGCCATTGAATACACCGATCGCAGCAAAGCCCGTAACTTAGTTGAACTCATCGCCACCCGCGACGCATACTCCCAAGGCGAAATTCCCCCAAAAGTACGACAACGTTTGCAAGATTTGCGCCAAGCCATTGACCGAGAAAAACGCCGCCTCGAGCAAGAGAAAGAAAAACACCGCAACTATACCCACATCAACCAATTACGGGAAGAATTTCAAGAGAAATATCCCTACAAACCCTTAAGTTTTGATAACATCCAAAGCCTACTGGATGAAGAAACCGCAATCCTCGAATGGTACATCATAGGGGATAAATTTCTCACTTTCACTCTTACCCGCCAAACCCTTAACCTTTGGACATCTTCCGAAGAAGACCTAGACAACCTCATCGACTGGGGAAATGCTTATCTCAGTGCTTATGGCACTAACAAAACCCAATGGCAAAATAGTCTCTCTCAACGCATTGAAACCCTTTCAGAAATTCTCCATCTCAATGACCTCCTCAGCAACCTTTTTGAAAACTTTCCCACCTGTAAAAAACTGATCCTCATTCCTCATCGTTACTTGCACTTATTTCCTATCCATGCGTTACCCGTCACCGTACAAACCGTAGGGGCGGATTGCATCCGCCCAATCCTCCCCGATCGCTCAAACCTAGAGGGTGCAAGCATTGCACCCCTACAGGAATGGTTTGCCAAGGGCGTGAGTTATGCCCCTAACTGCCAACTCTTACAACAGGCACAAAACCGTCCCCGTCCCGACTTTAACCGCCTTTTCGCCATTCAAAACCCTACCCGCGACCTCGATTTCACCGATCTCGAAGTAGAAAACATTCAAACCTATTTTAATTCTCCTCACATCCTCAAACACGAGGAAGCCGATAAAACTGCCCTTAACTTCACTGATGCCCATTGCACCCACTTCTCCTGTCACGGTTACTTTAACTTTAACGATCCCTTAAAATCTGCTCTCCTCCTTGCCAATAGCGAATCTAAACCCCCTCAAGATGACTCTACCCGTTATATTCCCCTCCAAAATGGCAACCTCCTCGACTTAGAAAAATGTCTCACCTTAGAAGATATCTTGCGCCTCGATCTGAAAAAATGCCGTCTCGTCACCCTTTCTGCTTGCGAAACGGGAATCACTGATTTTACCTCCACCAGCGACGAATATATCGGGCTGACCAGTGGTTTTCTCCTTGCGGGTTCTCCCAACGTGGTAAGCTCCCTCTGGGCTGTTAATGACATCTCTACCGCCCTGCTGATGATTCGCTTCTATCAAAACCTCAACAACGGCGAAACCGTCCCCCTCGCCCTCCAACACGCTCAAAAATGGCTGCGAGATACGACAGTATGCTCTTTCCTCGATTGGTCAAAAACACTCCTTCAAACCAGCCAACAAAAAATCAAAGAACATTTTGAAGTTTATAATGAAGGAGAACAACCTTTTACTTCTCCTTACCATTGGGCAGCTTTCTGTGCCATTGGACTGTAAAATCTTTAACCTTTAACTCGCCATGAAACTCGAGCAATTGCTTTTCATTTTTCCCATCTATCTACAGGAACAAACGCAAGATATTCCTCCTGATGCACTACAAGCCTTAGACCAGATTTTGGCAAATTTAGACGAACAACCAGAAGAGGAAACACGCAAAAGAATTATTCAATGGATGAAAACCCATACTCAAGCCAGAGATATCCTCATTCGATTTGCCGATAAGAATCGAGAATTGAGTAACGTTCCTCGTCCTCCTGAAAATGCAGAAGCCACTACTCGACAGAATCTTTTAGAACTGCAAAAAATCCGTAAACAGCAGCAAGAACCCCCAAAATAACCGCACGATCGCGCCTCCAAATCATGATATCAAATCCGGTTAATGAGTTAACACAACCAGCGAGCAAGATGCTCGCACTACCGACAACCTTAGATTTATTGTAGTGGGAGCGTCTCGCTCCCTAGGTTTTTTGTTATCTCGCTCCCTAGGTTTTTTGTTATCTCGCTCCCTAGATTTTTTGTTACAGTTAATTTTCCGACTTTGATATGAACAGTTCTACTCAAATTTATGCGCCTAATGTCCACTTATTTGCTTTCGATCTCTGCGATCGCGAAGATTCTCGTCATCTCTGGAATTATTATCACCAAACCATTCAAACCCAATTCGATCTCTCACCTCCTCTGCAAATTAGAGAAGCAGAAACAGGACGGAGAGTAGATTTATGGCAAGATGCAACGATAGAAAATATTTTCTTACCGCTTACTGGAAAACTTAGCGATCGCACGCCCATTACAGGCCGTATCTGTCCTCTTCTCATTTACGATAGTTATGCTTTGGTCTTAAACCTCCGCATCCCCGAAAAAGACGATGGAGGAAAAACAACAGACCCCGTTAATTTAGAAATTTTTCAACAGTTTAACCCCGATCTCTGCCTTTGTCCCGAAGGAGTTAAAAGTGAATTAGGGCAGACAATTCTATTGACTGCTTGGTTGCTTCCTGAACAAAAAGATAAGAAAGAAGAGTGGGAGGCGATCGCGCAAAAGATTCTCAGCAAATTTCTCAATGGTGAAAATTGTCCCGATTTATACCAATCCGGACAACTGTTTGGTAGCCCTATTTTCGAGTTTGGTTCTTCTCAATATGCCAATGAAAATAATAAAATCGAACATTATCTTGTTTGGCTCTTTTTAGATGGCTCTCCCGATGAAAATTTGAGTCATTTTTATCCAGAATTTATCGATCTATTCTTTTATCGTAATAAAATAACAACAACCTTTCAATATAGTCGTTCAATTTCCCAAGAACTAAAACAAAATTACTCGAAAATCCGAGAGACTTTTTCAAAAATTTCAAAACAATTTCCCGATCCCCATCAAACAGAAAATTTGTCAACGCAAGAACTAGAAAAATTCAAGCAAGATTTGAGAACGCTACCAAAGCTCGATCTCGAATATACCGAATCGTTGAATCACCTAAAGGGTTTAGATTTAACTATAGAAATTAACCATTATGATTATACAGAAAAACTCGCAAGAATACAAGAAAAAATGCCTCAAAGCGATCTAATATTTTTAGCAATTTTTAATCGAAAAATTTCCCCAATGTTACAGCATCGAATTAAAGACGATCGGGGATATTTCGATCGCGGTTCTCATTTCGTCGATAAAGCGATCGCCACCATTCGCGGTTTAGTGGAAATCGAACAAGCCAAAAGCGATCGCCAACGTCAACAAGCTGAAAAAGAACGCGATCGTAAAGAACAAGAACGATATCGCAAAGCTGAAGAACAGGCGAGACTCGCTCGAGAAAGTCAAGAAGATGCTGAAAAAGACCTACAAGATAACGTCCAAGCGATCGGGGTAGGAATCGCAGTAGGCGCAATTATTGCCTCGAGTTCCGGTTTAATGACTCAACCCATTACTTGGCCGTCGAACAAAGAACGCGGACAATATATTCATCCTTTTTTAATCGCTGTTTTGGGAAGTTTGGGAGTTGCAGCGATCGCCTGGAAATGTACAAAATGGATATTGCAGAAATGGCGATCGCACAACAAAACAGATTCATAATTCTCGTTGTCTCTCAAACAGTGCGAATAACTTGTAAGACACGATCCAAATCTTCCCATTCCCCCACGATACGACGCACTGGATGCGGCCAAGCGCGGACTAAAGTGGGGATAGCCGAAACATGATTAATCTCCGCTTGTTCGGGATGCTTAAAAATGTCGATCACTTTGAGAGTATAGGGAGAATGCAAGCGATTTTCTAACAGTTGATGGAGGATTTGTAATGTTTTTTCCGTCGCCATTGTATTGCCCGAGACAAATAAGCGCAGGACATAATTTACACTGGGGTCTACTAAGGCGATCGCCTCTTTTTCTGTCTCATTACTCTCATTATTCCTCTCTTGCAGGCGATCGTAAGCAACAACAAGGTCATGTTCTTGCCAAAGTTGAGGAAAGCGATCGCGGTAACTTTCAATAATCAGTGGTTCGCAGGTTTCTTCCTTCCAAGCAACCCTTTTCCAGTTGACCCCTTGAAGGCCAAAAACAGTATCGAGTAATGTCCGATAACGCATCACAGCAGGATAAGCCTCCGCGATCGTTTGCACTTGTTGACTTTCAGGATCGAACCAGCGATCGACAGTAGCTGTATAAGTCGGTACCAGGAAATGAGGAGGTTCCGACAATCCCAATAATTCCTGCAAACCAACGCAGAGATGAGTATGCCATTTACCTTGTTTGCTGGGATCGATCGCATAGATCAAATCCCCTCCAGGTGTAAATAAAGCGATGCCTTTAAACAGTTTTGACAAATTAGTTCTTCGTTGTTAGTTATTAGTGATGGATTAAAGAAAAAAGAATGAAGAAAGAACAATTTTATGATTTATCCTTCCTCATTCAGCATTTAGCCTTCCTCCTTAAATTCTACCGCGTAACATTTGTGCCATTTCATTCGGGGTAGGAGATTTTTCCAAGGCTGTTTCTTCAGTAATGCGACCTTCTTCATAAAGAAAATAAAGAGCCTTATTCATTGTCGTCATGCCATCATATTCACTCTGCATCATCAGTTCGTGCATATCTTCATACTGTCCCTTACTAATATATTCCTTCATTGTTTCTGTATTAATGAGAATATCGTGAAAGGCGGCTCGTTTACCGTCCGTTGTTCGACACAAACCTTGAGCAATAATTGCCACAAGAGATTCCGCCAAAGCAATTCGCATGGAATGCTGTTCTTCTGCCGAATAAAGATTGAGAATCCGTTCAATGGTTTTAACCGCACTGTTTGTATGGAGAGTTCCCATCACTAAGTGACCAGTTTGTGCCGCTTTCAGAGCAGTATTCACCGTGCCGCGATCGCGCATTTCCCCCACCAGAATCAAATCCGGATCTTCCCGCAACGCCGCTTTCAGGGCATTATCAAAAAGAAGGGTATGAGTTCCTACTTCCCGATGTTTAACCAAGGATTTACGGCTTTTGTGAATGAATTCAATCGGATCCTCAATAGTAATAATATGCTTGGCGTGTTCCTTATTGATATAGTCGATCATCGCCGCCATTGTCGTTGACTTTCCCGATCCCGTTGGACCCGTCACTAAAACCAAACCTTTGTGAGCATCAGAAATATCGCGTAGAACTTCCGGCGCTCGCAATTGTTCCATCGTCAATATTTTCAGAGGGATCAAGCGCATGACAATGGAAGGACCGGTGAGGGTATCAAAAACATTGATCCGCACCCGTGCAAATTCGTATTGTTTTGCCGTGTCGAGTTCTTTCGTGTCTTTAAACTGTTGAACTTCTTGCTCGCTGACAATTTCAGCCATCCAACTCCAAAAGGTGGGTTCGTCGGTGATGGGATAATCTTCAAGAATCATCATTTCACCGCGATCGCGCACCCGAGGTTTTTCTCCCACCCCCAAATGAATATCCGAATAGCCGTCGTCATTGGCTTTATTGATCACTTCCTCCATACTGGGTTGTCCTGGAGAGCGTTGCGGTCCTTTGGGTTGCGCCTGTTGGGTTGCCCGAGGGGGTGTCCCGCCAGAACGAGGAGGGGCGGAGGGGCGGACGGACATTTGCTGGGTCGCGTCGGTGGGGGCAGGGGGTCTAGTAGCGGGAGGCCGTCCTGGAGGGGCAGGGGGACGGCGAGGAGGGGCAGGGGGACGGGATTGGGTCATCGTTCAACAACTCCGAGTTGAGGTGGTAGAAGGATTATTCCCTATCATAATCTTTGATACTGCATTCCGGGCAATTGCGTGACTAATCCCTGTAATTCCAGTTCCAATAAAGCACCGGATACTTCTCCTGGGGGCAATCCGCAATCCTGTACGATCGCATCAAAGGGAGTGGGTTGGGGGGTAATACTATCCCAGATTTGTTTGAGTTTGGGGGGGAGATCCGGGGGGGATTTTTGCCCCTTGGCATCTAATTGAGGAATTGTCCCCAGCATTTCTAGGAGTTCTTTTTCTCCTAAAATGAGGTGCGCCCCCTGGTTGACTAAATGCAAGCAGCCCAAGGATTGGGGGCTGTCCAGGGAACCTGGTAAGACGTAAACATCGCGCCCGAATTCGTTGGCGTAACGGGAGGTAATTAAGGCACCCGATCGCCTTGCTGCTTCCATCACTAAAATGGCGCGACTGACTCCGGCGATGATGCGGTTGCGCGGGGGAAAGTTTTTGCCCTCGGGGGGAGTACCTGGGGGATAGTCGCTGAGAATTAACCCTTGTTCGCACAGTCGGTGATAGAGGTTGGTATTGCTGCGAGGGTAGATGACATCGATGCCGGTACCTAAAACAGCGATGGTTTTTCCTCCTGCGGCCAAACAGGTTTGATGCGCTTCCGTGTCGATCCCCGCAGCCATACCCGAGGCGATCGCAAATCCGTGTTGGGTTAAAGCGCGGCTAATATTTCGCGTCCATTTTTTCCCGTATGCAGTGGCGTTACGGGTTCCAACGATGCCGATCGCTGCCTGGCGGTTGGCGAGGAGATCCGGTTGTCCGCGATAATATAACACCGGGGGAGGACTAGGAATTTCTAGCAATAAAGAAGGATAGTTTATATCAGCAGGAGTCCAAAATGTAAATCCTTTTTTAAGATATTTTTCTAATAATGCCTCGGGCTGGATGCGCGATCGCTCCCTAGCGATCGCGCTACTGGATTTTTCCCCCAAGCCATCAATCTCCCAAAATGCTTGTCTGGGAGCATTCCAGGCTTCTTCCATACTGCTGAAATGTTCTCGAATGCGTTTGAGGGTAACAGGACCCACCCCCGCAATGTGCGACCAAGCCAGCCAATAAGCGCGTTCTTGCTCCAACTCTTTTGACTCCTTTCTGAGAAACTTTAGAAAAAATTTTGTTTTTCAATTGAGAATTAGTTTCATTAAGCGTACAATAGGAAATCGCGATACCGAATGACTATTGGAGAAAACGCTCATGATCCCTAAAACCCGCACTTTATTATCCCTTGCCACTGGACTCAGTTTACTAATCGCAGCCGGATGCAGCAGCAATCAGCCTGCTGATACAGAAGCATCTAACACAGAAAGCGAGCCTAGTCAAGCAGGAGAAATAAATCTTTACTCTTCTCGTCATTATGACACCGATGATTCCCTCTACGAGAGCTTCACTGAAAAAACAGGAATTGAAATTAATCTCATTGAAGGTAAAGAAAATGAACTCATTGAACGGATTAAAAGTGAGGGAGAAAATAGCCCCGCAGATGTTCTGATTACTGTTGATGTCGGTAACTTATGGCGAGCGCAAGAAGAGGGGATTTTACAATCGGTGTCTTCAGATGTTTTAGAAGAGAATATCCCGGAAAATTTACGAGAAGATGAGGGCTATTGGTTTGGGTTAACGAAACGAGCAAGACTGATTGTTTATAACAAAGATAAGGTCAAAGTAGAAGAATTATCGACTTATGAAAACTTGGCAGATCCGCAATGGGAAGGACGAATTTGTATTCGCAGTTCCAGTAATATTTACAATCAATCTCTTGTGGCCTCAAAAATTGAAGAATTAGGGGAAGAAAAAACAGAAGAATGGGCAAAAGGAGTGGTGAAAAACTTTGCCCGAGAACCAGAAGGAAATGATACGGCTCAGATAGAAGCTGTTGCTTCTGGAGAATGCGATGTTGCTCTGGTGAATAGCTACTATGTCGCTCGTTTAATGCGTTCTGATGATGCTAAAAAGCAAGAGATTGCGTCAAATATTGGCGTATTTTTCCCCAATCAAGAAGCCGGGGGGGTTCATGTTAATATTAGTGGTGCAGGCGTAACGGCTCATGCTCCTAATAAGGAAAATGCGATCGCCTTTATTGAATATCTGACTTCCCCAGAAGCCCAAGAAATCTTTGCCGATGGAAACAACGAATATCCTGTTGTTTCGGGTGTCTCTGAAAATGAAACAGTGAAAGCATTAGGCAATTTCAAAGAATCAGAACTTGATGTAGAAAGTTATGGTGAAAAGAACGCCGATGCTGTCAAAGTAATGGATCGTGCGGGTTGGAAATAACTTGCTTTATCGTTAGGGTGGGCAATAACCACCCTAATTATTTAACCCTTTACACTGTTATTTAATGTTATTGAACGATGAACGATCGCACAGAAAAAGCAACTCAACAACACTTGTTTTTACATCACTTCTCCCCAGAAGAAAAAACAAAAATATTCCAAGAATGTCAAATCAAACTCAGTTGGCACAAAAACAATATTATTCGCCGAACTGAAAACTTAGTACGACAGAGAGAAGAGTTAGTTTAATATAACTTACGCA
The DNA here is from genome assembly GCF_016888125.1 of Spirulina sp. CCY15215. GTDB lineage: Bacteria > Cyanobacteriota > Cyanobacteriia > Cyanobacteriales > Spirulinaceae > CCY15215. Next base: position 8,780 of record NZ_JACSWA010000447.1, read on the forward strand.
TTAACGGTAGCTGTGTAAGTCCTATTTAATAATAATAATCATCATCATCATCATCATCCCAGAAAACGTCAATGAGTCCTTTTGGTGTTTGAATGCGTTCTTCCCAATAATCTTGGTTGGGATGATCTGGGCTGACTTGCTTCCACATTCCTAACCAAGAAATCGCCCCATCGGGCTGTTTTTTAGCTAAAGCTAATTCAATATTAGTTTGACATAAGAAATTAAAGGCTTGATAGTTCATCGTCTTCCATTGCATCATCGGTTCAATTAATGCTTCAGCCTTATCAAATTCTTTGCGATCGAGATAAATTTTTGCTAAAGCAATTCGTGCAAAGGGATAATTGGGATCGCGATCGTAGACTTCTTGACAGAGTATTTCCATTTCTTCTTTTCGTTCCTGAATTTGATAGGAAACCGCTAAATTAAACTTAAAATCCCTTGCTTCCGGTTCGAGTTGTAGTGCTTTCTTAAAAATCTCTTCAGCTTTTTTAGGATTATCATCTTGTAATGCCTCCGTACCTCTAACTAATAATTTTGAGGCTGCTTCGGAATGTTCGTCAATCATATCATCATTGATTTCAATACCCACCAGAAGAATTTCTTGCCATTTTCCTTGAATCCACATTCTTGTTTTTCCAGAAGGCATTAAGCCCGCTTTGGAGGCAATATAACCCGCTTCATGGCGCATTCCATCGGGTCCAATATCGCTCAGAGCAACATCTCGCAGAACTGCTAATATTTCTGGAGTTTTGGCATATTTAGCGAGGAGAAAAGCAAAGGATCTAGACCTAGGGCTGCCCCGCATTATCATTTGTGGAATGAGATGATTTAATGCTGGATATTTGTCCAAACAATAGCGAACAGCATCTTCTAATTTATCTATCTCTCCTAAAGTTTCTTCGATCGCATCGATAACCCCAAGACGAATTTCATCGATTAACCAATGATCTATGCCAAATGACCAGGGGGAATGATGTACTCCCACGGGTTGTTTCATGTCTTCTAAATTTTCTTGAGCGATGCTCAGTTGCGGGTTTTTTTCTAGGGCTTTTTCCCAAAACGATCGCGCTTCTCGGTCATTTTTTGCCCGTAGATGAGCCGCAGCAAGATAATGATAAAAATAGCCTGGCAGTTCCTCTAAAAGATCGTCAGTTTCAGCCAGGGTATATAAATCAAATACGCTCTCATCATCTTCCAACCAAGAAAAGGCTTCAGCCGCTTTAATCCAATAGTCAGGGTCTTTTTTCCAGGCATCATTGGGGGTTTTTAACTGCTCGGCATATTCTTGAACTTCATCCTTGCGAACTTGCCAAGTACGATAAAAAATATAATTGGCGATCGCATGAAAACTATCGGGGTTAGTCTCAAGACAATGCTCTGTTACTTCGATCGCCGCTTCGGGTTGATTGTCGTACCAGTAGGCAAAACTGAGATTATTTAAAGCTGAGGCAAAATTAGGCTCTATTTCTAATAATTGTTGGGCGTATTTTTGAGTTTCTGCAAAATTGTTTGCAGCTAAAGCTGAGAGAGTTTTCTCGTGGAGTATAAGAATTTTCTCAGTGCGATCGTTGACTTCCAGATCGAGTTCTTTAACGATCTTGGCGATTATATCCTTGAGTTCTGCGAGGGCTCCCTCTGCTTCTTTTGTGTCTTCGCAGTTGGGAAACTTTTCAACAATCGCACGAAATGTTTCTAAAGCAAGGAAGGGGCGATCGTTCTCCACATAAGCAGCCCCTAATGCGAAGAAAGCATCTCGATCGCCAGGCGCACTTTTGACCCACTGTTCGAGGCTCAATTGGTATAAAGAAGACTGTTCCAATTCATAATAGGTATATGCCAAATATTTGAGAACTTCGGGGCGATCGGGATAGCGATCGTTGAGTTTAGTTAATTGCTCCAGTGCTTGATCAAATTTTTCAAGAGCCAGAAATTTTTGTGCTTTTGCGACACCGGCTTTAATATTCTGAGGATTAATCCCAAATCCTTTCTTGGGAGAATGAGCAATAATTTTTCTTTTTTGTTTCTTAGCCATGTTGTTTGTCTCCTGATGCCGCCATTTTCGCCATAAGATATCTAGCCTACAACTCTAGCATCTCTAAAAGAAAAATCATTTGACTTTTCTTAATATTATCCCCTAAAAAATAGATCGGTAGATTGCCATCAACTATCAGCGATTTCCCAGCCTAATTGTGTGGGTTGTTCGTAAATCTTTCTTAAAGTATTAACATCTCTGGGAGAAATTGGCGGTGGATTGCTGGTTTGTGCTTCGTAGAGAGCATCAGTTTCTAAAGGACTGTGACCCCAAATTCCCAAGGCGTGACCTAATTCATGGCGTGCCGTCCCTAAAGTGTGTGTCGCATTTTGGTCGGGACTTAAAAGAATAGAAAAACGATGGGCAAGAATGGGAGGGGTTTGCGATCGCAAGTAAAAAGCATACTTTGCTTCGGCATTACGGGCGCGAGGGATAATAAGTTGGCGGTTTTCCCTGTCGATCCGCGCCCGAGTCGGCGGACGCGATCGCAACCAAATAATATCAGCATTCTCTTGCTCTGTCACTTCTTGTAAGGGAAGATAAACACTCCATTGCGCGATCGCATCCCGAATGGCTTTACTCCATTTCTGATCGGTGCTGCGATCGCCAGGTTCGAGATAGATTTTAACTGGAAAATCCGACCAAACTAAATATCCTAATGGAGTCGGTTCGATGCGATCGAAGTAATCTCCCGTCGGATTTTGCCATTGTTCTAATGATAGAGGTAAAGGATGCGATCTCGCAGGGGGGAAAGAGACAGAATTAGGCAGAGAATAGCCCAAAGAGGGGGAATTTCCCAACAGGAAAAATAAAGCCAAGTGCAGCAAAATTCCCAAACTAAAAAAGCGTCCCCAATTCTTCATTATTTATGACCCATAAGCCGACTTACTGTACTACCATAACCGCACAAGAAGCATGGTGCAAGACATAATTACTGACACTTCCCAGCAGCATTTCCGACAGTCCCGATCGCCCGCGACGACCGATAACGATCGCATCAGCACCCCATGTTTTGGCTAGGGCGCAAATCGTTTGACCCGCATCTCCTTGTTTATAATCAAATTCTGTTGCAACGCCTAAATCTGTTAGTTTTTGACACCAAGATTGCAACCAAGATAAGATCGCCTCCCTTTCTTGTTGTGCCAATTTTTGCGATTGTTCGAGCATTTCCACGGAGTAACTCCCCCCATAAATACCCATACTTCCTGCCGCCAAAACGTTAGAGCTATTGGGATAGGGATCCCCCAAACAGTAGAACAGCATCAAATGACTATTAAATTGTTTGGCCAGAGAAACCGCTTTCTCTAAAACTTCCGGGGGGGTCGATTGGCGATCGATCGCGACTAAAATTTTTCCAAATCCTTTCTCGTCAATTTTAAAATCGGCGATCGCCTTATCCAATGTTTCTTGATTTAGTTCTTGAACAGTCATAATCTCCTCCAAATAATTTCAAATTGAGGGTATTTCGTCTTATCATCAATTCACAGACAATTGACACACCAAACGCTTTCAAAAATAAACGTGCCGAAGACGAAATGCCTATACTTTTAGATTGACATATTTCTCGATTGATGGGTTGTTTCTGACAAAAAAATTAACAGAATAACTTTTGTTTGTAGCTAATAACGAATGCGAGGATCGATATAAGCGTTAATAATGTCGATCGCAATGCTGGCAAACACGACAATCACGCCAAAAAAGACCATAATGCCTTGTACTGTGGGATAGTCGCGCAAAGTAATCGCCTCGTACAATCGGTTTCCTAACCCTGGCCAAGAGAAAGTCACTTCAGTTAAAAGAGCGCCCCCCAATAAAGCCGCAATAGTCAATCCAAGGACAGTAATCACAGGAATGAGAGCGTTTTTAAAAGCATGAGCAAATAAAATGCGCCTTTCAGGAATGCCTCGAGCGCGGGCGGCTTCGATATAATCAGCCTTTAAAGTGTGTTTGAGATTGACCCGCACGATGCGTTCAAAAATACCACTGAGAAGTAAACCCAAGGAACCACAAGGTAAAACAAGATAGTACAACGCGGTAAAAAGTTGCCCAAAGTTCCCCGTTAGAAGACTATCAAGGGTATAAAGTCCGGTAATTTGTGTCGGGGGAAGCACATCAATGGGATAGCGCGTCCCGAGGGGAAACCAACCCAACTGCACGGAAAAAATTAGTTGAAAGACCATCCCCATCCAAAAGAGAGGCAGAGAGTAGGTAATAATGCCAAATAAGCGCCCTCCGACATCCATGATAGTTCCTGGACTAGAAGCCGACAACATTCCTACTGTTACCCCCAAAACGACCGCGATCGCCATACCAAAGAAAGTTAATTCAACAGTCGCGGGAAAATGTTGTTGAATAACCTCCCAAACTGGTAAACCTTGACTGGAAAGAGATTCTCCCAAATCAAAGCGCAAGAGTTGACCCAAATACCTAAAATATTGCAACCAAAGGGGATCTGCAAGACCGAGGCGTTCTCTGAGGACTTCTTTAGCCGCTTCTGGAGCGCGGTTGCCTAAAATTGCATCGGCGGGATCTCCTGGAGTTGCTCGCAGGAGAAGAAACACAAGAGTTACAATGGTAAGTAACATCAAGGGTGCGAGCAATAAGCGAGTTAAAATATAAAACTGTAATGCTTTTGTGCGAGACATTGTTTAGCGTCAAAAATTAAAGAAAAACTGTCAATCCAAATTAATAGTAAGCTGGTAGTGTCTCGTCAAAGCAAATTTAATCAGAAATAGCGATATAATTTAGAGAAACTCGTTCTTGTTTGTGATATGGTTAACCTCTACCCAAGGCAGAGAACACTGCCAACAATGTACGATTTGCCGAGTGAAGAAGTAGGAGAACCCGGTTTGCCCGATCAATTCCATCCCCTACAAGCCGAACTGCTGCGGTTAACCTTTCAGCCCCGGACTTATCCATCAGAACGGGTTTTTTCGGCAATGGATCTCAATATCTATTACGACGAGAATAATACACGACGATACAAGCGTCCGGACTGGTTTGGGGTTGTTGGAGTATCTCAATTGTACGAAGAGCAAGATTTGCGATTGAGTTATGTAATTTGGCAAGAAGGGGTTAACCCTTTTATCGTGGTGGAATTATTATCTCCCAGTACCCAAGCACAAGATTTAGGTCAAGTTGCATCAGATCCCGATGGAAAACCGACAAAATGGGAGGTTTACGAAGAAATTTTGCAGATCCCATATTATGTTGTTTACGATCGCGAACAAAACTATTTTCGAGTCTTTCATTTAGAGAGTGGGCGCTACCAAGAGTTAGAATTAAACGATAATCGTTTGTGGTTAGCAGAACTGGGCTTGGGGTTGGGACTGTGGCAAGGAATAAATGAGAACGTCGATCGCCTATGGTTAAGGTTTTATGATGCGTCATTAAATTGGATTCTCACTCCGACAGAACAAGAAAGACAAAGAGCCGATTTTGAACAACAAAGAGCTAATCTCGAACAACAAAGAGCCAATTTTGAACAACAAAGAGCCGATTTTGAACAACAAAGAGCCGATCTTGAACAACAGGAAAAAGAACTCGCACAGCAAAGAATTGAACATCTCGAACGCTTGCTGCGAGAGAATAATATTAACCCCGATGCTAACTTATAATTCTAACTCTTTCTCTTCTATTTTTTTGCCCAAATTTTCTCTAATAAATCGTAAAAAGGTTGCCAATTATCTTCTTGAGTAATTGGCTCCCAGACTGACTCAATTACAGGTCTGAGTAATGCCGTTTTAGGGTTTTGAGATTGGAGATGGGTTTTAATATTCTCCATTTCTTCTGCTGGAAAATCATTTAATAATTGATAGTATAATTTACGCCATGTTTCCCAAGGTTCTAGAATAAAAGAAGCATTTTTGAAGACTTCACCAATATCTTTGCGCCAGTAATATGAAAATAGTTCTCCTAACTCGCTAAAAAAGCCATGATAGCCTATTTGTGTTGCTTCTAAAACTTTTACGGTTTGCCAAACTAGCTCTTGTGCTTGGGGGCGTGGTAATGTTTTAAATCCCAACTTACTTGCCATTAAACGATAGTATTCATCATAATAATAGTCCTCAAATTGTTCTAATCCTGCTGCTAAATCTGACTTTTCCATCACCATCGCTAAGGGTGCTTGTAATCTTTCCAAATTGAGCTTGCAAATTCCCGGTTGTTGTGCATAGCAATAGAGTCCACCATAATCGAAATAAGCAGCAGTAAAACGGGGATTGTAGGTCGGAATAAAGGCATAAGGACCGTAATCAAAACTTTCCCCGGTAATTGACATATTATCTGTATTTAAGACTCCATGACAAAATCCCGCCGCCATCCATTGTGCTGCTAAAATTGCGATACGCTGCACTAATTCCCGATAAAATTGACTATATTTTTCTTCAGTTGAGGGAATATGAGAATAGTAAATTTCTATAACGCGATCGAGGAGTTTGCAAATTAAATCTGGACGTTGCAAATAATGCAATCTTTCAAATGTACCAAAACGAATATGAGAAAGACTGAATCTAACCATTACTGACGATCGCGTTGGGGAAGGTTCATCTCCTCGCCATAGGGCTTCTCCTGTTTCAATTAAACTCAAACATCGGGATGTTTTAACGCCCAATTGGTGCAATGTTTCTGCGGCTAAAACTTCTCTGACTCCCCCTTTTAAGGTTAAGCGTCCATCAGCTGTTCTCGAATAAGGAGTTCTCCCGGAGCCTTTTGTGCCAAAATCGTATAACTGCCCATCTATGCCTCTGACTTGTCCGTAGAGAAAACCTCTTCCATCGCCGAGAAAGGGATTATATTCGCCAAATTGATAGCCGTGGTAACGTAGGGCGAGAAAGGGTCGTACTCCTTGAAATAAGCCAAATGCTTCGATAAAGTCATCATCGCTAACATTTTGAGGGTTTAAATTAATCAGAGGAAGAAGCCGATCGCCTCGAAAACGTAAAGTATATTCAGGAAAGGAAGCCGCAGAGACGCGATCGCTATAATCATCGCCTAAATCTTCCATCACGGTTTCATATTGGAGGTTGAGAAAAGAGTTCATACAAAAAAAGATGAGTTATGAATGATGTAGGGTTAGCGATCGCAGGAAGGTCAAGTTAGTTTATAGTCTTAGGACTTACGCAGCTAAGGAAATCTTAGGACTTACGCAGCTAAGGAAATCTTAGGACTTACGCAGCTAAGGAAATCTTAGGACTTACGCAGCT
>NZ_JACSWA010000448.1 GCF_016888125.1 Spirulina sp. CCY15215
TTCCCTTCACAATTATTATTCAAGACATAGAGGGAGGAGAAGTTAATGAATGTCAGTTAAAAATAGACCCCGGTTCTAAAACGACGGGAATTGCAATTGTGCAGGGAAATCGCGTTATCTGGGCGGCTAAATTGACCCATCGCGGACAGCAAATCCGAGACAAATTAACCTCAAGACGACAATTAAGAAGAGGACGACGCAGCCGCAAAACCCGGTATAGAAAACCTCGATTCCTGAATCGAAAGC
>NZ_JACSWA010000449.1 GCF_016888125.1 Spirulina sp. CCY15215
TTCCCTTCACAATTATTATTCAAGACATAGAGGGAGGAGAAGTTAATGAATGTCAGTTAAAAATAGACCCCGGTTCTAAAACGACGGGAATTGCAATCGTGCAGGGAAATCGCGTTATCTGGGCGGCTGAATTGACCCATCGCGGACAGCAAATCCGAGACAAATTAACCTCAAGACGACAATTAAGAAGAGGACGACGCAGCCGCAAAAACCGGTATAGAAAACCTCGATTCCTGAATCGAAAGCGTCCTGATGGCTGGCTTGCACCCAGTCTAATGTCGCGAGTTCATAACATTGTCACTTGGGTCAATCGGCTCTGTAGAATCTGTCCCATATCAGGCATTTCTCAGGAGTTAGTGCGATTCGATACTCAAGCACTTCAGAATCCCGAAATCTCCGGTACTGAATACCAGCAAGGAGAATTATTTGGCTATGAAGTCAGAGAATATTTGCTCGAAAAATGGAACAGAAAATGCGCGTATTGTGGTGCAAAGAATACTCCCTTAGAAGTCGAGCATATTAAGCCTAAATCTAAAGGAGGAAGTAACCGGGTTAGCAATTTAACTCTGGCCTGTCATCCTTGCAATCAGAGCAAAGATAATCAAGAAATTGAGCAGTTTCTATCGGGCAAGCCAGATATTCTCAAACGGATTATCGGACAAGCTAAGAAACCGCTAAAGAAGGACGATCCCCCCCTGCCCCCCCTTGGGAAGGGGGGAGGTAGTGCAGCAGTCAATTCTACCCGTTGGAAATTATATGATG
>NZ_JACSWA010000045.1 GCF_016888125.1 Spirulina sp. CCY15215
ATCGTACACCTCGCAAGCATCGTTTTTAGATGATGATTTCTTGCCGACATTCGGTGCAAAACCCGAAAGCTGGAAGCCATCAGGAAAGCGAGTTAAGTGGGGATTGTATTGTACTCAGAATGGTTTGTTCGTCAATGCTGACTGCAACGGAGCAGCGAATATTTTAAGAAAAGTAGCGGTAACTTTAGGGCTGTGCCTTAAAGGAGTCAGTAGCGGCGCTTTGACTACGCCTGTAAGAGTCCATTATTGGACTGCTTCCGAATCCCCGTCTCTTTAG
>NZ_JACSWA010000450.1 GCF_016888125.1 Spirulina sp. CCY15215
AAATTGTTACAATCCCTTATTTTTCGTTAGTAATCATTTGTTCTACAACGACACATCGGGGTTACAGTCTTTTTCTCTAGTCAGTGAATAATCCCTGGGGGGGATCGAATCAATAACTAGCAAGTTGAGTTAATTACTAAATAATTGGACGGCAATGCGATTGGCTCGTTCAACTAAAGTTGGTAATTCTACCGTTGTTAAACAAGCGCGATCGACGATTTTTTTGCCATTAATAAAACTATAATCGACATAATCAGTTTGACAGTAAATTAAAGCAGCTACTGGGTCAGATTGCGTGCCAACAAAACTGGGTCTATCGAGATTAACGGCAATGAAATCCGCAGCCATACCGGGGGACAAATACCCGATATCGTCTCGACCCAGAACCCTTGCCCCGCCTCGTGTTGCCAATTCTAAGGCATCCCGTGCGGTCATCGCTGAGGCCGCCTCATCTCGGACGCGGGCGAGGAGAAAAGCGGTGCGAGCCTCGTGGAATAAGTGAGTTGCATCGTTAGAAGCGGCTCCATCTACCCCCAATCCTACAGGGACATGAGCATTGAGCAGCTTGCGAATGGGTGCGATACCACTAGCAAGGCGCATATTACTACAAGGACAGTGAGCAACACCCGTACCTGTTTCTGCAAATTTGGCGATCGCGCGATCGCTTAATTTTACACAATGCGCGTGCCAAACATCATCCCCTAACCAACCCACAGACTCGGCATAGTCTCCGGGTATGAGCTTAAATTTGGCTAAACTGTACTCGACATCTCCTTTATTTTCTGCGAGATGGGTATGTAATCTTACTCCAGGATAACTTCTCGCTAAAGTTGCTGACTCTTTCATTAAATCTGAAGACACAGAAAAAGGCGAACAAGGAGCCAAAACAATTCTCAGCATTGAATAGGGAGAATTGTCGTGATATTGTTCAATTAATCGTTGAGAATCCTTTAAAATATCGGCTTCTTTTTCTACTAAAGAATCAGGAGGCAAACCCCCTTGACTTTCCCCCAAACTCATGCTGCCACGACTGGCATGAAAGCGCAAACCTATCTCAGAAACGGCACGAATTTGTTCATCGAGAAGGCAATCATTAGGAAATATATAATGATGATCGCTTGTCGTCGTACAGCCGGAGAGAATTAACTCTGCTGCTGCCATTTGCGAACTATAATACATCGCCTCTGCTGTTAAATTGGCCCAGAGGAGATAATGGGTTTTTAACCATTGAAATAAGTCTCCATTTTGCCCCGCAGGAGTGACGCGAGTTAGGGTTTGATAAAAATGATGGTGAGTATTAATTAGACCAGGTAACACGATCGCGCGATCGCCTAAATCAAGGATTTCATCAGCCGTCTCTGGCAATTCTGAAGTGCTTCCCACTCGTTCAATAACATTATCTCGAACCAGCAGCGCACCATGACGAATCTCGCGGCGATCGCCGTCCATTGTGACTAATGTATGGATATTTTTAATCAGTAAAGTAGACATTTAAACAATTAAAATTAATAATTTTGTAGTAGGGGAATTTCAGGCAACGCCCCCACAAATATCATTGAAAATTTACTCCCTACCTGGAATAATAATATTGAGCAATAAAGCTGTAATGCCTCCTGTAGAAATACCCGATGCAAAAATGCTTTTAACTAAAGGAGGAGAGGTAATCAGAATATCGGGAACGAATGTTACCCCTAACCCTAAACCCAAAGAAACCGCAAGAATCAGTGAATTACGCTTGGTCAAATGAATGGTAGAGATAATTTTAATTCCTGCAACAGCGACGGTACTAAACATTAAAATTGTCGCACCCCCTAAGACTGGCTCGGGTAAGACTTGAACAATTCCAGAGACAATGGGAAATAAACCGAGAAAAATGAGAATGACTGAGATAAAATATCCCACATATCGACTCCCTACTCCTGTTAGTTGAATGATGCCATTATTTTGACTGAATGTTGTATTGGGAAAAGTATTAAAAGAAGCCGCAATAATGGAATTAATTCCATCTCCTAAAACGCCGCCTTTAATGCGCTGAAAATATTTTTCTCCTTGGATGGGTTCTCCAGAAATGACAGAAGTTGCGGTTAAGTCTCCAATGGATTCGATCGCCGTGATTAAATAGATAAAAGCAAAGGGAATAAATGCAGCAAAATCAAATCCCAAACCATAGCGAAAAGGAATAGGAAAACTAATGATGGGTAAGTTAGCAAGATTACTAAAATCTACCAGTCCCAAGGGGATAGAAACAAGATATCCCACCACCAAAGCAATGATGATAGACGACATTCTGAGAATGTTATTTCGACTACTATTCAGTGCAATAATAATCGTTAATACTAAAAAAGCAACCCCTAAATAAATAGGATCGCCAAAAGTTTCATTTCTTTGAGCCAGGACACCTCCTCCCATAGAAGTAATTCCTACTTTAACGAGAGTTAAGCCAATTAAAGTCACGACAACTCCAGTAACTAGCGGTGTAATAACTTTATTCGCTAAATGCAGAAATCGGCTGATAAAAATCTCCACAAATGCCCCAAAAAAGCATAAGCCGAAGATTAATTTTAAGGCATCTTGGGGGCTTCCTCCCGCACCTGTGACGGCTAAACCTGCACCGATAATTGGTCCGAGAAAAGCAAAACTTGTTCCTTGAATACTGAGTAACCCGGAACCAACCGGTCCGAATCTTTTCGCTTGAATAAATGTTGCAATCCCTGAAATAAAAAGGGACATACTCAGAATTGACATGGTATCGGTTGGCGATACTTCTAAGGTCCCACAAATAATCAAACCAGGGGTAATAATACCAACAAAACAGGCAAAAACGTGCTGCAATGCAACAAAGATGGATTCTACAAAAGGTGGACGTGCTTCTAAACCGTAGATTAAATCTGATGAGATAACAGGAGGGGTTTCAGTTGGGGGAGCTTGAGTTTCTATCATCATTGGTTATCGATCGCTATGAGATATCCTATATACTTTATTCGGATGAAAAAATGTATCTTTAATAACGATGCTCTTTTTTGTTACAAAACTCTACAAAAAAATCCTGTTCCTATCCATTTAAAGAATTGCTTATTGATAATTGTTCATCAATAATTGTCTAAAGCGTCTTGTAAGTGTTTTAATAACATATCGGGTGAAAGGGCAGTTTGTAAATGCTGCCAAGGTAAAATTTGCTCTGGTTTCCAGTCCTGATGAATGTAATAATCAAAAGGAGGAAGTTTGCCCCGCAATTCTTTAAAAGCGCGTTTATAACTGCCTACTGAGTCGCCATAATGTCGAGTCAGTTCTAATAATGGGGTGAGTCTGCGATCGCCTCGAGAAATCAAGGTTTGAATAAGCGACCAATTATAACTTTCTGGACGAAAATCAATGCCATTGGGCTTTAATTGCTTCTGTAACCATTTTAAGCGTTTTTGTGCTTCTGGGTTGACTCCTAGCCACTGAAAAGGCGTATGTGCTTTGGGAACAAAAGTGCTACATCCTAATGTTAATCGCAAACCGGGAACAGCTTTTTTGAGAGTTTTCATCATCTTGGCAGTTTCTTCAATATCTGCATCATTTTCTCCCGGTATTCCTACCATTCCGTAGAGTTTCATTGCTTTTAAACCCCCTGCTTTAGCGTTAATTGCCGCCTGCACAATTTCATCATTTTGCAGTTTTTTGTTAACAATTCTTCGCACTTTTTCTGAGCCACTTTCGACAGCAATAGTCAGCGATCGCGTATCTCGTTGAGATAAAATTCGCGCTAATTTTTCCGTCACGGTATTGGTACGAACTGAGGCAATACTGAGGCGAACATGGTCATATTGTGGCTGTGCGATATAATCCAAGAGGCGATCGAATTCCGGATGTTGGGTGACAGATGCCCCTAATAAACCAATACGATTAGTAACTTTTAATCCGTGTTCAATTGCCGGAATTAAAGACTCTTCAAGACTCGCACTCCGAAAAGGTAAAGTTAGATAACTTGCCAAACAAAAACGGCACATTTCTGGACAACTTCGCACTACTTCCACCATATAAATATTTTCCCAAGCAGCTTTAGGAGTGACGACGGTAGAAGCAGCTAAGGTGTTACTGCGATAAGTTTGCTTTTGAATTGTTGCGGGAATATCGGTATCTATGGGGGAAATTGACTCGATTTCTCCCTCGATATCTCGATAGCAAACTTGATATAAACTGGGAATATAAATCCCAGGAATCGTTGCTAAATGCTTTAATTGAGTTTGGCGATCGCACTTCCTCACCTCTTGATAAGCGGCAATAAAGCGATCGAGTAATTCTTCCCCATCTCCTAAAAGAATAATATCAAAAAAGTTGGCAAAAGGTTCTGGATTTGCTGTTAAAACCGATCCTCCTCCAAAAACGAGAGGATGATTTTCTTCTCTATCTCGACTGCGAAGCGGAATATTGAGAGATTCCAATAAATTCAAGATATTAATATAGTCAAGTTCCCACGATACAGAAAATCCTAACAGTTCAGGATTTCTTGGCAAAGATTCTCTGATATCCGTAAAAAGTCGGCTAACTTCTACATCTGGATTTAAGGAAAAAGTAGACCAAACAATCTGATAACCTAAGCTGGAAATACCAATGGTATATTCATTGGGAAATGCAAAAATTAAGGGGATCGGATCGACGTTTTTAGATGCGGGAGTAAATAAATATTTTTCCTCAGCAAAAATCATGACTATTCTTCTGAAGAAGCGTAAATAGGTATCGACAAAACCTGATATGAGTTTGGTTCTGGCTGGATCTAGCTGTAAATTCGCTAACATCCGCAAACATTCTAGCTTAACTTTGGGTCTATCGGTGGGGGCAATTTGCATTTTTGACATTAATGCCGCCGCGACTGGTAAAAGCGATCTTATCTATAAAGTAAAGAAATTGAATTTAATGCCCCTGTAAGTTTTTCCGTTTCCGTTCGTAGCGATCGCGATACAATAACTCTAATTGTCCCCCAGACTCCTGAATAAAGGCGAATTGACGCAGGTAAAAGCCTCGAAACATATTAGCAAACAAAAGAGTAATAATGGCAACCACTAAGCCAATTCCTGTAGACACTAAGGCTTCACTAATACCTCCAGTCACTTCCCCAGAATTACTCCCTCCAATATCGCCAATTTTTAAAGCTGCAAATGTGCGAATGAGACCAAAAACTGTCCCTAATAATCCCAATAATGGCGAGACACTAATAATCGTTTCAAATACCGTATTAAAGCGCTTGAGAATGGGAATTTCTGCTTGAGTTGCTGTTTCAAGGGCGAGGCGAAATGCTTCTGGATTTGGGCGATCGCGGCACAATGCTTCGAGAAAAATACGGGCAATGGGTAATGTACTATTTTCTCGCAATATTTGCAAGGCGCGAGGCTGATCATTAGGATAGATCTTTAGTATTTCTTGGACAATTTTCTGCTGTCGATTGTTGATGCGAAACCAAAAGATAAGACGTTCAAGAATTAACGCGATCGCCATTAAGGAAAAAAGGAAAAGAGGTAAGGCAACAATGCCTCCAGATGTTAACCAATTATCGGACATTTTTGCAAGATTTAGGGTTTATAGATACAAATAGGAACTCGTTTATAAGCAGGTGTTCCACTTTGGCGATCGACATTGGCAGCAAAAAGAATATTTGCTTCAGGATAAAACATAAATGCTGCCTAAACATCAATTCAAACCAGCTTCTGCCAGCACCAGACGCAAATCCTCACTCAAACCGAGTTGTATCGCCCACTCTTGCAGATAGTCAAGATCGAGCAATTCTCTTTGAACCTTGAGAATGCCCAAAACATCTCGCCACTGCTTTTCCGACTGACTTTGCTGTTGCCATTGCAGCTTGCTTAAAATCGTGTCTTCGGGACTGGCATAATACAAAATTCTTCCTTCCTCCATTGGTACTGCCTGCCGTCGCGACCATTGCATTTGGTCGAAAGGGGTTGTCCCCGACAAAATCAAATCCCCTCGGGCAATCGTCGCAATGTGAATGACTTGCAGGATATCGAGATGTCCGTTTTTCACATCTTCTACACCCACCACGTAAAATCCAGATGCCTCGAGGGAAGCGATCGCCTGATCGAGTCGATCGCGCTGTAGGGACACCACCACATCCAAATCGCGAGTTGTGCGGGGTTCTCCGTACAAAATTGCCGCCGATCCGCCGGTAATAAAATACTCGATTTGTAAGGATTGAAAAAGGTCGTGTAACAAAAAGGCTATTTCTAATGGGTCTTGAATCCACATCTTTTCGTTGTTTCCCGGTACGAACGCCCTCGGATAATCATCTTGCAACCACGCCCTCGCTATTTTCGACCCCAAGGTTCGACCCGTCAAGTGAGGGAAACGCCGCTTAATACTTTGCAACGATAATTGTCGGGTTCGCCTCATCAACCCCCGCGCCATCCCGTATCGCTGCAAGGGCGATCGCGATCGCAGCAGCAAAAATTCCAACCGATCTGCTTCCGCGATCGTATCTTCTGCTTGGGGGCGATAGCCCAGTTGTTTTAGGTCTGTTACCATGCAATCTAATCCCTAACTCAAAACGAAATGCGTAATTACTAAGCCTCGACCTTCAACAATACCTCTCCATTTATTAAACGTTGCGCCGCATCGAGAAGCACATCCTCCACATAAGGCTTGGTAAAATAGCCCCGCGCCCCCCGTTCTGCTGCCGCAATTTGATGTTTTTTCGCCCCTCGAGAAGTCAGCATTGCGACGGGGATCTTGTTCAGTTTTTCATCATTTTGGAGGGTGGCAATTAACTTTAGCCCGTCCATTTTCGGCATCTCAATATCGCAGAAGACAACATGAGGATTCAAACCCCCCTGCAATTTATCTAGAGCTTCTTTCCCATCCCGCGCCTGTTCCACCAAATATCCTGCCTTTTCAAAAGTCATGGATAAAAGCGATCGCACCGTAACCGAGTCATCAATAATCAACACCTTGGGTTGACCCTGAATCGGGTTTTGGGGTTGAGGATCGGTAGTTTTGGGTACTGAGTGCATTTTCTGTTGCCCTTTGCCCATTACCTGTTGCCCATTACCTTTTCCCTCTTGCCCTTTACCCATCACCTGTTGCCCATTGCCTTTTCCCTGCCCCCTGTTGGCTAATTCAATCGTCCCCGATGTTGTAATACCAGATTGACGAACGCTATTTTTGAGCAGAACTTCTCCATTGCGAATGCGATCGGCCGCCGCCAGTAATTCTTGTTCCACATAGGGCTTGGTAAAATAACCACTTGCTCCTCGTTCCGCCGCCACCTTGCGATGGCGTTCCGCCCCGCGAGAAGTTAACATCGCCACGGGAATGCGTTGCAATTCTTCATTTTCGTAGATTTTGCCCAACAACTCCAACCCATCCAAACGAGGCATTTCAATATCGCAGAGGGCAATATCTGGTATTAATCCCCCCTTCAATTTTTCCCAGGCCTCCTTCCCATCCCGTGCCTGTTCGACATGATAACCGGCATTTTCAAAGGTCATGGATAAGAGCGATCGCACCGTTACCGAGTCATCGATAATCAACACCGTCGGCTGAATAATCATCGTTTCCGAGATTTGAATCAGAGTTGGCGACTCCATTGCAGCAGACTCGGCACGTTTAGAGGCTCGCGGTCGCGCTTCGCGAACCTTGCGAGTGCTACCCTCGAGTAGCACCTCCCCATCAATCATCCGTTCAGCAGCATCCAAGAGAACCTCTTCAAGATAAGGCTTAGTAAAATAGCCACTCGCCCCTAATTCCGCCGCTACTTTGCGATGGCGATCGGCCCCGCGAGAAGTCAGCATCGCCACAGGAATATCGCACAATTCTTCATCTTTTTGTACCCGTCCCAAAAATTCCAAACCATCTACCCTCGGCATTTCAATATCGCAGAAAACAATATCGCAGGGCATCCCCGATCGCAATTTATCCCAAGCATCTTGACCGTCCCGTGCTTGTTCAACGCGATAGCCAGATTTGCTGAAACTCATGCTCAATAATTCTCGGACTGTAATAGAATCATCGACGATCAAAACAATAGATTCATCTTGCAGCGATCGCGCCTCCGGATCGAGATTGCTTGTTCCCGAGGTTTCCCAAAGAGCGCTGCCCATATCCTTACGAATGCGGCCTTCGGAAATTTCAATCAACTCCAGCACATCGGCGATCGCCATAATCTTCCCATCCCCTTGTACCGTCGCTCCAGCAATTCCCGCCGGTTTAGGAATAGGACCATAGAGTTGTTTAATAACGATTTCCTGTTCTCCCACCACTTGATCCACCCCCACGGCAATATGACTGCCAGACCCTCGCAAAACCACCACAGACAGAACATTTTCTTCCCGTTTGCCACCATAAAGATTGCTGCGACCGATGCGACGGTTATAGGAGAGTAAGTCTGAGAGAGGAGTATAATGTAAGAGGGTATCCCGCCAAGGAATGCACATTTGACCCTGAGCATTGCGTTGTAATTTACGAATGGGCAGGTCGATCATGTCTTCTACCCCGTCTAACGGAAATGAAATCGGGGCATTTTCGTTCACGCAGCAAAGCGCCTTACAAATACTTAATGTTAAAGGCAGGCGAATGGTAAAAGTAGTGCCTTTGCCCAGTTTTGATTCAATGCTCACCGCGCCGCGAATTTCATTGATACTGGTTCGTACCACATCTAAACCAACACCGCGTCCGGCAAAATCATCGGCCTGATCTTTGGTACTGAAACCTGGATGGAACAACAGGTCGTAAACATCTAAACGAGAGAGGCGCTTGGCGCGATCGCGATCGATCAGCCCTTTTTGAATCGCTTTTTGTTTGACAATATCAGGATCGATCCCCCCGCCATCATCAGAAACCGAAATCACCGTTTGGTTTCCCTGCTGCATGGCAATAACTTTAATATGCCCCATTTGGGACTTTCCAGAAGCAAGGCGGACTTCCGGGGATTCAATACCGTGGGTGAGAGCATTATTAACCAAATGAGTCAGGGGATCCGACAGGTGTTCCAAAATCATTTTATCGATGAGGGTTTCCTGTCCTTCCAATTCCAATTGCGCTTGTTTGTTCAGTTGCGGGGCGATCCGCCGTACCGCAAGGGGAAGACGACTGGCAGTATTGCCAAAGGGAATCATGCGGGATTTGGTTAAGCCTTCTTGGAGTTGAGAGGTGACTTGCCGTAGGGTTCGCGCTACCTGGTCGATGTCATCCACGAGAAACTGAATATCAGAGGCAGATTCTCGCACTCGCACGATCATCTCAATAGTTTCTTGGGCGAGTTCGTGGAACTTACTAAAACTATCCATTTCCAACTCATCAAAGCCGCTGTGATTGGCATTTGTAGCGGCGGTGTGGGAGGCAAAATCACTGTTTTTGTTGGTGTGATATTCTCGACGGCTGCGAAGGAGGGCATTTTCTAAGAGGGAGCGCTCATAGAAGTCTTGCATTCTACCGCCGACATCGCTGAGATTTTGCACTTGGTGCATTAAGCTATCGAGGAATTGCCGCAAGCGCTCTTCGTCTCCTTCTAGGCTGTTCCGATTAACAACTAATTCCCCGACGAGGTTGCTAAGATTGTCCATCTGTTTGACGGGGACTTTCAGGGAGGCTTCAACCTTGGGTTTATTGGTTCTAGGACGGGTGGGACGTTGCGATCGCTTGGTGGATTCTAGGGGGATTTCTCCGGCTTGTTGTTGCGCCCTCAGCAGCATTTCTTCAACATCCCCAAAGTCTTCTTCTGAGGTGCGGGATATAACTGTTTCCTGTTCTCTGTTCCCTGTTCCCTGTTTCCTGTTCCCTGTTCCCTCGGGTTCAACTTCAAGCAGTGCTTCAAGTTCGCTAAAAGTAGTCGCAACTTGTAAATCTTTCGCACTGAGAGCAGGTTTGTCGAGGAAGGCTTCTAATTCATCGAGGCGATCGTAGTAGTTGAATTCATCCTCTGGTGTTGTGGCAATCTCTTCAACTTTATCTGTAGTTTTAGGAACTGTTAAGGGTTCTTCTGAGGGCAAGGGGGTTAATTCTGGCATACTTTCCCCCTCGAGGAAGGCTTCCAATCTGGCAAATTCCTGTTCTTGGAGTTCGGGGGTCATGCTGGCATTGTCGTCAATGCTTGCATCTGCGAGTAAATCTGCCAGTTCGTCTTGGGAGGATAGGAAGGGTGTTTCTGGGGCAGTTATCTCGTTTGCCAAGAGGTCTTCAAGGGCATTGCTTTCCTCTAATTCCTCTTCTTGAGGACTGCTTTCTGGCAATATTTTCTCTAGGCTTGGCGTTTCCGTAACATCGGCCAATAGGTCTTCGAGGCTGTTTGTCTCCTCTAGCGCGATCGCCTCATCGATATTGTCACTATTGTCACTGATATCCAGATCCAAATCCAATAAGGCTGCCAAATCATCTTCTTGAGAATCGATCGATAATGATACTTCTGTGAGGTTTTCCGTTTCATCAATATCACTTAATAAAAGATCGAGATTATCAAAATTTTCTGTGGCGATCGCCTCATTTTCTTCT
The DNA here is from genome assembly GCF_016888125.1 of Spirulina sp. CCY15215. GTDB lineage: Bacteria > Cyanobacteriota > Cyanobacteriia > Cyanobacteriales > Spirulinaceae > CCY15215. Next base: position 10,480 of record NZ_JACSWA010000450.1, read on the forward strand.
CCTGAAAATAGAGCGAATAAATCCTCATCGTCAGAATTTTCCGATGCTTCTGAGAGGGAAGATTCTCCATCATCCAAGGAAAACAGGTCTAAATCTGCCATTGTCTCATCGGCAGTGTCATCCTCATCAAGTTCTAATAAACCTAGATCGGCAAATTCTTCTTCGGGAGAAAATTCAGAAACAGTTTCCGCGATCGCCGTGTCGGGAATATTCTCCAATAACGCATCGAGATCGAGATCGTTGATTTCTGGCTCTTGAGTGGTCATGCTGTTATCCCCTTGGAGCAATGCAATAAATTCATCATCTTGGCTGACTTCGAGGTTGGCGACAGGCTCTAAAGGTATTAAGGTGATTTTAGCACCCTCTTTTATCTCTGGAGCGGAAGTGGGAATATTTTCCTCCATCCTTTGTGCTAATCCCTCGGATGCTAATTCACCTTTGTGTTGAACTTGGGAAGATTCGCGATCGCGCAAATCCATTGGTGTTGTTTGACCGCTCAAAAATGCCTCTAAATCGTCGATATCCTCTAAATCGTCGATATCGATATCCTCAATATGGCTCTCTTCTCCATTGAAAAAAGTATTAAATTCACCATTAATACCTAAATCTTGCGGGTCAGATTGCCTCGCATTTGGAACGGTTGTCTCTAAATCGAGGATATCACTTTGCACAAAAGTTTCAAAAGGATCGAAATCATCGAAAGTAAAAGAGGAAGAGGGAGTTGTTTCAACGGAGACAGAAATATCGAGCAAATCCCTCATATCTTCTAAATCTGGCGATTCTGTCGCCATTTCTTCCTTTGCGGAAATTGCAACAGGTTCGTCAGCCATGCTGATTTTGTCTGCATCGGACTCATTGGATGTATCTAAATTAAAAGCAGGGTTTTCGAGAAGATTTTCCGTTTCGCCATCGCCAATATTGGCAAAGATCGCGTCTAGATCTTCATTAAGATCGTCATTAAGGTTTTTACTAATCCTTGCAGAGGTTGATTCTTGGCTGCTTGAGTCAGAAAATTCTGGGGATACTCCCTTAAATCCTGGTGCATTTCCCACTCTCTCATCTTCCTCAAAAGAAAACCCTTCCCCAAACAAGTTATCAAGAGAATCAAAATCCCCATGAGGAGTTGTCGATGCTTGTTTTTCCTGGATGCCAAAGGATAGCAGTTCGTGATCGCCTTGGGAATTTAGGAGGCGATCGGGGGGAGAATTCATAAGTTCCGCTTCTTCTACGGTCATATCACTGCCAAAGAGATCCTCTAACTCGTCTTTGAGTTCGGGATCTGTATCAACGGATGTAGCAAGACTCAGATTGGATTTTGGTGGGTCAAATAGATTGCCAAAGTCCGTTTCTGTTAGGGATGTTTCTTGAGAATCTATAAATCCGTTGGAGTCAATCGTTTCTTCCTGCCAAGTTTGTTCGAGATCGAGGGGATCATCTTCAAACAGGTCGGCAAGATCGTTAAGTTCGCTGGCGTTTACATCTGAAAGGGTCGATGTTGTCACCCGTTGAGCTAAATTGAGAAGTTCGCTACTCGGAACGATCGCCTGTCCTTCTCCCGCCACCAAATGCGCCACCGCTTCTTTAAGATCGTTGAGAATCCATTGGCTGGTAGTGTGATAGTCATTTTTGGGATAGGCGATCGCCGTTTGAGCGACTTCCAGAAAATGTGTCCACTCGGTTCGATGAGAAGAATCTTCCAACTTAGCCAGATGGCGACAAAGAGTTTGAATATGAGTGCGGCGATCGGCAGAATCTCCTTGTTCGTGAAGTTCGCCAATTTCGGCTAAGGCTTGCAGGACTTCATCTTGGAAGGTTTGAGGGAGGACGAAAGCATTGCCGAGATTTCCTTTTTCATCTTGTTTGTTAGCGGAAGATTTTGAGAGTTTGTCTAAATGTTGAGAGATTTTCTCGAAGAGGGGTTCGACTTTTCCCAGGATAGTTTTCGTAAAATCTTCGGGAAGACTTAAGGTTTCTTCCAGTTTATCGACTAGGCTTTGTAAAGCATTGTAAACTTTGGAAAGCCAGGCGACAAGAGTATCATCGACGGTTAAAGGCGATGATTTGAGCAATTTAAAATAATCTTCAAGACAATGAGCGGTCAAGCGAATGCTCTCCAACTCCAGCATTGCCGCACCGCCTTTGATAGAATGCGCGCCACGATAAATTTCTTGTATTTGTTCGGGATCGTCTACTGTTTTTTGGAAATCCTGTAAACTTTGGGCGATGACTTCGAGATGTTCCTTGGCTTCTACAATGAAGTATCCCGTGATTTTTTTGAGTTGTTCCGCATCCATGCTTTTATTTCCTCGATCCCAAGTCTTGGCTCAATCCCTATTAGCTTAAATCTAACGAATATTCACGAGATCGACATCCTTTCGCGAAAAATTTTCCTTGGCGCTGCATTGCCCCAATATTCTCAAATAAACGATCTGGGTTGCGATCGCCATTTTTTGTTATTTGGGTCACAGAGAAAGGCGATCGCAATCTCCAAGATTGTTCTTTACCATCACAGTATTTTGTCGCAAAAGGGAAAATAATGTTGTTGGAAGAATCGGTTAAATTTTATGTTCTACGCCCTTGAGTCTTCACCTCGTCTGATTCCAGGTGCTTTATCTAATTTATTTGCCCAGGTGAGCCAATCAGGGAAAATCACCCTTGCCGATCGCTATGGTTTAATGGCAGCCATTCTGGATGATTCTTTGGCGGAAGAAGAAAGGGCTTCAATCGATCGATTGCTTCGAGCAACTCGCACGGGACGAATGAAAGTCGTTGATGAAATTTCTTTTACCTATTATCAATAAGGATAGGCAAGCATAGGCATTATAATCCCGGATTTAGCTAAAACCAGAGCCAAAATTAGAGCTAAAACCAGAGCTAAAACCAGAGCTAAAATCGGGATGACAGGATTTGAACCTGCGACATCCTGCTCCCAAAGCAGGCGCGCTACCAAGCTGCGCTACATCCCGTTGTCATCCCAGTATAGCGGTTTTCTCGGCAAATAGCAATTCCCGACTTTTTATTACTTACGCCTTAATCCTCATTTCTTAATCTGGATACCAAAACATCCCCTTAATTCCCTCGGGGTCGAGAATAAAACCAAGACGACGGTAAAAATCCACAACATGAGGATCAGCAAAAAGAGTAATATTGCTAATATCTTCGTTACGCAGTTTTTTGATCGTATATTTCATTAACGCCTTTCCCAAACCCTGACTTTGAAATTTAGGATGAACGACAACATCCCAAATTGTGGCATTGAAAGCGCAATCGGAAGTTGCTCGGGCGAAACCAACCAAGCGGCGTTTCGTTCCCCGTTGTTCCCACATAGAAACAACCAAAAAACTATGTTGAAGCGCCTTTTTGACCTTACGGAGAGGTCGCCTAGACCAGCCAACAGCATCGCACAATTCTTCAAGTTCGTAGAGATCGAGTTCTCTATCCGTACTAAAGACAATACGCGGCGTACTGGCGATCGCCGCGCCATTTTTTTCTGGTTTTGTCCGACTCGGTAAAGTTGCCGCGTCGGGACTGCTAAATAAGCTCTTCCAAAAACCCATGCTAATGCGGCGAATTCATTGAATTGCATAGCCAAGATGATACCACAACTCCTCGACCGGCTTTTTTCTTCTCCCACCTAAAAAACGGCGATCGCGCCGGACATCTCTTAAACTATGACGAGGGCTTTAGATTAGACTGAGGCTATTGACTCGGTATCGCGAAAATTTTTCTTGGCAGAAATTGGGTTCTGATGCCGACGGTTCACCCAGTAAGACGATCGAGCGAGTTATGGCTTCGGGGTTAAAATCATCCACCTTGGGACTCTTGAAACGCTTTAACCAAGCATTTCCCCAGTTCTACGAACAGTTTGTTAGTAGTGAAATTCAACTACAAAATTTGCGCTTGGCCTATCGGCTTTATAAAACCAAACTGGCAACCATTGAAGTTCGTCCTGAAGGTTCTAAAAGTGCCCTGCATTTTGCCTATCGCAATCAATCATTTCTGTTAAGCGATATTTTTGGCGTTTTGGCTGCTTACGGTTTGACCATTCACAGTTTGAGTTTGTACGGTCAAATCAAACCTCCCATGCTTGTTTTTATCAAATTGGTGGTTTCTCGGGGCAATAAAGCCTTGAGTGAAAAAACTGCCGAAAATGTTTGTCGCGCCATTCGAGAAGCCTTAGCAGGACGTTTTGAAGTGGAAGAAATGCTAGCGGTTGAATTTAATCTCGATGCGGGTTTAGAACAAGTCGAAACAGAATTCTACGTCGATCCCGTTTTTCACCTCCCCGCCCTTTTAATTGAAGCAGATAATCAACCGGGCTTATTCTATAAAGTCATGTACGCCATTTGGCAAGAAGATTTATTGGTGGTTAATGCAAACTTACTGGTTTGGCGAGGGAGGACTCGCTTGATCCTGTATCTTTTGGGACCGAATGAAAGTTTGATTCCCGAATATCTTGGTCAAAAGATTTCCGAAAGCGTTCGTTTTCGTTTAATGGGAGACTAAAGGAAATAGCAGGGTTGGTTAAGTGCCAAACCTTCGGGTAGGATGGAAGCATGGATAAGATCGATATTTTGGGAGTGCCTCATGCTTATGAGTTAACCCCTCCCATTGCTAATTCCCAAACTCCTGTTCTAATTTTTATTCACGGCTGGTTGTTGAGCCGACAATATTGGCAGCCCTTAATCGCGGTATTTCGCGATCGCTATCAGTGTTTGCTCTACGATTTGCGAGGATTTGGGGAATCCCAGCTTGGGGATATTCCCTGCCAGAAGCCTCTGAGTTATACCCTAGAGGCTTACGCTCGGGATCTAGAAATTTTACTGGAACAACTCAATATTTCCCGATGCTGGGCGATCGGTCATTCCCTCGGGGGGAGTATTGCTCTGTGGGGAGCAGATTTGCTCCCGGAAACCATTGAAGGGGTGATTTGTCTCAATGCAGGAGGGGGAATTTATTTAAAGGAAGAATTCGAGCGTTTTCGCATGATCGGTCAAAAGATTGTCAAATATCGTCCGCGTTGGCTTCATCGTCTCTCTTGGCTAGAATTGCTGTTTGCGCGAACAATGGTGGTTCAACCCCTAGCACGCCATTGGGGGAAACAACGGTTACTTGATTTTATTAATGCCGATATGCAGGCAGCATTAGGCTCTCTGCTCGAGACGACGACAGAATCTGAAGTTCACACCTTACCGCAAATTGTCGCCCGTCTCGAACAACCGGTTTATTTTTTAGCTGGGGCCAAAGATCGCATCATGGAACCCAAATACGTGCGGCACTTAGCCAGCTTTCATTCTTTGTTTTATGCCTCGGGAGACAATGCGATCGAAATTGCCAATTGCGGTCATTTAGCAATGGTGGAACAAACTCAAGAAGTCAGCGCTCAAATTACCAGCATTCTCGAACGTCATTGCTTATAAGCGCGATCGCTAAATATCGATCACTTTCAGACAGATTTTGCGCTAAACTAAAGGCTAACTCTACCCCAATAGCGAGGTACAATGATATGACTTGCAAATCTTGCAAAAGTCAGAGTCAAATAACCATTTTTCCCCAAAAAAGGGATGCTCGAACAAGGAGAGGTTCATGATGCTACACCGCAAGATTTATCAGATTTGTGCAGAAGGTCGTGAAGTTAGCGTGTTCTTGCGGGATCAACAACGGTGGATAGAAGATGCCAAAATTGTTGATTTGGAGGGGGATGTAGTCACGATCCGCTATGACACGGAGGATGAGGACGAAATTAGCACTTGGGAAGAAATGGTTCGTCTGGAAAGTATCGGTACCGTAACTCAAAAGATTGCTTCTGTATCCCGAACATCCTCAGAAATTACAGTTACAGAAGATTGTCCCGAAGCGGAACGAATTTATCCCGAGGCGACAAAACTGCCCATTACTGAAGATTCTCTGGAAACAGAAGGTATTCATTCTAGTCTTTCGGATGTTTCTAGCAGTGAAGATTATTTGGGAGAAGATTGTTCCGAGCAATCTGCTACAGCCGAGCAAATTTATCCCAAGGTTTCCGATGCTGGGGAAAACTGAATTTTTAGGGGCGCAACGCTTGCGCCTTTCTTCTCTTTTCTTTTCTGGAGTAACTGAGGATTTTTATGTGTCGAGACAAAATTTGTTACAAAAATACATAATAAACTACACAATATAATAGGAAATGGAGGATAGGGAATTTGAATCCCTGACCTCTGCGGTGCGATCGCAGCACTCTACCAACTGAGCTAATCCCCCTTGTATATGTACTATTGTAACACGGTTTCTTTCCCTAGGGCAAAAAATTGTTGTAGCCGCTCTAACTCAATTTCTCTAAAGTAATCCACGCTCCAATTTGCCAGACGTTGGATTATATGAAAAGGGTAACTATGGGCAATACCGATCGCCTGAATTCCCGCTTGTTTTGCTGCTTCTATCCCCGCAGGCGAATCCTCGATCGCCAAACAATTTTTGGGTTCTACTTGGAGGAGGGGAAAGTTACGATTAATTCGCTCTACCGCGAGAAGATAACCAGAAGGATCGGGTTTGCTAGTGTTAATTTCATCTCCCGTTACAAAAATACTAAAATACTCGCGAATTTCTGCTTTTTCTAAGACAAAATTAACATCCGATCGCAATGCTCCTGTTACAATACCCATAAAAATATTCGCTTCTTGAAGTTGTTGCAAAAACTCCTTCATTCCTGGGTAAATGGGGATATTTTGTAACTTCTCCAGCCTTTGTTGATAAGCCAAAGATTTTTTGCGAATTAAGCCTTCAAGATACTCATCAGAAACAACTCGCCCCCGACGCAATAGTAACTCTCTCAAACCAATGCGATCGCTTTTTCCCAAACAAATATTGCGATATTCACCAGAAAGAGGACGCAAATTCTCTTGCAGCATAATTTGATAAATGAGCTTTTTATGGAGGCGCTCGTCATTAATAATTGTGCCATTAAAATCAAAAAGAATTGCTTTAAGACTCATGGGAATTGGGTAGTAGAGAAGAAGGGATGAGTTGTTTTAAAAGGCGGGTTGTAAACCACCTTCTTGTCGATCTAATTTGAGGTTGATGACACCTTCTCGAATTAACATTGGTTTCATCCCACGAGTAACTTGGTGAATCCACCAAACTTCTTGAGTTCGTATATCTGCAAACCCTGATGAACCTAATGCTACTTCAATGCTATTTGCGGCATAGTCTTGAATATACGGTTCTTCAAAGATATTATTCAACCATTCGGTTTTACGCAAGGTTTTTTGATTACCATCGACAATAACAATCTGTCCTCCCTCGGTTAGCAAGCGGAAACATTCCTGTAAAATTGCTTGGGTTATCGTCGCAGGGGTTTCGTGAAACAACAAAGCAACAGTGATCAGGTCAAAAGATTGTTCAGAAAAGTGTGTTTCTTCTGCTTTTCCGTGTTTCCATTCGAGGTGTAATCCTGCTTTGTGTGCTTTATGATCCGCGATCGCCAACATATAGGGAGATAAATCCAATCCCGTCACCTCAGCATCAGGAAAAGTCTGTTTTAACATTAACGTCATGGAACCTGTCCCGCAACCCATGTCGAGAATGCGTCGCGGTTGTCCTCCGATCGCGGCGATCGCCTCTTCGCGAATCCAAGTTTCATTGGGAGGAAGGACATATTTCGTGATCGGATCGTAAGTAGTTGCTGCACTTTCGGTTAAATAACCCCCTTCGACACCGTGAAAATTCTGCGATCGGTAATACTCAGGATAGACAAAATCTGGGGTTCCGAGGCGATCGCATTCCCCTTCCCAATCAATGCTATTTTGTAATCGTTTTATCTCTTCCCCATCGAGAAACACCCCGAAAATCGGCTCGAGCAATTGTTTCCAAAGGGTATCTTGACGTGCTGTCATAATCTGAAAATCCTTGCGAGAGACAATTGGGGAAATTGTAACAAATTTTTACTTTTAATCTCGATCCTGAAGCGATCGAGAATGGCTCAACCGGATTTGATCCGGATTTGGTATAGACTATTTAAGTTGCAATCTGCGTTGGAGAGAGTCTCGTTAAACCGTGCGAAAAATTCTTATTGCTGGAAACTGGAAGATGCACAAAACTCAGGCTGAGTCCCAAGAGTTTTTGCAGGCCTTTATCCCTGAAATCACCAATACCAATATCGATCCTGATGAAGAAAGAGGGATTATTCTGTGTCCGACTTTTACTTCATTAGGGTTAATGTCTAAAACCCTGCATGGGAGTCGCGTGCGCTTAGGGGCGCAAAATATTCATTGGGAAGATTCGGGAGCCTATACAGGAGAAGTATCGGGAGCGATGCTAACAGAATTAGGAGTAAGTTATGCGATCGTTGGTCACAGTGAGCGCCGTCTGTATTTTGGCGAAACCGACGAAACCGTTAATTTACGCCTCAAAGCGGCTCAACGCCACACTTTGATCCCCATTCTCTGTGTGGGTGAAACCAAAGCACAACGGGATGCAGGAAAAGTGGAAGCTATCATCGAAAATCAGTTGCAAAAAGCCTTGGTAGATATCGATCAAAGTAATTTAGTTATTGCTTATGAACCTGTCTGGGCGATCGGAACTGGGGATACTTGTGAGGCGAAAGAGGCTAATCGCGTTATCGGTTTTATTCGCTCTCAGTTGACTAATGCTGATGTTTCGATTCAATATGGTGGTTCTGTCAAACCGAGTAATGTGGATGAGATCATGGCACAACCTGAGATTGATGGGGCGTTAGTGGGTGGAGCGAGTTTGGAAGCGGCCAGTTTTGCCCGTCTTGTTAATTATCAATTGTGAGTTAATCGAAGATGGGAGATAAACCATTAAGATTAACTCCTTGGGAGATTCGGGGGCGTTCTTTTGTTTGGGGAGAGCGCACTTTTTTGATGGGAATTTTAAATGTTACTCCCGATAGTTTTAGCGATGGAGGGGAGTTTAACAATATTGATGCAGCTTTGACCCAGGCAAGGCTAATGGAGTCTTCTGGGGCGGATATTATTGATATTGGGGGACAGTCTACGCGCCCTGGATCGGTGCAAATTTCCTTGCAAGAAGAGTTAGATCGCACTATTGCGATTATTGAAGGTTTGCGATCGCATTCTTCAATTCCTATTTCTATCGATACGACGCGATCGCAAGTTGCAAAGGCGGCCATTGCAGCAGGGGCGGATATCGTCAATGATATTTCTGGGGGAACTTTTGATGAGGAAATGTTTCCCGTTGTGGCAAAACTGGGGATTCCTTACATTTTAATGCACCTGCGAGGAACTCCCGAAACCATGCAAACTTTAACGGATTATGATGATGTGGTAGGGGAAATTTCTCGGTTTTTTGCCGAACAAATCGAGAAAGCAGTGAAAGCTGGGATCGCGCGATCGCACCTAATGCTCGATCCTGGCATTGGTTTTGGGAAAACCTACTCCCAGAATATCGAAATTTTTCAACGCTTACCGGAATTTCAGAGCTTAAATTTACCTGTTTTAGTTGGACCCTCTCGCAAGAGTTTCATCGGTCATTTTTTAGGCAAAAAGAACCCCAAAGAGCGGATTTGGGGGACTGCGGCGGCTTGTTGCAGCGCGATCGCTTCCGGTTGCGATGTTTTGCGAGTTCACGATGTCTCACAAATAGCTGATGTTTGTCGCCTTTCTGATCAGATTTGGCGCAAAAAATAAATAATCGCTGTTGTACTTTTCAGCATTAAGAATCCCCCCAGATTTGGGGGTTTGGGAGTCAACTTTTGTGTTAGAACTTAAGTTGGAATTAATTCCCCTGGGCGCAATTTCGCCCATTTTCCCGTTTCCTCCAAGAAACTTTCGCAGCCCACCACATCCCATTCCATTTCTACATAATCTTGTTGAGTGCGAATATTAACATTAATACTAGGTTCTTGGGGTTCAAAATCCGGCGCATCAGTCAAATTCGGTTGCTGATGCTGGTTTTCGACTGCATGATAAGTTAGACAGCGATCGACATAGTGACAGTTCACGCAAATACACATAGAGCCTTATCCTAAGAGTAAAGCAGCAACAATACCCTTAACTTTATCATAAATATCGTCGGGTTATAGACTAAAGGGCAATGATGAGAATTTTTCTAATTTTTCTGACTATTTTCGCCGGATTTTCTCTCGTCGGCTGTCAAGATTTTGTCTCAAATGTTCGTAGCAAACGCTATCGTCAAACTCTCATTAATCAATTTGGCGATCGCTTTCGCAGTGTTGATTGTTCTACTTTTGCTATTCCTGAAACTATTACCGATGCGATTTGCGGCTATGTTACAGTACCAGAATTCCACGATCGCCCAGATGAGAAAACAATAAAAATTGCGGTTACTCTTTTTCCCAATACACAACATAAGTCAATTGCCGATCCTTTGGTGATGATACAAGGGGGACCGGGTGCTTCAACATTAAGTTTTTTCCCTGTGGGTTTTGTCCCGCAAAATTTTCTTACACCTCTGCAAAATCAGCGCGATATTATTTTAATTGAACAAAGAGGAACCAGGTATTCTCAGCCTAGTCTTTTTTGTCCGGAAGTTCGTAAAGTCACTCTAGAAGTTCTGAGTGCTAAAAGCAAAAATAACCAGCAAACTGCCGATGAATTGAATCGCAAAGCCTTGATAAATTGCCGCGATCGCTTACAAGCAGAAGGTGTTAATTTTTCTGCTTATAATGGTTGGGAAAGTGCGGCAGATCTGGCGATGGTTTTTGAGATTCTTGGTTACGATCGCGTCAATTTTTACGGCATTTCTTATGGTGCGGAAGTGGCACAGTTATTAATGAAAAGATATCCAGATCGCCTGAGAACTGTTATTTTAGATGCTGTTGCACCTACTTCTATTTATCGCGATCGTTATATTCCGCGATCGGCAAGCCATGCTTTACGAGAAGTTTTTAGCACTTGTCTTGCTGATAAAAAATGCAATCAAAATTATCCTGAATTAGAAAAGATATTTTTTCAAGTGATTAATAATCTTAATCGCAATCCGATAACTCTGGCGATCGATATTAAAGATAAAAAAGAATCGTTTCAAGTTCTTTTTAATGGTGATTCTTTTTTACTCTATACTTATTTGAATTTGTATAATACTGGTTTTGCAGAGATTTTTCCAAAGTATATTTATGAAGCAAAAAATAACCAAAAATATGATTGGATTGCAGCAACGATCGCGGGAAAATTAAAAGGAACGAGTTTGGCAAAAGCTGCCTATCATAGTTATCGTTGCGCTCAAAGTGATTATATTAATCAAACTCGTAATCCTTTTATCGATACCTTTTTTGAAGCCCCTGCATTTAAGGTAGTTGAGAAAGCCATTCAACGGGATAATTTATATTGTGAATTATTCGCGATCGCGCCTTTACCGCAAAAAGTATATGCTCAAGTTAGTAGCGAAATTCCCACTTTATTAATGAATGGTCAATACGATCCCATTTTACCTTTACCTTTTAGTTTAGTTGTTGCTCAAAATCTTTCTAATGCTTCTATTTATAACTATCCTAATCTTAGTCATGGTTCTTTAATTTCTGGTTATTCCTGTCCTGTACAAATGGTATCAGAATTTATCGAAAATCCCGATCGCCCTCCCAATGAAGATTGTATTGCAGAAATGAAAACAGAATTTATTGATTGGTAAGAATTCATTAATAGAACTTACGCAGTTTAATAGAACTTACGCAGTTTAATAGAACTTACGCAGTTTAATAGAACTTACGCAGTTTAATAGAACTTACGCAGTTT
>NZ_JACSWA010000451.1 GCF_016888125.1 Spirulina sp. CCY15215
ACTATTTCAGTGACCTTAAAATTGTTTAACTGCTAACGACAGGGCAGGGAACTAGCTTCGCATTCCAAGGTGTCGTGACCCAAATAACGTAGTACGCGAGGTACTGAGTCTGGTCAGAATGGCTTGTCAGATTTCTCTTTCAAGCCTCACGCCTTTAGGCTGAGGTTCCTGACGTAATGCAGCAGTGAAAGACTCAGTAAAGACTCAGTAATGTCAAGAGGAATGACATCGGGAGACTCGATTTTAGCATAGACACTAGCCCCTAGTGGGCAGACCTAGCTATGCTCTCCCTGCTTCTTTTGGCAACTTTTGTCCTGTACTGAAACCGAAGCGATATCCTTTACCATAAATAGTGTGAATTAATATAGTTTCTCCTTTGGCTTCAATTTTGCGTCGTAAGAGGCGAACTAAGGCGGCTAAAACGTTGCTATTGGGTTGCTCTTCCCCGCACCAGAGAAATTGAAAGATTTGCTGGTGGGTCAGCAATTGTTCTGTATTCTGCATGAAATATAATAATAATCTTGCTTCTTTTTCTGAGAGAGGGATAACGCGATCGCCGCGATAGGCGATTTGATTTTTGCGATCGAGTTCGAGATCTGCGACCTTGAGATGGGAGTTAGCAGCAAGCTCTAATTGAGACGATCGCCTCAATAAAGCTCGCACTCGTGCTAATAATTCTCGCAACTCAAAAGGCTTGACGAGGTAATCATCCGCCCCAGCATCCAATCCCAGTACGCGATCGTCTAGGGTATCTTTAGCCGTGAGAAACAAGACGGGAGGGGTTTGAGAGTGCGATCGCAGTTCCCGACAAATTTCTAAGCCTGACTTTTGCGGCATCATCCAGTCTAAAATCAAAAGGTCATAACTGTTCTGCATTGCTAACTGCATTCCCACAATGCCCTCATTCGCTGTGTCCACCTCATAGCCTTCTAAAAGAAGAACTTGACGCAAAGGTTCGGTTAATTCAATTTCGTCATCCACCAACAAAATTTGCATTAGTTTATCCATTACTGATTACCCATTACCCACAACCGATGATTACCGTTGCATTACCCAAAGGCGCTCTTTTAAAAGATAGCATTGCTCGCTTTAAAAAAATTGGTTTAGATTTCAGTGCTTTTTTAGACTCCAAAAATCGCCAATTACAAATCGAAGATCCCACAGGAACAGCAAAAGCGCTACTGGTTCGCGCTCAAGATGTCCCCGTTTACGTTGAATACGGCCAGGCACAATTGGGGATAGTTGGTTACGATGTTTTGCGAGAAAAAACCGCAGCAGTCGCGGAACTTGTCGATCTTCAGTTCGGTCACTGTCGTATGTCCGTTGCTGTTCCTGCTAACACTTATAAACAGCCTTTAGAATTGCCTCCTCACGGTCGCGTTGCTTCAAAATTCGTGCATTGCGCTCGAGAATATTTTCATCAATTAGACTTACCTGTAGAAATTATCCCCCTTTACGGTTCTGTGGAACTCGGTCCCATTACGGGAATGTCTGAGGCGATCGTGGATCTGGTGTCCACGGGACGAACTTTGCAAGAAAATGGTTTGGTGGAAATTGCTGTTCTTTTTCAGAGTAGCGCTCGGGCGATCGCGCATCCTCTCAGTTATCGACTCAATGCTAATAATTTACACGATTTAGTCGAGCAACTTCGTTAAGAAATGAACAATTCTCAAAACACATAAATCCTCACGTCTTTTAAGTATTGTTCTCTAAGAGATAGAACAATATAAAAGATTTTTAGAGTGAAACTTTAGGAACTTGAGTATCCAATAAAGGAGCAGCGCTTAAAAGAGTTTGGGTGTAGGGATGTTGAGGATTGGTAAAAATCTGCTCAGTTTCGCCAATTTCCACAATTTTCCCGGCATTCATTACGGCAATGCGATCGCATAAAAATCGAGCGACCCAAAGATCGTGAGTGATAAAAAGATAAGTTAGATTAAACTCATCTTTTAGTTCTCGCATTAAATCAAGAACTTGAGTTTGTACGCTGGCATCTAACATACTCACCGGTTCATCGCAGATCAATAATTCCGGTTGTACAATGAGGGCGCGGGCGATCGCAACGCGCTGTTGCTGTCCTCCCGATAATTCCCGAGGGTAACGGCGATAATATTCTTCTACTGGCGTTAACCCAACCCTCTCTAACATTGCTTCCACCTTTTGACGTACTTCGGAGGGAGTAGCCAGTTGATGAATGAATAAAGGATCCGCGATCGCCTCTCCTACCTTCATTAAAGGATTCAAACAAGCGAGGGGATCTTGAAAAATCATTTGCATTTGACGGCGCAGGATGCGAAAATCGGCGGTTTTCAAATGAGATACCTCTCTTCCGTGCCATTTCACACTGCCAGAAGTAGGGGCAACTAATTGGAGAATAGTACGAGAAAGGGTACTTTTGCCACAACCAGACTCTCCCACCAAGCCGAGAATTTCGCCGCGATAAAGGGTAAAATTGACCTCATCGACAGCTTTAATTGTTTTGGCCGCTTCCTGAGAAAAAAGCTGTTGCAGAAAACTATTTTCAAGGACGTAATGCTGTTTTAAATCTTTAACTTCCAGTAAAGGATAATTTTTAACAGGATTTTGGATTTCTCTATTATGTTTTATTTCTTGTTCCTCTTCATCTGTAACTTGTATGTGTAACGCCGCCGCGAGGAGCGATCGCGTGTAATGGTGTTGAGGATTAGACAAAATTGATTGTGTTTTTCCCGTCTCTACCATTTTTCCTTGGTACATCACCGCCACGCGATCGCAATATTCCCCCACCAAGGCCAAATCGTGAGAAATTAACAACAGCGCCAAATCTCTCTCTCGACACAAGCGCGTAAGTTCTTGGAGAATTTCCGCAGCTACTGTAACATCTAAACTGGTAGTGGGTTCGTCCGCAACAATGAGTTTAGGATCGAGGAGAAGGGCGAGGGCAATGGCCACACGCTGGCGCATTCCACCGCTAAACTCATGGGGATATTGGGACCAGCGATCGCTGGGAATTCTCACCCCTTCAAGGATGGCGATCGCTTTATCTTTGGCTTCTTTTTTAGACAGTTGGAATTGATGAGAGAGCAAAGTTTCCAGACAATGATCCCCAATAGTCATAAGCGGATCGAGGCGAGTCATGGGGTCTTGAAACACCAATGCAACCGCTTCCCCGCGAAATTGCCGTAACTGTGAAGAGTTGAGATCGAAAACAGATTTCCCCTCAAAACTCACTTGTCCTTCAATACGAGTCGCAGAGGGTAACAAACGCATAGAAGCGCGTCCCAACGTTGATTTTCCGCACCCAGATTCTCCCACAAAACCCAATCTCTCCCCCACATTGAGGGAAAACGAAACATCATCCACCGCCCAATCAATCGTTTCTTGAGGCTGACGATTGTGATAAGCAACTCTTAAATTTTCGACACGCAAGAGATCGGGCATTATGATAGTTGATAGTTGATAGTTGATAGTTGATAGTTGATAGTTGATAGTTGATAGTTGATAGTTGATAGTTGATAGTTGATAGTTGATAGTTGATAG
>NZ_JACSWA010000452.1 GCF_016888125.1 Spirulina sp. CCY15215
AAAGAATTAGCTTCTCCCCCTCTGTCCCCAATTTGGCGTTTAATTTCCAGTGATTGCTGATAGAGTGCGATCGCCTGTTGGTACTCTCCCAAGGAGTTGTAAGCATTGCCTAAATTGCCTAAAGAATTAGCTTCTCCCCCTCTGTCCCCAATTTGGCGTTTAATTTCCAGTGATTGCTGATAGAGTGCGATCGCCTGTTGGTAGTCTCCCAAGGAGTCGTAAGCATTGCCTAGAGAAGTTAAACAAGCAGTATATCGCCAGTCTTCGCGATTTGATAACCCAGCAACTAACCGAGTATAAAGTTCAATTCGCAGTTGATTATAACCCCGTAAATTGAGAAAGTTATCAACGCAGCGATCGCTATAACTTCCATCACGAATCGAATCAAAAGCTGTCTCATACTCTCCCAACTCGCAACGATGATGAAAGATTTCCAAATATTCCCCCACATCTTCCACTGTCTCCCATTCCTCCCGAGGTTTTAAAGTACCTTGATAAAACGAAATTGCTTTTTGATGCGCTTCTGTCAAATCTCCCGACTTATACTTGAGATACTCTTCAATCAACGGCTGAAACTCATAAGATCCCCCTAAATCCCCCTTAATAAGGGGGACTTCCAGATTCTCCCCCCTTTTCAAGGGGACTTCCAGATTCTCCCCCCTTTTCAAGGAGGGCTGGGGGGGATCTCCCACTTTTTGCTCATTTTTCTCCGTAACAATTAATAATCCCCGACTCTGTAAATCCCGTAACTCCTTCTCCGTCACCTCTTCCCCAGAAATCCCCCTCGCCATCGCCACATCAAACCCACCTCGCAACACTAAAACCGACAACAAAACCCCCTGCAACTTCTCCGTCAAACGCTGAAAACTCGCCTCCAAAACCGTAACTAACTGCACGATTTGTTGTCGATGATCCCCATCAATTCGTTCATCCAATAGATCGACACCCAATGCTTGTAAATCTCCAATCTTTGCCCCTTCTCCCCTCTCCTCATTGAGAAAACCAGCCACCAACTTTAACGTTAAAGGATGCCCCTTAACCCGTGTCACAAATGCCGATAACTCCTCATCTCTCCCACCAATTCCCACTGCTTGTAAATACTCTACACCCTCCTTTTCCAATAATCCCTGCAAAGTAATCTCGGTACGCGATATCTGCTTTAACCTTGGGATCGCCTGGGTTGTCACTAAAATTTCCGTCTGACTAAAACACCCCAACCACTGCTGCAAAAACTGTTGATAATCTTCATCATCAAGCACCGATTCAAAATTATCCAAAATCAATAAATAACGCCGCTTCTGCAAAGAATTGATCAAAACTGTCCCCAAGTTTTTCTCATCCATTTTCTCCAACTCTTCCTCATCAAAAATCTTGAACTCCTGCAAAATCTTCCGCGCCAAAGCACTCAAAAAGGGTGCATCTCCCAAATCTGCCCAAAACTTCCGTTCAAAATCCGATCGCATCTCATAAATCTTCGCCGCTAAAGCCGACTTTCCGACCCCACCTATGCCACAAATAAACCCTAACTTGCGATTCTCATCATCTAACCAGCCGTTAACCGTTTCTAACTCCTTAACCCGTCCTTGCCAATAGCTAATTGCCGGACGATTGCTATCTAAAACATAACCCAGTCGTGCTTGTTTCTGCTGATTTATTCCCTCTAATCGATCCAGCAATTCTTCTGTATTTTTGATCGCTTTTTCTACATCTTCCCTGATTTTTTCTTGTCCTTCTTTCAACCCATCTAAACGCTCAATAATTTCAGATAAATATCCTTGCAACCATTGCTGTAATCCGTCAATTTTCCCCGCAATTTTCTCCTCCGTTACCCCTAACTCCCGCAAAACCTCAGCAAAACCCGAATCAATATTTTCCCCCAACTCCCGAAACCCTTCCGCATTATTTTCTAACTGCTGCCGCAACCCTGCCAAAGATTGCATCTCTTGCTCTAAACTTGTTTGTAAATTCCCCAAATCTTCCCCCGTCGGACGTGCCAGCAACTCTTGCAAACTCCCCTGCATTTCACTCAAAACCGCAATCGTTAACCCTGCAAACGCCTTCCCTCCCTCTTTAAAATCCGCCTTCAAAACCTCCCGCAACGCCAAAGGAAATTGCTTGTATAAACGATTAATCACCACATCCAAAACATCCGAAACATCCGATCGCAGCCAAATTTGTGCCTCGACACATAACCAATTCTGTAACAATTTCCGCCAATCTTCCTCCTCTAAAACTGGAGTATTGAGAAATTTCTCCATTGTCCCCGAAAATAGCCCAGAAACCGCCTCATCCTGCAAAACCTCAAAAGTATTATCAGCCCGCCTTTTCAATCGTTCCGCGACCTTTGGCCACGCTTTCACGGTAGATTCTGCCAACCCCCGCAAGTCTCTTTCTGAGTCAGGATAATTCCCAGATTCGGCCACAGATTTAATAATCAAACCCATCGCCAAACCTACCGCATTCGTTAAATCGTGATTGCTTAATTTTTGCTGGCTGTCTCGCAATCTCACGGAAACATGGTTTAAATGCTCCGGTATGCTATCAGTGGCAACCACACCTCCTGTAATCGCCGTTACAATTGTTCCAAAAACTGTCATGAATAGGGACGCACCGGGAAGAACAGCTAATACTCCAGAACCAGCTAAAGATAAACATATTGATCCTCCGATTAACATTCCCCCTGCTGTGACCAGTCGATTTTTAGTTTGTGTAATTAGATCCATGGCCTCACTCCCCCAACTTTCACCCCATCATATCCTAACAAAGGCGCATTAAGCTAAAACACATTTAAACAACGGATCTCTAGCGACCAAGATGGTCGCACTCCAAGGTTTTTGGGATTTTTGATAATGCCGTTTAGATGCTGAACAGCTTAAAGCAGGAAAAGGCAGGAAAAGGCAGTCAAATGATGGAGTGCGTTCGCTTTTGTTTAGGATAGAAATAGAGAAGGGTGACAGATTCTTTAGTGGCATATTCCGGAAACAAAACTTTTGTTGAGAAAGACTGATTTGAACTGACCAGACACGCATTTAAACGAGCGATCGAACGAAATATTAGCGATCGCGAAATCCGAGAAGTAGGAGAGAATATCATTATAATTGAACATTATCCAGATGATAAATATTCACCCAGTTCTCTATTATTGGGTTTTACAACAAAAAATAGAGCCTTACATCTTCAGGTTTCTCGAATGGAATCAGACACAACAAAAATAATCACTTTATATGAACCCGATGAAAATGAATGGATTGACCATCAAACAAGGAGAGACTAATGTTTAAATGCCATGCTTGTCACTCAGAAGAATTTCATTTAGACCAAACCAGTGAAATTTTTCAAATTGAAGGTAAATTTTATCTCGTTGAAAATATCCCGATGCAGGTTTGCTCTCGTTGCGGTGAAATGGTTTTTAGTCGAGAAACCACCGAACAAATTAGAGCAATGCTACATAGTGACACAAAACCCGTTAAATCGATCGCAGTTGATGTATTTAACTATTCCTCTCAATCTAAAGCATCTTAAATAATATAAAATGCGGATCATTACCGTAGTAGTTTAAGGGCGCAAGCATTTGCCCTGTACAGTAGGTGTTTGGGGTAGGGGCGGTATTGCTTATGCCCTAATCCAAAAGATCAAAAACTCAAATATATGGAGGTTGTTAAATCCCTCAAACTTGCTCCCTATTGTATCCCACCAGCAAAAATCCAATCGCGTTTTAGGGCATATTAAGGCAGAAAAAGGCAGTCAAATCTATAGAAGGCGTTCGATTTTGTGAAGAGGATTTAGGATAAAGGTATGGAGTATGGACAGATTCTTTAGTGGCATATTCCGGAAACAAAACTTTTGTTGAGAAAGACTGATTAGTTAAGACTGCGATCGCATCTAAATTTTTAACCATCACAACTTAGCAAAAAACTTGGAGATATTTAATTATGTTTGGCCTCTTTAATAAAACACAGCAACCAACTACACAAAAATTCGATCTTTGGAAAGGCAATGCGATCGTCACCGACGAAATTTGCCCCGATCGCCGAGGCCGCGTCAAGTTTCGCGGATCCTGGTGGTTTGCCCAATGCGTTACAGGAATTAATGTTTCCCCTGGAGTTCGGGTTAATGTCATCGGACGCAATGAGATGACCTTATTAGTAGAAATGCCGAAAACGATGGATCTTTAGAAAAATTTCTGGTTTGTCTCGTCTTGTGGCGATCGCCTAAAATGATAGAATTATATTCTGAAAAAAATATAGTAACGAAAGCGCGATCGTGGCTGAATTAACTCTAGTTATTGGCAATAAAAACTACTCTTCTTGGTCATTGCGTCCTTGGTTAGCAATGAAACAAGCTGACTTGGACTTTAGCGAGATTCGCATCCCTCTCGATACTCCCAACACCCATCGAGAAATTAGGTATTACTCTCCTTCAGGACGGGTTCCGGTGTTACTCCACGATAATCTTACAATTTGGGAATCCTGGGCAATTTGTGAGTATATCGTGGAAAATTTTGCACCCCAATTACTTCCAGGCGATCGCCAAGCAAGGGCTTTTGCCCGTTCTGTTAGTCTAGAAATGCACGCAGGATTTTATCATCTGCGACAAAAAATGCCGATGGACTGTCGCAACCGCTTTCCAGGAGAAGGAATGAACCCCGACGTTCATACTGATATTACCCGCGTTAAAGAAATTTGGTACAATTGTCGCAACCAATTCGGAGAAAACGGACCCTTTTTGTTTGGTGAATTTTCTCTTGCTGATGCCATGTTTGCCCCGGTTGTTTCTCGCTTTATCACCTACGATGTTCCTTTAACGGATAGCGAAAAAGCCTACACGGAAACAATTTGGCAACTTCCTGCTATGCAAGAATGGTTAGATGCAGCTTTGCAGGAAGTTGAGACTATTTCGCACCCTTAAAAAGATAGAATTAAGGAGACGCGATCGCCTTAATTTTTTTCTCTGATTTATCCTTTGCTAAAGAATCCACTTGACTAACTTTTGAGAATAGTTGCTTTTCATGTTGTCTTCGCAATTCTTCCATTTTCAGTAAAATTAAATATTCATAAAAAGCCTGCAAAATACACCAAGTCAACCCAGCTTTACCATCCAAAATTCCCCCTAAAAAGAAATACATATAAAGGAAACGAATAAGAGGACGAAAAGGTAAACGCAGAGATAAATCTTTTAATGCCCGTCGTCGTTTTACTTCCGTATTTCCCCAAAATAAATCTTGCCAATTAATATGTTTGCATTGCAATTGATAAATCGTTTCTCTTGCTTCATCGGTTGAATAACGATTGTGTTTCTCTAACCAACGACTAAAGCCTTTGCTACAGGTAAAGTGGGGATAATTTGATTGAAGAAAACTGGTTTTTCCTTGATATATCTCTCGTTCTGTATGACCGTAATCGGAAAACCAAACTTTATTTTTATCTAACAAGCGCAATTGATAGCGAGGATATTGAGTACAATGGCGAATCCAATGTCCCATAAATATTACCCGTTCGGCAACATAATAACCCACATTGTCAGAATTTTGGATAGCCTGCAAACATTCGGTAAATAAAGCAGGAGTCATGCGTTCATCAGCTTCCAGGATATATACCCAGTCGTGACGAGTCGCAATATTTTGTAACATCCAAGTTCGTTGTTTCCCATGACTTGCAAATTTGTGACAAACTACTTGAACCTCATAGCGATGGGCAATTTCTAAAGTGCGATCGCTACTGTAGGAGTCTACAACAATTACATCATCGGATAATAACGCGGATTCAATACAGGCAGCAATATCGAGTTCTTCGTTATGGGTGAGAATAAAAATAGAAAACATGGTTGAGATAGATGCCGATACTTTTTATATCTTACTGTGAGAAAATAATTATATTGAGTAGATAAGGTTATCTTGAGGTGGTAATGCACCCTCCCCGATAAAATTCGGGAGTTTTAAAGACTCAGCAAACAAAGTAGAGTAATGGCGATACCTCCCAGACAAGCAGATATAAATGTATTATCTGGCTCTTCTTCGTCATCCTCCGAGAAATCCTTGGAGAAGTCACAATTAAGACACTTCCAGAGGTTTACATTGAGAGAAATTACTGTATGTCGGCTACATTTTGGGCATTTGATCGCAGAATTAGAACTATGACATCCGTGAGACATTGTTTCTATCCTCCTTTTTGGTGAGAAAGAGTTACCTTCTACTTCTTACTTCTGACCGGACGAGTAAAATTTATGCAAGTTGCAATACTTGTTAACATGGAAAAAATTTGCTATACTACCCAAATATAAACTTGGAGAGGTGGCTGAGCGGTTGAAAGCGGCTTCCTGCTAAGAAGTTATGAGGGTTAAACTTCATCGAGGGTTCGAATCCCTCCCTCTCCGTTTTTCTAGATTGTTTTTCTAGATGGTCATTAATGTTTCTGCTCTCATCGATGGTTACACCCAGGGTTTCTTTCTCATGGCTGATGATAAAGGGAATTTGGGATGGTATTCAAGCGATCAACGCGCTCTCATTCCCCTTGACCATCGCTTTCGCTACCCTAAGTCTCTGCGTCGCGCTCTCAATCAAAATCGTTTTTCCGTGGCGATCGATCGCGATTTTCGGACGGTGTGCGAGGGGTGTGCCGATCGCCAAAAAACTTGGATTTCTGACCAACTCAAGGAGATTTATTGGGAGTTGCATTTAGCGGGATGCGCTCACAGTTTTGAGACTTGGGAGGGAGATGAATTAGCTGGAGGTATTTTGGGTTTGGTCATTAAAGGTGCATTTATTGGCGAGTCGATGTTTTATCGCATTCCCGAGGGGTCAAAAGTGGCAATGGTGAAATTAGTTGAGCATTTGCGATCGCGCAATTTTGTTCTCTTCGATGCTCAATTACAAAATCCCCATTTGGCTCGGTTTGGCGCTTATGAGGTGAGTAGCAATGAGTATAATGCTCTTTTTAGCAGGGCGATCGCGAAAACTTGTCGGTTTATTTGAAAGAATCCCCAAGTATAATCAAAAGTTATGCTTGGGGATGGTTCAATTGTCTCAAGGTAGAGTTTTGCGTTAAACTTTTTTATTATCTCAGCCCCAATCCCTTGAACGATTTAACCTCCCTCCCGACTTTACTACTCATTGATGGTCACTCCCTTGCTTTCCGTTCTTATTATGCCTTTGCCAAGGGACGAGATGGGGGTTTGCGGACTTCTGCGGGAATTCCCACTAATATTTGTTTTGGCTTTCTCAAGTCTCTTTTACAAGCGATACAAGTGGAAAAGCCAGAATTTTTGGCGATCGCCTTCGATACATCTGCACCCACTTTTCGCCATCAGGCAGATCCCACCTACAAAGCCGATCGCAAGGAAACACCGGATGATTTTATTCCGGACATGAAGAATTTACAAGCACTTTTACAAGAGTTAAATTTGACGGCGATCGCCAAACCTGGATACGAAGCTGATGATATTCTCGGTACTTTAGCCGTGCAAGGAAGTCAAGCGGGATATCGGGTTAAAATTATGACTGGCGATCGGGATTTATTTCAAGTTGTTGATGATGAAAAACAGATTAGCGTCATTTATTTAGACCCTAGAGCCATTAAAAGTGCGCGATCGGGACTAAAGGAATTTCATGCCACAGAAGTTGAAGAAAAATTAGGAGTCACTCCTGCACAAGTCATTGATTATAAAGCCCTGTGTGGTGACAAATCCGATAATATTCCTGGCATTAGAGGAATTGGCGAGAAAACCGCCGTTAAATTGCTTAAAGAATATGGAACACTAGAGAAAACTTATGAGAATATCGAGCAAATTAAAGGGGCAAATCAAAAGAAACTCAAAACAGGACAAGAAGATGCCAAACACTCCCAATTTATGGCAACGATTAAACTCGATGTTCCCTTAGAGATTAAAGTTAACGATCTGAAACTTGAAGGTTTAGATTTCCAGCAAGCACAACCTTTATTAGAAAAACTAGAGCTAAATAAACTCAGCCAACAACTTGACAAATTACAAGAACAATTCGGAAGCAATTCTACAGAATCAACTTCCTTGGAGATAGAATCATCTGAAGACGGCGATACATCGTTTTTTAGTGCAGAAGAAACCGAAAAAGCTCAAGAGGAAGAAAAATCTCTCATTACACCAGAAATAATCAATACCGAAGCAAAATTAACAGCGTTAGTAGACCGCTTAAAAACTTATACTAATCCTGAAATTCCTGTAGCTTGGGACACTGAAACCAGTTCCCTCGAACCTCGTGATACTGAATTAGTTGGAATCGGCTGTTGTTGGGGAGAAAATCTCGTTGATATGGCTTATATTCCCCTCGCTCATAAAGAAGGAAAACAACTTGATAAAACATTGGTTTTAGAGACTTTAAAGCCCATTCTCGAAAGTGAAAACTATCCCAAATCTTTACAAAATGCTAAATTCGATCGCCTCGTTCTTTTCTATCAAGGAATTAAATTAAAAGGTGTTGTTTTTGACACTATGTTGGCAAGTTATATTATTAACCCAGACAGTTTTCATAATCTAACGGATTTATCTCTAAAATATTTAACCGAAATTGAAGCAAAAAGTTACAAAGATTTAGAGATTCCCAAAGGTAAAAATATCTCCGATCTCCCCGTTTCTCAGGTTGCTGAATATTGCGGCATGGATGTTTATGCAACCTTTCATCTCGTGCCAAAATTGAGAGCAGAACTAACAAAAATTCCCGCCTTAGAAGAACTACTTTTAGACATAGAACAGCCCCTAGAACCCGTTCTTTCCGCAATGGAAGATCAAGGCATTCGTATCGATACCGACTACCTCAAACAACTATCCGAACAGTTAGGAAAAGACTTGACAAATATCGAGAAAAATGCTTACGAAGAAGCGGGAGAAGAATTCAATTTAGGTTCTCCCAAACAGTTAAGCAAATTGTTTTTTGAAACATTAGGATTGAGTACCCGAAAGACACGCAAAACCAAAACGGGATACTCCACAGATCATGCTACCTTAGAGAAATTACAAGGGGATCACCCCGTCATCGATCGCATTCTTGAATATCGTACTCTTTCCAAACTAAAATCAACCTATGTCGATGCAATTCCCGCCCTTGTTCATCTCAAAACTGGGCGCATTCACACCCATTTTAATCAAACCGTCACCTCCACAGGGCGACTCTCCTCCTCCAATCCTAACTTGCAAAATATTCCCATTCGTAGCGAATTTTCCAGGCAAATCCGTAAAGCCTTTTTACCCCGAGAAGGATGGCAATTAGTGTCCGCAGACTACTCTCAAATCGAACTGCGAATCCTCGCCCATTTGAGCCAAGAACCTATCCTTGTTGAAGCATACAGCAATCATCAGGACGTTCACCGCGTCACCGCACAATTGCTCTTTGAAAAAGAAGAAATTACCCCCGACGAACGCCGTTTAGGAAAAACGATTAATTTTGGGGTAATTTATGGGATGGGTGCCCAGCGTTTTGCCCGAGAAGCCGGAGTCAGTTCAAAAGAAGGGAAAATCTTTATCGATCGCTACCGAGAACGCTATGCTAATGTATTCGCCTATCTAGAACGCATGAAAAAAGAAGCGATCGCCTTTGGTTATGTGGAAACTTTACTCAAACGTCGCCGCTACTTTAATTTTGCCGGAGAAAGCGTGCAGAAGCTCCAAGGACTCCCCCTCGAGGCGATCGATCTGGAGAAACTTAAAAACCTCTCTCAGGGAGATGCACAACTCTTGAGGGCTGCCGCAAATGCCCCCATACAGGGATCGAGTGCAGATATCATTAAAATTGCCATGATTAAATTACATGAAATCCTGCAAAATTATCAAGCTAAATTACTGTTGCAAGTCCACGATGAATTAGTCTTTGAAGTTCCCCCGGAAGAATGGGAAGAATTAGAGCCGCAAATTCGAGATACGATGGAAAATGCCGTAAAACTGAGCATTCCTTTAGTTGTAGACGTGAGTGGAGGGAAAAACTGGATGGAAGCGAAGTAAGATAAAACTCTTGCAAGAGTTAATCCAGAGATATTTACAGCATATATAACGTAAAATGACTTCCATACCCATCGCACCCGGAATTACACAATGAGAGGACGCAAGATATTAATTTTTGTATTGTTGGTGATTTGTGCCACATTTGTCGTTATTCTGCTCAATGGATCGGGTACGGCCACAGGACCGATCTTAATCAGCCTTTTGTTGGTTGCCGTATTTGCCGTTATCTCAGTGGGTGCAACGACAGAACTCTACCGCGAATTGGTAGATAATCTTCGCAATGATTCCATGCTGAAGAAAGCTGCGAGTCGCTTCTATCTTTATGGTCGCGGGGGGAGTGGTAAAACAACCATTATCAAAAGTTGGTTGGGTGGAGAGGTCAGACCGGAACAAGCAACCAAATATTTTGCTTTTTATACTGCTGAAAAATATTTAGATTTGGAAACGAAACGACAGTGCCGAATTGTTGTTTCTGATTATCAAGGTCAATCTCCTTCCCAAAATACTCTGAATGCTTCTCCACAAGTCATTGGTTTACCGGACAGACGTTTGGTGAATGGGGTTCTGTTTATTGTTGATATTGCCCCTCGGATTGAAAAAAATGGCAAACCATTAGATACTAATGAATTAGTTGAATGGTTGGCCGTTGATACTGAAACTAAGATTCGCAAACGAGTTGAACAGCATCTTGAATATATTGTTCCCGCAATTTTAGAAATTGTTTTTGCAACGGTTTATAGCAAGAATCTTTTATGTGTCACTTTAATTATTAATAAGATGGATTTGCTGGAGCAAATCGTCGCGATGGGCTGTATTCCTGGGGTAAGTTTGGCTAATGTAGAAGAATATGCACGCAATTTGTTCAAACGTATTGAATATAATATTCGCGATGCTTGTGATAAGATTGCTAAACCCGAACATCAGATTGATTTTTCTGTTGCGTTGGTGAGTGCAGCGAAAGGAACAGGAGTTGCAAAAACTTTTAATCGTGTTATGAAGAAATACGCAGATGCAAAATATAAGGAGAAAAAGAAGTAATAATTTGAAAGGATAACGGAGGAAACAAGACATATCAAGTCTGTAAATTGATAACTCAGTGTTTATCTGGTTTTACAACTTTCCTTTTAATGCCTCTAATTCTTCTCGTATAGTGGGGGGATTGTAGCCTAAAGCAAAGGCTTTTGAACTATCCATAGCGAGATCGGCAGGTCGAGGGGCAGCCATCGTTACATCTTTTTGAGAACAGGATTTTAAGCCCGTTTTGGGTAGTTCTAAAACTTCGGTCATTAAGCAGCCAAATTCATAGCGAGATAAGCGTTCTTTGCCCCCTAAATGTAAAATTCCTTCGGCTTTTTCAAGTGCCAAAAACAATCCGTGGGCTGCGGTTTCTGCACTGACAGGCATTCGATACTCGTCAACAAATAAGGTTAATTCTTCCTCTTGACGAAGTTTGGCAATAAATGATTGAATAAAACTAGGAGAATGGGGGGAAGCAATGCCAAACATTAAGGGCATTCGACAAATAGCCGTTTTCGGATAACGTTCTAATATTCCTTGTTCTGCTAATACTTTTTGTTCGCCATAAATACTGACTGGACAAACGCGATCGCCTTCCCTATAAGGTGGATTTAAACCATCAAAGACAAGATCGGTGGAGGTAAAAGCACAAGGAATCTCAACTTCTGCACATAGATCGGCAATATAACAGGAAGTGGTGACGTTTATACGATAAGATTCTTGAGGATGAGTTTGACAATAATTGGGTTTTGCAGCAGCAGCAGCATGAATAACCGCATCGGGTTGAATTTCTGCAAACAGTGTTTTCAGTGCTTGAAAATCAGTTAAATCAATTTTTTGCGATAATACTTTAGGAATATTAATTGCATGAGTGCGATAAGTCCCGAAAACTTGCCAATTTTGTTGTGTTGCAATTTGACATAAATTCCAGCCGAGAAAACCGCTAGATCCGGTGACAAGAAGTTTTTTCATTTCTAATAATGCGTAATAACTTCATTCAGTTTCATGGCTTCGGTTATCTTCGTCTTTGGTTCATTATATAAAGGTACAAGAAGAGTGGGGTTTTGGTGCGAAAAATAGCCGAGGTTTGGGATTAAGTGCTTTGTTTGCTGGAGCGAGGACCAATCTGAAAGATTCCATCGATCAAGCCTTTTTACGGCGTATCCCTTTTGTTTTAAACTTTCCTTTCCCCAATAAAGAGGCTCGCGCTGAAATTTGGCGGCGAGTATTTCCCTCGCAAACACCGACGGAGCAGTTAAACTATGAACGTTTAGGTCAACTGAATATAGCCGGAGGAAATATTCGCAGTATTGCTCTCAATGCTGCTGTCCTCGCAGCCGATGCGGAAGAATCGGTACAAATGCAACACATTTTTAAGGCAACTCAAAGCGAATATATAAAATTAGGCCGTGTCATGGTCAATACTGAAACTCAAGGTTGGTTGAAATGAAAATTAAATGGTTATTGCTTTTGATAACAACAGTTTATCATCTCGTTGCGACTTTATTAGAAGAGCGTCGAATCAAACCTCCTGGTCAACTTGTTGATATTGGTAGCCACAAACTCCATTTATTGACAAAAGGAACAGGAAAATATACAGTTGTCATCGAGCATAGTTTGGGGGGAATTGATGGTTATTTTTTAATAGAAGAACTTGCAAAAATTACACGAGTGTGTATTTGCGATCGCGCTGGATATGGTTGGAGCGAAATGAGTTCTAAGCCTCGTTGTAGTGCAGAGATTGTCAAAGAATTAAATTTAGCTTTAGAGAAAGCAGAAATCGAACCGCCTTATATTTTAGTGGGGGACTCATTTGGCAGTTATAATGTTCGCCTTTATGCTTCTCGGTATCCGGAAAAAGTGGCTGGAATGATTCTTACAGAAGGATTGCACGAGAAAGCAATGCTGGCGATGTCGTGGAAACTGAGAGTTTTGCAAGTATTCTTTTGGTCAGGGTTTATTATGTCGGTTCTCGGCTCGTTTTTAGGATTAGTGAGAATATTGGGAACGATTGGCTGTTTTGAGGTGCTGAAAAAAGAATTGCGGCAATTTTCCTCTAAAACTTTAAAGATGGTTAAACGCTCTTTTTACCGTCCTCAACATTGGCTCACAATGGCAAGAGAAATATGGAATTTAGATGCCAGTGCGCGTCAAGTACGAGAAGCGACTAAAATTAGCAATATTCCTTTAATTGATATTAAATCGAACACTTTTTTAAAGCGATCGCCAGGAACATTTTTGTTTCCCCTACAAGCCGCCGATCGCCTGCGAGATGAAATCCACGCGGAATTACTTCAACTTTCCAGTAATAGTCAACAAATGCAGGCTTCTAAAAGCGATCACTTTGTCTGGATAGATGAACCAGAAGTAATTATCGCCGCTGTTCAAGAAATTTTAACCCAGTTAGAAGGACTCGAAAAGTGAAGGACATTTTTCCCGCGATCGCGCTTCATAATCCTCCATCTTCTCTTCAGGAACAGCGAAAGGAAGACAAGTTTTTGGTTTGCTTAACGTAATTGATAAATTGCTAATTTCTATAAGGGCCAGAGCGCTATTGATTAATACTATTGTGCTATTTGATTTAGAGTTGGTAAAACCCGAGAAAATTTGAAAATCTCCGGCGATCGACCAACCCAAACCCCCCGTACCTCCCATTCCACCAGTACCACCAGAACCGCCGCCTCCTCCACCAACACCGCGACCCCCGCCACCTCCTCCACCACCATTACCGCCACTTCCACCGTTTCCTCCCGTTCCCTCGATAGTTAAGTGACCTGGAGATGTGACAATCTGACCGCTAATTAAAGCAATTCCATCACCACCGTTTCCCCCGTTACCTCCGTTACCGCCGGCACCGCCGCCAGCACCGCCACTATCGCCTCCACTTAAAGGCGCACCATCACCTCCTTTGCCATTAGCAAAGCCATCTTGGCCATTATTTGTACCTGTTGTACCCAAACCACCAGCACCATTTCCCAATCCTCCATTTCCACCATTATTATTGGTTGTTCCACCAGCAAGATCACCTGTAGCTCCATTACCGCCATTTCCATCCCCATTACCTCCGTTACCACCATTAGAAGCGCCACCACCACCACCGAAACCATTACCGCCGCCGCCACCACCACCATTTTCATTAGAGGTGCCACCTCCACCACCAGCGCCACCAGCACTTCCAGAATTTCCACGACTAGGGGTGTTAGTACCTACACTTCCCTCGGTTCCAGTACCACCGAAACCACCACCACCGCCGCCACCTCCTGCTCGTTTATTCGCACTTCCCATTCCGCCTGTATTGCCAATGCCACCACTACCATTACCACTCCCAACATTACCACCAGCACCGCCACCACCGGGATTCGCATTGCTACCGCCTACACCGCTACCTCCGTCACCTCCTGCTGTTCCACCATTTCCTCCCAATAGGAGAGTCGCACGAGTATTGCTACCACCGCCATTACCGCCGCCACCTACTCCACCATTACCGCCATTTCCACCTGTTCCAGTCAAACTCACTAAACCATTTGTGGAATTAATTGCGCTATTAGTCAGAGAAATTCCACTTCCTCCATTACCACCATCCCCTCCATCTGTTCCAGCAGCACCTCCCAAAGTATTTACACCACCATTTGAGCCGTTTGATTGGCTAGTTCCTGTACCGCCATCTCCACCAACTCCTGTAAGAGAGATATTACCGCTTGTGGTTGCCAAACTGCTGTTATTGAGGGCAATTCCCGTTCCTCCTGTCCCACCGCCATTAGAACCCGTTTTTCCGCGACCAATGAGGGTAATATTTCCCGTTCCTGTGCTAATCTGTGCATTGTTGAGGGCGAGTTCACCACCGTTACTATTGTCAGCATCGGCATTCAGGTTCACAAAACCGTTATTTGTTGTGATATTGGCATTGACATTAATACTATTCTGTGCAGATGCTTGTAATCCTACTCCTTTCGTTGACATGGCGATCGCGCTACTAAAAGTAATATTGTTCGTCGCTTCAAGGATTACATTTGCGGTAGCATTGTTAATAAAACTAACATTTAATTTAGCATCAAGAGGAGTATCGCTAAAACTCAAGGTTGTATCGCTAGTATTGCTACCATTGGCAACAATTTCGATATTAGTTGGGTCGAGTAATAATGTCCCAAATGCGCCATGAGAAGCAGAAGTATTGACATGACCTTGAAAATCTAAAAACTTGCGCCCAGAAACTTCAACAAATCCCCCATTCCCTACATTTTGACCGCCGCGCACGTTAATTTCACCATGAAAGCGAGTGGTATCATTTGACCAAATAATAACTCGTCCACCATCTCCTGAATTTAACGCATTAGCTTGAATAATTGTATCAGAATTAATTAAAGTCTGTTCGGAAATTGAGAGAGAACTTTGACCGCGATAGTCCCCACCGATGCGAATATTTCCTCCCGTATTGACTCCCGAAGCATCTATATTTGCAGCCAATAAAGCGATATTTTTGCCAATAATATCAATACTTGGTGTTAAATCTGGCGATCGCGTTGCTGTCGCGATCGCCCCCGAAATAATCACTGTCCCTATTGTTTCGGGTAAGGGCATATTATTGTTGGCTAATCGAACTATATTTGCTTCATTTGTAACTAATCCAGTTGCACTTTGTTCCATCAAATAACGAGGAATATCTGATAATTTTAAGCCTGTAATTTCTCGTTCTCCTGGTTGCACTGGTTTCACATCAAGGATAATGCTTAATATTGTTCCTTCTTGAGTAATTTTAACTTGATTGTGTCCTGGGATTGCAGCGATAGTAATATTTCCTCCTGGTGCGAAAAATGTTCCTGTACTGAACACAGAACCGGCGATCGCATAAATATTTTCTCCTTCTTTAACCGCTAAATCTCCCCCATTGATAATTATTCCGGGGTGCATCGTATCAAAAAATAACCCTGTAGGATTCCCAATTAATGTTTCATAATCATTCATTCCTGAAGCATTAAAAAAGCCATCTTCAAACCCGATACGATTGGCTGTTGAAACACCAAAACTTCCCGGTACATCTAATTTTGCACCGCGAGTAAAGATCCATCCTGCTTCATTGACTAAATATAAATTACTATCTCCTCCACTGAGGCGAATTAATCCTTCAATAATTGATGGATTTCCCCCCACCACTCTCCCTAAAATATTGTTAATTTCAGGATTGGAAATAAAATCGGCAATTTCTCTGGGTGTTAAACCAAATTCTTGAAAGCTGTGGAATAAGTTGAAACCCGATCGCGTCCCTCCTGTAATCTCATAAATATCGCCATTTTTCTGCACTATAGTTCCAGTGCGATCGGGGGCTGAAATGATTGATTGAGCGAAAATGGCTTGCGGTACAAGAGAAAGGAAAGAGAGAGTAGTGAATAGAACACCCAGATGAAATCGACCTAACATGAGATGCACCCAAAAATCTTGTTTAAATTACCAAGACTGTATGATACAAGATCGCGATCGCCTTTTGAATATCTTTTTGAATATTTATCAACTTTTCCGTGGAATATAATTTTTAGTTAACATAAATAATGGTGCTTTTATACTGTTTTTCATGGGTTTTGCCATGCGATCGCCATATTTGACCCGGAAAATCGGGGAAACCGACCAAAAAACACCTATCCTCTTCCGACCATTGAATGAGCATGGGATATTTAAGATTCTCCTTCATTTTGTTCCCTCTATACAAATATCTAAATCAATATCTATCAATATCTGATTCTTCATTAATATCAAGAGCAGCAATATAAATATCTAACCCTTTGCAAGCATCAGTATCAAGTTTGACAGAAATATCTCTTTTCTCAACACCCTCAATAGCCTCTATTCTTTCTTGAGGCATTCCCTCCTCATCTCTTATCTCTTCTATTGTAGCAGATTTACAGTATGATTTAGTGCTGCTCAATAAAAATATTTCATCTCCAATTGATAAAGGAGGTTGGCAAATATTAGCATACAAAACTTTCTGATTTGAAAGCCAGTTTGTAGTTTTACCAATTCTTTTAACTTGACCTATGGCAATTTTTCTATTAATTACAGCAAAATACGCAAATTCAGCTAATGCTTGACATAAAGATTCAACAACATTGCATAAATCTACTAATTCGTCCACAGATAGTATAGTGTAAATAATATCGCGATGTGCTGCATTATTTCGATCGTCAATTAGTTTATCTAATCTTTCTCTTGTTTCATTTTCAACATCTTTTTGATTTTCAACTATCTTTTTAATATTTCTATGTTTAGCAATCCAGTTCCAGGCTGATAAATTTTTTGAATCTTTTTTCACAGGTTTCACAGGTGATATTCCTGCTTTTGTTAACAATTCTCCTAATTCCTGAGATCTCAAATTTTGACTATATAATACAAAAGCCTCAGAAATCAACTGATACTTACTTTCATTCGCAATACAAGAATAAAAAGATTGAGAAATATCTTGCAGAAAAACTGTATCTTTGAATCTACTTTTCTCTTTCAGTAATTCATTTAATAATTTTGATATTCCTTCTTGATGTGTTGTTTTTATACGTTCAGATAAATCTGAATATTTTGAAAAAAGACTGGGCAAATTACGAATCCACTCTGTAATTAAATTTTCAACAAAACTTTCGTAGATAGCATATAATCTTGTTACCACAGAACAATTTTCGTATTCTTCCCAGTCATCAAACTTAGGAGCATTTTCTTGAAGTACAACGAGTTCTGGGTTTGTAGTCTTAGATAAAATTATTCGTAGCTTCTTGTTTGTTTGCAGAACTAAGCGAATAGTATTAATATTCTTCAGTGCTTTATCTAAAGGTTTTTGAAACATTTATATTTTTGAATTAATAATTTGAGATAACATTCGGTTAAATAGCTCGATCCTTGTTTGAATATTTTTTTTGCCACTACCTTGTCCTTGAAATATTTTCGATGTATCTTCTCTCAACAATCTTTTAGTTTCTTCAATTACTACATTTTTCTCATTTATCAAAATACTTGCATTTTTCTCATTTATCAAAATACTTGGGTTATCTATATGTTTGCTCAATCCTACCATCACCGCATCATAATACTCTTTCAATGGTTGTGATTGTTCGGCTTCTGTCTTGCCATCAGGGATGAGCATGAAGGGTTTAAAGAGGGTTTCTCCATAAATCTTATCTGCTAAATCAATAGTATCTTTAAATAATTTTTTTAAAAGGATAATATCTTCATCAGTAAAGTCTGAAGCGTTTATCATATACAAGTCCAAGAAATCTCTTATACTATGTTTATATTGCTCGACATTACGCAACGCAAAAAATCTAAGAACCAGTTCTACATCTTCCATTTTTTGATACATATTACTTTCTTCCTGAGAATCAGTAGACCATGCCCGAGCAAACTTTTCATGTTGTGATAACTCTTTCAACGCATCATTAAGTTTTCTTGAATACACACAATTTCTTATTTCTTGGGGTTCTAATTTTATCCCACCCGTGTTCAATCGCTCAAATGCCCGTTGCTTGAGAAGTTGTTTTTTGTGTAAACTAATATCAGGATCTATAATAATGATAATAAATACAAGTGAATGATAATTTAAACCATCCCTTATTTTTTTAGGCAATTCTTGATAAGTACGTCCATTAAGCTCTGGCCAGACTTCAAGACTTTCTAATTTGAATTGGTTATGATAAAAAGAATGAATAGCAGTTATTCTCTGTTGACCATCTATCACTTCATAAGAGTTATAATTTTTCTCATATAGAAGAATAGGTGGAACTGGAATGTTCATAATTAAGGATTCTATGAGTTTAGATTGTCTTTTTGACTTCCAACGAGGTCTCCTTTGATAAGGAGGACTAACACTCATATAGTCTTCTTCTTGCATAGCTTCTATAAGACTTGATAATTTTTCCCGATTGATTTTGATTAAAATTTGCTGTTCTTCATCTTCATATCTGTTCTCAATATCGCGATCGCTTAATTCTTTTCCCGACTTTTTCCGATCTTCTTTTTTGGAAGATAAATCAGTCCACATCTTTTCTTCTGTTTCTGAAAAAGGCATAACTTTTTACTCCAGAGTTAAGTAAGTAAGATTTAATCTCGACTGGTGTATAGCATCGTCGCCCTTTGGATTTTAACATAATTTACATTTTGCTATACGATCGCATCTCAAAACTTATCAAATAAGGGCGCAAGCATTGCGCCCCTACGGATTTATTCTGCCCCTTCAATAGGTGCAAAACCCTGACGTTGAATATTTTCCGTCACCGATCGCGGTTCCAAGAATTGCAACAAATAATCGGGTCCTCCGGCTTTTGAACCGACTCCAGATAACTTAAAGCCCCCAAAAGGTTGACGGGCGACAATAGCTCCGGTAATGTTACGATTCACGTACAAATTGCCCACTTCAAACTCCTCGGATGCTTGTTTGATATGGGAAGGAGTGCGAGAATATAATCCTCCTGTGAGGGCGTAATTGGTACCGTTAGCAATAGCCAATGCTTCGGCAAAATTCTTGGCTTTAATGACTGCAACCACAGGTCCAAAAATCTCCTCCTGGGCAATGGTACCATCCGGTGCAACATCGGTGAAAATGGTGGGAGGGATGAAATAACCTGTCTCTGGAATTGTCCCCTCAAACGCCAATTTTGCCTCCTGTTTGCCCTTCTCGATATATTCGCGAATGCGATCGCGGGCATTCTTATCTACCACCGGTCCCACCGTGGTACTGGGCAGATCCGCAGCCCCCACATTCAGGGATTTAGTCGCCTCTACTAAGCGACTCACAAAAGCATCATGTACGGGTTCGAGAACGACGACTCGCGAACAAGCAGAGCATTTTTGTCCGGTATAGCCAAAGGCAGAAGAAACCACCCCAGCTACAGCTTGATCTAAGTCTGCACTTTCATCGACAATAATGGCATTTTTGCCCCCCATCTCGGCAATGACTCGCTTGAGGTGCTTCTGTCCTGGTTGCAATTTGGCTGCTTCTGCATAGATATAACAGCCGACTTCTTGGGAGCCTGTGAAGGCAATTAGGTGAACATCAGGATGAGTCACTAAATGATTACCTACCGTTGAACCCCGACCGGGAACATATTGGAACACACCTTTGGGAATGCCTGCTTCTACTAGAATTTCAGCGATTTTCGCGGCAATGACGGAAGCAGGGGCGGCGGGTTTAAGTAAGGCACAATTGCCCGTTACTAAAGCGGCGACTGTCATTCCTAGGGCGATCGCGATCGGGAAATTCCAAGGAGAAATAATCACCGCAATACCTCGAGGTTGATAGAAATAACGGTTGGTTTCTCCTGCTAAATCATAGCTTATTCCCCCATCTAATCGCTCTATTTCGTCGGCATAATAGCGACAAAAATCGATCGCCTCGGAGACTTCTCCATCTGCTTGCGGGAGAATTTTTCCCACTTCAAAACACAGCCAAGCGTTTAACTCATGACGGCGAGATTCCATAATTTCGGCAGCTTTTCGTAAGATTTCTGCCCGTTCTCCGGCTGAGGTTTTCTTCCAAGCAGGAAAGGCAGTTTTTGCCGCTTGTAATGCCTGTTCTGCTTGTTCAATAGAAATCTGTCCAATCTTGCCAACAACTTCGCTAGGATTGGCAGGATTGACGGAATCCAGTAACTCGGAAGTTTGCACGTATTCGCCGTTAATTAAGGGTAAATAAGTTTTACCTAAACTATTGCGAACCTTGCTTAATTCTTGTTTCGCTTTTGCCCGTAAATCTTCGTTAGCATAGTCAGTATTGGACGCATTTGGCCAAGCAGATTTGGCAATTAAAGGTCGTTCCGATTCTACCTTGGGAGGAGAAATTAATTCTTCAATGGGACGTTCTTCCATATTTTGCCGTAGGAAGGAAGAATTGGCTGTATTTTCCAACAAACGACGGATTAAATAGGACATTCCTGGTAATAAATCCCCATAAGGTGCATAAACTCGCACTCGATGTCCGCGTTTAACTAATGCCTTTGCCAGTTGGTCGCCCATTCCATACAA
Organism: Spirulina sp. CCY15215; assembly: GCF_016888125.1. Classification (GTDB taxonomy): domain Bacteria; phylum Cyanobacteriota; class Cyanobacteriia; order Cyanobacteriales; family Spirulinaceae; genus CCY15215. The sequence goes on from NZ_JACSWA010000452.1 coordinate 20,977, forward strand.
AACTTGCATTTCAAAGCAACGAGAAGGAATATTTAAAGTTTCTGCGATCGCCATTGCCCGCGCTTGAGTGCGGACATTATGAGAACCGATCGCCCCATATAAATACTCGTGATTTTCCAGCAATAACTGCATTAAATTTTCATAATTGCGATCGGTTTCTGCTTTCTGATTAAAGACGGGTTGCGGCCAGCTTTCTTGGATGGCAATAATAGTTTCTTGATCCCAATATGCGCCTTTTACTAAACGAATGGTAATCGGTTTTCCGCGTTGTTTTGCCCATTCAACTATGCCTTTTAAATCTGTTTCTGAATCTTGCAAATAGCCTTGAATGGTCATACCGATATCTGTGCGATCGCGGAACTCTTCCTCCATTAATAATTCCTTCAAAATGGCGAGAGTAATATCTTTATAACGATACTGTTCCATATCGAAATGAATCGCCGCACCTACTTCCTTTGCACGACGCAAGAGGGTGCGAATGCGATCGCAAACTTTAGCTTTACTTCCTTCAGGATCGAGAGGGTCAAATTGGGAGTAAAATGCGGTTAATTTGACGGAAACCTGCACCTTAGCTAAAGGTGCGCCATCTGCTGCATCAATTTGGGGAATAGAAGACCATTTTTTTGCTGCTTCTCCTAACTCTTGAATCAGATCGAGATAACTTTGCAAATATTTCTCTGCTTCAGACTCGGTTATCACCGCTTCTCCGAGGAGATCCAGGGTAAACGCCATCTTATCCTTCCGCAGGCGATCGATGGTCTTCAAGACTTTAGGAACCGTCTCTCCGGCAATATATTTATAAGCGAGGGTTTTCACCGCTTGTTCTACCGTCGTCGCTGCAATTTGTGCGGGAGGAGAACCAGCATCGGCAAAATTCATCATTTTTTTGAGCATTTCCGGCAATTCTACGGATTCAACGCTCATATATTCTTGAAAATGACGGGCAATCTCGCTTTTACTCCGTAATGCTGGCAAACAGTCGATAAAGCTAAAGAGTTGATAGCGTAAACCTGGGTTTGCCATTGCCCAGTCTAAGAGCTTATCATCGAGACGCATCTGGTCTTGCATCTTGGCGAAAAAGGAACGTTTTTCGCGGGTTGCAGCGATGAGTTCTCGGGCAATTTCTTGGGTTTTGCTTTCGTACTGGGTTTGGGGAATTTCAATGACCACGGTTTGTTTAACTCCTGAATCTTGCATGGTAGAATGCGAAAACTGCATATTAAGATGGGGGGCTTGTTTTCTCAATCTGGCGATCGCACTCTACACAAACTTTTCATTTTATCTTCTATATTAATTTATCGATCGTGATTTTACTATCTACCTCGCGGGGAAGAAGACTTACAGACTCGACATAATTCGATCGCCTTGGTTTGCAATGTCGCGATCGGGTTGGCTCCTCGTTTTAAACTTACCTCTAATTCGAGTAAAATCGGTAAGGTTTTGATTAGCTGTTGGGAACTCAAAGATTGAACTTCCTTACGAATGAAATAGATGCGTTTGGGATTGCCAATTTCGGCGGCTGAGGCGATCGCCCTTTCATCTTTCTCACCACTTTCTACCATAATTTTAACCGTTAACCAGGTGCGAAACTGCCCTACCAAGGTCGCAACAATTCGTAAAGCGGGTTCATTGAGGTCGATTAAATCTGCCACTAATCCCAATGCTTTTGACTCATTTCCGTCCCGAATTGCCGCCGCTAATTGTAAGCTATTCTGAGTATTAACAGCGACTAATCTCGCAACGACTTTTTCATCTAATGGCTTCTTTGTTTTCTCTCCATAGAGTCGCAATTTATCTAATTCATTGCACAACTGGCGGGTATTATTACCCACAGATTCCGCCAAAAGTTCTAACCCTCGAGGGGTTAATTTGACATCTTTCTCTTGGGCAAATTGACGCACTTTTTTGATAATTTCTTCGGTTTTCCAAGGCGAAATAAAAGAAAATTCGCGGATTTCGGCGTGTTTTTGTAACAATTTTACCGACTTGCTACGCTTATCCAATTTTTTGTGGGTGGTTAATAATAGCGTTGAAGTTGGGAGAACCTTGGGAAGGGTTCTTTGTAGCTCTTGTAACAAACTTTCCGCACAAGATTGAGTTACAATCGCTTCCTCGATCCAAATTAACCGTCCCCCCATACCAAAAGGAGGAGTCATGGCTTGGTTAAGTCCTTCGCTCATCGTTTCTGGACGATCGCCCATAATACGTTCAAAATTAAACTGTATCCAATTGGGATCAAGAACTGCTTGACGTAACTGGGCGATCGCGCTATTCATCGCGAAGTCATCTTCACCCCAAAAGACATAAATCGGCATTTTTAATCAATAAGGAACAACGATCGATGAAGAAATTTTCTAGGTAGTCTCCCCCATCTTCCCCCTTTCCCTTCTACAATGGGTAAACGGAAGAAATAAGGAGTTTTCATCCTTTAGCCTTCATCTTTTCAAGGGAGAATCAGAGATTGGACGAAACCTATCAAACTTATCTTAACCGCGTGACGAAACTAACTCGCCCCGCGATTTGTCGCACCCAACTTCAAAATGTGCAGGAGTCTCCCAAATTCAAACAGGGAAAGGCGATCGCCTTTCCAGGATACGCAGTTAGTTCTGCGACTGGCAATCTTGACAAGAATAACGAGTTATTCTACAAAGAATTGGCCACTGCACGATCGCAATTATTAGAGCAGCTTGGAGAGGGTTTACTGATTCCGGTTCCTGCGGATAGCTTTCACCTCACGATCGCGGATTTGATTTGGGATGGAAATTATCGCGATGCGATCGCCGAAGATGAAGAATTTGAACTTAAGTTACGCGATCGCGTTTCCCACAGTTTTGACCAATATCAACAATCAATCCCCGATCGCCGTCCTATTTCTTGGCAATTGTTGGGGATCGGTGTCCGACCTCGGGCGATCGAAGTTTATTTGGTTTCTAAGGATGAGGAATCCTACTTTAAATTACTACAATTGCGCCGCGCTATCTACCAAAATCGCGGTTTGATTGCCCTCGGAGTACAGCAACAGTATCATTATACTGCTCACATTACTTTAGGTTATTTTGGTGCGAGAGTGGAAACCTTCGATCGCGATAACTTTTGCGATATTATCACTGATTTTAATGATCGCTGGACGGATACCGACAAAATCTTAACTCTCGATCGCGCTGAATTACAAAAATTTGATGATATGACACGCTTCTACAAAGAACCAAGTTTTCCCAGTGTAGAATTTTAAGTAGAATTTTGAGTAGTTTAAATCATCCCATTCTTGAGAAAAGTTTTGCCACCATCGATCGCGAAATCGGAGAACATTCTTTTACTCCTCGGGAATATGCGATCGTGCGGCGCATTATTCACGCAACGGCGGATTTTGAGTTCGCAAAATTGACGTACTTTAGTCCCGATGCAATTGAGAGAGGTATAATTGCTTTGCGCGATCTCGTTCCCATTGTTGTTGATGTGAGCATGATTCGCCAAGGTATTGCAAGTATGGTACGCAAAACCTTTGGTAATGCGATCGTGACGGCGATCGATCGCTGCGATGTTCCCTTACCAGGGAAAACCCGCACGGAAACAGGACTCCTGCGCTGTTTTGCCGAATATCCCGAGGCAATTTATGCGATCGGCAATGCCCCCACCGCTTTACTCGCATTATGTCAGGCTTGCGAGAAAGGCGATCGTCAACCTGCCTTAATTATTGGTTCTCCTGTTGGCTTTATCAATGTGGTAGAATCCAAACATATTCTCGCACAAAAAGATTTATCACAAATTCGTATTGACGGACGTAAAGGAGGTTCTCCCGCAACCTCGGCTATTTTGAATGCTTTGCTGGTTCTCGCTTGGGAAAAACAACTCTAATTTCTTAATAGGTTATGCTAGTTAGCGGTCCGATCATAATTTTCAAGAAGCTCAAAGATGGAAAGCAATACACCCATTTCTGAATCTCCCCAACAACTGCAATATAACCTTGGTCTTCTGGCTTTAATCACCGTCACAGCCATTTTGGGTTCCCTACCCTCTGCCATTAAAGAAACTTCTTTAGTTCTCTCTTCCTCCGTGCAGTTTTTCTTCCGTTTTGCGATCGCAGCCTTGATTTTTCTCCCTTTTTTGCGTAATTTGAATCTTCCTCTGCTTCGCGATGGCTTAATTGTAGGCATCTTTCTTTTCGGTGCTTTTGCCAGCGAAACTATTGGTTTAGAACATAGTTCTGCCAATCGTGCATCCTTTATTTTTAGTCTTCGAGTTGTTTTTGTGGCATTATTTGAAATCTGCACTCGCAAGAAAATTTCTCTGGTTTTTATCCTCGCTTCAACTATTGTTTTATTAGGGGTTGGATTTATGTCTTGGGAAGCAGGAGAACCTTTAATTGATAGTTTGTGGTTACTGGGTTGTGCGGTCTGTGAATCGATTTACTTAATTCTACTGGAATTCTTTGCCCCCCGACATTCCTCGCTTTCCCTCACAGCAGTTCAACTTTGGGAGATCGCCTTACTGGGTTTGCTTTGGAGTTTACCCAAACTGGGGGAAGAACTGCCAATGCTAGGAGAAACTTGGGGGAGTTTGCTTTATCTCGGTATTATTGCCACAGCCCTTGTAATTTTATTTTATGCGATCGGAATGCAATGGATACCCGCCCGAGAAGCGGCTCTTTTCCAAGCCCTAGAACCGGTTTTTGGGGCAGTTTTTGCCTTTTTTCTATTGGGGGAAACCTTTGGCTGGCAAGGTTTTCTAGGGGCATTAATGGTCGTTGGGGGAATATCGATCGTTTTAATTCGTCCGTTTGACCCGCCAATATCTGAGGCAATACCTGACGCGATCGAGAAAATGTAAAGAAATAAAAAGATTTATTTGTAGCTTTGATTACAGTTAAGAGTAGATTAACTTTGATAGGTTCAAGCCAGAAAATTAAATCAATTCCAATAACTTCTAGGGTTCCGGCTGGGACAGAAAAGTTCCGGTGACTGGTCCGAGAGAAGTTAGGCTAACCCAAAAATATTAAGTTAGCTACACGGCGGGATAAAAGCCCGGGAGATTCTGGCAATTTAGAAAAAATTGTCGGATTTTCTGGGCTTTTTCGCTATATTTATTTTAGGAAGAGAATAGACCCAATGAGCGAACAACCAAACGATAATTTAAGCGAAGCACAACGGGCATTAGAAAAAGAAGCACAACTGCCCTTTACAGGTTGGCAGCAAGAGGTCCAACAAGGTTTAGAATTTGGCTTAGAAGCGGCTGAAAGTATCCGCGATCGCACCATTCCCAATTTTTCTCGCGGCGAACTTCCCCACTATGCAGGGATTAACACATTTCTCAAAGCGCCTTATGTTGAAGATGTCAGAAAAGTTGGAGAATATGACATTGCGATCGTCGGAGTTCCTCACGATTCCGGCACCACTTATCGCCCTGGAACCCGCTTTGGACCCCAAGGAATTCGCCGGATTTCTGCCCTTTATACTCCCTATAATTTTGAATTAGGCATTGATTTACGAGAACAAATTACCCTCTGTGATGTTGGCGATATTTTCACCATTCCTGGTAATAATGAAAAATCCTTCGATCAAATTTCCAAAGGAGTTGCTCATGTTTTTAATTCTGGCGCATTTCCGATTATTTTAGGCGGCGATCATTCCATTGGTTTTCCCACAGTTCGCGGCATTTGTCGGCATTTGGGGGATAAAAAAGTCGGTATTATTCACTTCGATCGCCACGTCGATACCCAAGAAACAGACTTAGACGAACGGATGCACACTTGTCCCTGGTTTCATGCCACCAATATGAAAAATGCCCCCGCTAAAAACTTAGTTCAATTGGGCATTGGAGGTTGGCAAGTTCCCCGTCAAGGAGTCAAAGTTTGTCGAGAACGAGCAACAAATATTCTTACGGTAACAGATATTACAGAAATGGGGTTAGATGCTGCCGTAGATTTCGCCTTAGAGAAAGCATTAGATGGGACTGATTGCGTTTATGTCAGTTTTGATATCGACTGTATTGATGCGGGATTTGTCCCTGGGACTGGCTGGCCGGAACCCGGTGGTTTACTCCCTCGAGAAGCCCTTTACCTACTGGGAAAAATCGTGCAGAAAGCTCCAGTATGCGGGCTAGAAATTGTCGAAGTTTCTCCTCCTTATGATATCAGCGATATTACTTCATTGATGGCAACTCGCGTCATTTGTGACACGATGGCGCACTTAGTTTTATCGGGACAGCTACCCCGTAAAGAAAAACCCCCCTATATTCACCCTGAAGCACAACCGGAATTAGTCAATTGGGAGTAGTTTTAACAGGATAAAAGTTCAAGGATAAAGGAGAGACCAAATGCACGAAACAGACATGACAAAAGCGCTAATGATGACGGTGCGAGACTGGTGGGAGTCTCAAGAAGAAACGCCTAAAATTGAAGCCGTTCATTTGATTGTTGGTGCATTTACTTGTGTTGAACCTGTGAGTTTAGAATTTGCGTTTACAGCACAAACTCAAAACACTTTTTTAGAAGGAGTAAAATTAAACATAAAAGAAACTCCATTAATCGCTTTTTGTCACTCCTGCCAACAAGAATATAAACCCGAATATGGTTTGCAATATTCTTGTCCCACTTGCCGATCGCCAATGGAGGATATTCGCTCGGGACGCGAATTAAAAATAGATCGCATTGAATATTCTTTGTCCTAAAAAATAATTCAATAATTAATGAATTAATATCAACAATGCACCAAACTTTTGACGCAGCTTTAGAAATCAATTTATTACACGCAAATCAAGCAGGAGCCGATCGCAACCGCGCTCATTTCGATCGCTGGGGAATTACTTGTTTGAATGTTATGAGCAGTCCAGGAGCAGGCAAAACGGTACTTTTAGAAAAAACCCTAGCAGCATTAAATAAAACCCTTAAAATTGCCATTATTGAAGGGGATATGACCACCGAACTCGATGCCGATCGCTTGCGAAAATATGGCGTTCCCGTTATTGCTATTAATACGGGGCGATCGTGTCATTTAGACTCAAAAATGGTCTCCGGTGGCATTCATCGTCTCGAACACGAATACGATCCCAATGAATTCGATCTCGTCTTTGTTGAAAATGTTGGCAATTTAGTTTGTCCCGCAGAATTTGAAGTCGGGGAACATCAAAAAGTTGCTCTTCTCAGCGTTACAGAAGGGGAAGATAAACCCTTGAAATATCCTGTTATGTTTCGAGAAGCAGACTGCTTATTAATTACAAAAACTGATTTAGCACCCTATTTAGATATCGAAATTGAACGTATTGAAGCCAATGCTCGGCAAATTAATCCCCAGGTTAAAATTATTCCAATTTCAGCCAAAACAGGGGCAGGTTTAGAGACTTGGTTGAACTGGGTGCGATCGCAATTACAAAATAGCAAAAATCCAGTCTTAGAACTCACCAGATAGAGGAAAAAACATGAAACGCCGTCAAATCTTATCATTACTTGCCGTCTTTATTGCCAGCTTAGTTTTAACCGTCAGTTGCAATCAAACCGTACAAGAAGCACCGTCTGGCGAAACAACTTCTGCTAATACAGAACCGATTGTACTCGGATATAGTACCTGGGCAGGATGGTGGCCTTGGGCGATCGCCGAAGAGGAAGATTTATTTGAGGCCAATAATGTCAACGTTAAATTACAATGGTTTGATAGTTATATCGCTTCAATGGAGAGTTTAGCCGCCGGAAAATTAGATGCAAATTCTCAGACCCTCAATGATACAATTTCTTTTGCTGGCGATGCAATTCATGGAGAAGTTGCCGTATTGGTGAACGATAATTCCGCCGGAAATGACAAAATTATTGTTTCTCAAGAAATCAAGAGTATTGAAGACTTAAAAGGAAAAAAAGTCGCCGTAGAAGAAGGAGTCGTCGATGATTTTCTCCTCAGTCTGGCTTTAGAAGAAAAAGGAATGTCTCGTAAAGATGTAGAAATTGTCGGTATGGACACGGGAGACGCAGCAGCAGCGTTTGTAAATGGTAACGTTGATGCTGTGGGTGCATTTCCTCCCTTTTGGTTGATTGCTTTAGAAAGGGAAGGCTCAAAAGAACTCATTTCCTCAAAAGAATTTCCCGGTGCTATTCCCGATCTTCTCGTCGTCACCCAAAAGCTCATTGATGAGCGTCCCGATGATGTTCAAGCCTTAGTGAATACTTGGTTTGATATCTTAGAATTTATGGAAAAAAATCCCGATCGCGCCGATGAAATTATGGCTAAACGTGCCAATGTTTCCGTAGAGGAATTACAGCGACTTAAAGAAGGAACTAAAATTTTTACCATTGAAGAAAACTTAGAAGCCTTTTCCCCAGGAGATAGCATGAAACATATGCCTTATGCGGCCAAAAAAATGGCTAAATTTATGGTTGATGTGGGCTTTATTGAAGCAGCACCTCCTTTAGATAAGATTTTTGATGATCGCTTTGTGAAAAAATATGCAGAAAGTAAGTAGCGATCGCAGATTTGTTTATTGTTTCAAACTATGACCATGAAATCTATCGATCTCCAACCCAGAATTCTCAAACCGACTGTCTTTTGGCGCATTGCAGAAGATATTCCCAAACCTTTAATGTGGTCTTTGATGGGATTATCGGTTCTTGTTCCTTTTTGTTTGTGGTGGTTACTATCCGCATCGGGAATTGTTTATTCCAAGTTTCTCCCTTCTCCCATTGAAGTTAGTTTAGCTCTATATGGACTATGGGAAAAAGGCTTTCTGGTTCAAGATACAACTGCCAGTATTATGCGCGTAACCACTGGTTTTTTATTAGCTGCAATTGTCGCTGCACCTTTAGGTGTAGCGATGGGTGCATTCGCTAGTATTCGCGCTCTTTGCGAACCTATTATCGGCATTGTTCGCTATATGCCGGCTCCCGCTTTTATCCCGCTTTTAATCATTTATTTGGGCATTGATGAAGCACCCAAAATTGCTTTAATTTTCATTGGAACCGTGTTTTTTAACACTTTGATGATTATGGATGCAGTTAAATTTGTGCCGAAAGATTTGATTGAAATGACTTACACATTAGGAGGAAATCGCCAACAAGTTCTTTTTCAAGTTATTACTCCCCACGTAATTCCTAATATTCTCGATGCCTTTCGCGTCAATATTGCCGCGTCATGGAATCTCGTCGTTGTTGCGGAATTAATTGCCGCGAGTGAGGGGCTAGGTAAACGCATCGAATTGGCTCGAAAATTCATTAAAACCGATGAAATTTTTGCTTGCTTAATTGTACTGGGTTTAATTGGCTTTGCTATTGATTTACTCTTTCGCTGGGTCCTGCGATCGCGTTGCAAATGGGCTTTTGATTAAGTTCAAGATCAAGTTTTTTATTAGGAGATTAAAAATGCACTTAGAAATCAAACGATTGTACAAACAATTTCCCAGCAACCAAGGTACTCTTGTTGCACTGAAGGACATTAATATGCACGTTGAAACAGGAGAGTTTGTCTGTGCAGTTGGGGCTTCAGGATCGGGAAAATCAACGTTATTGCGGTTAGTTGCAGGGTTAGATCTGCCTACATCCGGTCATATTAGCGTCGATGGAATAGATGTAACCGGACCTGGCTCCGATCGCGGCATGGTCTTTCAGCGTTACACTTTATATCCTTGGATGACTGTGCAGAAAAATGTCGAATTTGGCTTAAAATTACAAGGGGTTCACAAAAACGAGTATCGAGAACGCGCCTCCTATTATTTGGATGTGGTGGGATTATCACAATTTGCCCAATCCTATCCCAAAGAACTATCAGGAGGAATGAAACAGCGTGTGGCGATCGCGCGATCGTTGGCAACTCATCCCAAAATACTGTTAATGGACGAACCTTTCGGGGCATTAGATGTACAAACCAAGGAAACAATGCAGCAGTTTCTTTTAGATATTTGGGAGCGCACGGGTTCTACGATTTTAATGATTACTCACGATGTGGAGGAAGCCGTTTTTCTGTCGCAGCGCATTTATGTTCTCACAGCGCGACCCGGTACTATTCAACAAGAGTTAAAAATATTATTACCAAAAGCACGGGATTACACAATTAAGCGTCAGATGAAGTTTCATCATTATGTTGATGAGATTCTAGATTTATTGCGAGAGAGAGCTATTGAGATGCCTGTAGCAGTTTAAGATAACTTTAGCGGTCTTGAGCAAAGATCGCTAAAGAAGTGGGTTTTGTTTGTAATTTGTAAAGATATTGCTAGATTGTCTCGAACCCATTATTTCGGGTTAAAACCTGCACGAAATTCCCGCAGCGATCGCCCGTGATTATCAATATTAATACAGCGATGCAACAGATTGAGATCGAGAGTCGGTAAAAGCTGCGATCGCACATTTTCTGTATATTCTCCTTCTCTTAAAATATAAATAAGCAAGCGATCGCCGATCCAAAACCAAACTTCAGGAATATTGAGCCGTTTATAAGCCTCTAATTTATCAATTCCCCCACTGGTGACAACAACTTCAATCACTAAATCTGGATGTTCGCGATCGGGTCCCAATTCGTAAGATTTATCTGCTTCTCGTTTAACTTGTTGGGATTCATTTGCCAAAGTCATCGATTCCGTTGGTGTAAAATCTAATTCTAAGAATTCCAAATAGATTTCTACTAAAGCACCAATGCGTCCTTTAATCGTTTCGTGTCTTTTACCTGGCATTTTGCGAATTTCTAAGACTCCATCTAAAAAAGATAATCGCACTCCAGGGCGATCGATAAGTTGTTCTGTGGCTTTAAATTCACGCCATGTCAGTTCAGGAATTAAAATGGGTTCGGGACTGGATTCTATTTGGCGATCGAGGAGAATGGCAGTCATTTTAGTTATTCAGTACGCAGTTATTGATTAATTTTATCATCATGATAGAATACGGGAACGCTCTCTCGCGGCGTAAGTCCTAATCAGGTTCGTTTCCTTGATTTTCGATCGCATTACCAAGGAATTGTTCGGAAAATGTCAAAATTCGTAATATTGTAGAGAGGGGATTTGCCGACTCTATTTCCCGTTCCTTTTCAAGACTGTTGTCAAGACTGTTATGACCCGACGCTACTGGCTCGATCTTGTCGAATATCTCTTCCTTGCAGGTTCTGCGATCGGCACGATCGCCGCGATCGCCACCCAGCAAGTTGCTTATGCTGCCGTTCCCTTAACGTTAACGGTAGGCTTAAATATGGACAATCGACGGCGTATTCATCGCTTGTCTCAACAGCAGCAACTTACGGGAGCAACCCATTTTAACCAATTAATTGAGCCGTTAGAAGATCAGTTGGCAGAATTGGCGGAATTAACGCGATCGAACCAGACGCAAACCCAAGAGAATACAGCGAAATTTAAAGAAACCATCGCAGAAGTTCATAAAAGTATCAATCCTCTCAAGGCGCAAGTCGAACGTTTAAAAACTCAATTTGAGCAAATTGACACCCGCACCCAACAGCAAATGCGGGAGTTAAAGGAGGCACAACAACAAAGCACAGAAACGGCTTTCGAGCAAATCGATCAATTTTTTGCCCGCATTAAGGAACATTTAGGACAATTGGAATTGATGGCTGGGAAAACTGAGCCAGAAACTCTCTCGCAAATTGGAGAATTGCAAAAAAATGTCGCCCAATTTCGCGAACTGATCGAGCCTTTGAAAGGACAAGTTGCAGAAATTGACGAACGCATTCAAACCCTCAACCCCGAAACCGATCGCGAAATCCTACAGTTACGACAGTTGGTACAACAGTACAATGAAACGGCTCGCTCTCAAACCTATCAACTGGTTGAACCGCTTAAGGCTCAGATCGAGCAGGTGAAGTCTATCGCTCGGGAAAGCAACCCCAAAATTGAAAAGCAAATTGAGGATTTAAGAGAGGCGATCGCCCGTTTCCAAGACACTCATCCTCTCTCTCCCGTGACCATGCCTGCGGGTCCCCAAGCCAGTCCCGTGACGGCGGCTCCGGGGTCCATGACCTTGAAAGATGCCTCGGAATCCTATCAGTGGCAGTGCCTTCATACTCTGACGGGACATCGAAGCGGCGTAAATTCAGTGGCGATCGGTCGCAACGGCCAAATTATTGCCAGTGGTAGCGATGATAATACAATAGTTCTCTGGCAATTAGCCACGGGTCAAGAAATTCGCACCCTAGGACAGCGAGAAGGGAATGGGTTTACAGGCATTAAAACCATTGCGATCGCCCCAGATGGTCAGATTATGGCCAGTGGGGGAGCAGATAAAACAATTAAACTCTGGCAGTTGGCCACGGGTCGGGAAACGGGGGCATTATCGGGGCATTCCGGTGCCGTGAAAGCGGTGGTGTTTAGTCCCGACGGACAGTTTCTCTTTAGCGGTGCCGACGATAAAACCGTGAAAGTTTGGCAGTTAGCCACGCGCCAAGCAATTTTAACCCTGCGCGGGCATTCCGATTGGTTCACAGGGGTTAAAGCCCTAGCAGTCAGTCCGACAGGGGACATTCTGGCCAGTGGTAGCGACGATAAAACGATTAAATTCTGGAAATTACCCACTGGGGAAAATGTCCATACTGCCATCGGCCATCATGGCAGTATTCGGGCGCTGGCTTTTACCCCCGACGGACAAACTTTGATTAGTGGAGGAGAAGATGGGTCTTTATCGCGATGGCGGGTGGATACTGGGCGATCGCTGACGACGTTTCGCGCTCATTCTGGGGGTGTTTATAGTTTGGCCGTGAGTCCCAATGGGAAACTATTGGCGAGTGGGGGCTGGGATGGCGCGATCGCCCTGTGGAATTTGGAGACGGGTAAGGAAATTTTGGAATTGCGAGGACATTCGGCAGCAGTCACCTCCCTTGAATTTGTGAGGGAAGGTTATGGTAATGGCACGAAAGGTTTAATGCTTGTGAGTGGAAGTAGTGATGATACTTTAAGAATTTGGCGATCTGAGTGAGAGGAATGGATTTGGGTGCATCTCAACAAATGCTGTTAGTCACCTCTAGCAATGAGTTGACGGCGCAGGCGATCGAGGGCGTGACATACACTTAAGTGACGAATTGTATCGCGATCGCGTTCGGGTCCGAAGCGATACTCAAAAATCTCCACCTCGCGATCGGGACTAGCCAAACCAATATAAACCAAACCAACGGGCTTATGGGAAGAACCCCCATCGGGTCCAGCAATGCCAGTAATACTTAAACTCCAATCAGAAGCCAATTGTTTTTTCACCCCCGCCGCCATTTGTTTAGCCGCAGGTTCACTAAAAGCACCGACCTGGGAGAGTAATTCTCGACTCACTCCCAAGAGTTCTGTTTTAACGCGATTGGCATAGGAAATAATCCCCCCCGCAAAGTATTCAGAACTGCCTGGTATTGCCGTCAGCATTGCCCCCAATCCCCCACCAGTGCAGGATTCAGCCACAGCTAGAGTTTCATGGCGATCGCGCAATAACTGCCCAACCACCGAGGCTAAAGTGTCGCGATCGGCCCCAAAATAATCATCCCCCGCAATAGTGCAAATTTCTCTGGCGATCGGGTCAATGAGCAGATTTGCCTCTGATTCCGACGCAGCTTTAGCGGAAACCCGTAAGCGTACCTCACCATTCCCCGCATAAGGCGCAACAGTAGGATTAACACTATCAAATAAGTGAGTTACCTTGGTCGCTAAGGCAGATTCGCCAATCCCCCAAAATCGCAAGAGACGACTGTAAATAATTTCCTTTCCCCAACCTTGGCTTTTTAAATAGGGAATAGCCGTCTCCTCCCACATCCGGTACATTTCCGACGGCACCCCAGGAAAAGTTAAAATCGTAACCCCTTCTCGAGGTTGCCAAATGATACCCGGTGCCGTTCCCGTCGGATTGGGTAAAACCGCCGCACCAACGGGCAATAAGGCTTGTTTGCGATTATTGTCAGTCATCTGCCTGCGTCGTCGGGCAAACTTATCCGTGATATCCTGTAAAACCTCCGGTCGTTCCTCAAGGGGAGTCTCAAAAAAAGCGGCGATGGTTTCCACGGTGAGATCGTCGGGAGTCGGTCCGAGTCCTCCCGTAAAAATAAGTAGAGAAGAACGGGCGATCGCGACCTCAATAACACTTTTAATTCGCTCTGGATTATCTCCAACCACACTTTGATAGTAGTGAGGAATGCCTAATTTGGCGAACTCTTGCCCCAAATATCGGGCATTGCTGTTGAGAATATCGCCGAGTAGCAATTCTGTTCCCACGCAAATGATTTCAGCACTCATGCTTTTTCCCTTTCCAATTTGTAGCTTTTTAATTTGCGAATTGAGATTATCGAGTCGCTTTGGTTTTTCGCCAAACTTGCCAACTGATATAAGCAAGTAACATGGTTGCCCCCATCGCATAGGCGGCACCACTGGGAAGACCCGAGAAGGCTAACGCTAAACTGCCTACCCACAAGGTCAAAGCATAAATAAACAATACAGTTAATCTTTGAGAAATCCCCGCATCGAGTAAGCGGTGGTGCAGGTGGCTTTTGTCTGCTAAAAAGGGTGATTTACCATTACTCAAGCGGGAGATAATCACGGCGGACATATCTAGAATCGGCACTGCAAGAATTAAATAGGGCAGGAGAACAGCAGTAACGGCGGTGCTTTTCACTAAACCAATCGTTCCCACCCCCGCTAAGGTAAATCCCATAAAATAAGCGCCTCCATCCCCCATAAAAATCTGGGCAGGGTTAAAGTTATAGCGCAAAAATCCGAGGGCTCCTCCGGCTAAGGAGGCGGCAATTAAGGCCGCAGCAGATTGATCCATAAAGAGGGTGACAATGAACATGACAACGGCGGCAATGCCCGATACTCCAGCCGCTAACCCATCTAAACCATCAATCCAATTGATGGCGTTTGCCATACCCGTTAACCAGATGACTGTAATGGGCAAACTTAAAACACCCAGGTGGATTAAACCATTAAAAGGAACGGAAAGAAACTCGATGCGAACCCCGATAAACCAGACGGATGAAGAAACCGCAATTTGCATTAACAGCCGCCAAATGGGGCTGAGATTAAACAAATCGTCTGCTAAACCAATTAAAAAAAAGCCGATCCCTCCGAGGAGAACTCCCCAAAGACTGCCTTGTTCTTGTAGGGGTAAATCATTAAACCCTCCCAAAAAATAAACAATGACTAAAGCGGAAATTGTACCGATGAAAATGGATACCCCCCCCAGGCGAACCATCGGTTGTTCGTGAACTTTACGTTCGTTGGGGCGATCGACGTGACCACTTTTGAGGCCGATCGTTTTGACGACCGGCGTACTCCAGAGGACAACGATCGCGGAAATGAGAAAGGCAATAAGATGATACAGATGAAGAGGCATCTGGCAGGTAAAAAGCCTAGTGGGATCCGTCAAAGTCTACACTAATTTTCTGCTTCTAGCCAAGGATTTTTCCTCGATCCATTTTCCGTCCCGTCCGGAGTGACGGCTAGGCGATCGCCATTTAGTCTATTCTTGTGTCGGTATGGAAGCATACAATATGTTAACTTTTTGCTGATCGCCCAATTGCGATCGCGCATAATGGTATTGGAATCTTAAGGGAATCTCAATGAATGTTTCAGAATTCGATACTTTGGCTCAATTTATAAATGGATTAAGTCAAGAGGAACTCGCTCAAAGATTGCAGGTTTCAGTGCTAAAACTCCAAGAAATGAGTCAAAACGCAGATTTTGAGCAATGGAGTCAACAGCACGATCCTGAAGGTGTATCGTGGAAAATTGGCCAAAATAGACGTTATCTTGTCAATCTTGCTTTTAGCAAAAAATCCTAAAACAGTGGAGGTGAAATCATGCTTTATAAGCATACACAAATCGGAGTAACTATCCTTGTTATTCTGGCAATAGCTGCTCTTTTGATGGGGGTAATTGCACTTTTTATTAGCAAAGAAGCATCAATATGGAGTGCGATCGCAGTTATTAGTTCTCTTGCTGTTATTGCTATTCTTTTTGGCACTTTAACCGTTGAAGTTGAAGTAGGGAAACTCCGATGCTGGTTTGGGATGGGTTTAATTCATAAAGAATTTAATCTTACGGAAGTTACTGATGTAAAAATCATTAAAAATCCTTGGTTTTATGGCTGGGGAATTCGGCGAGTTCCCGACGCATGGATGTTTAATGTATCGGGTTTAGATGCCGTACAAATGGAGTTTTCTTCAGGAAGAAAATTTCGGATTGGAACTGATGAACCTCGAAGACTTGAATCGGCAATTCGTCAAAATATGCACGAAACTTAAGTTAATTCAGAATATAAATATTGAGCGTTAATTTAATTTAAGGTTCAATTTTATAACCTAATTCAGACAGTTGTAAGCGAGATTGTCTCCATTTTAGTTCGATTTTTACAAAAAGTTCTAAGTAAACTTTTCCAACAATTAACTTTTGAATTTGCTCTCGGGCAGCAGTTCCGATCGCTTTCAACATACTTCCTCCTTTACCAATTAAAATTCCTTTTTGAGATTTACGTTCGACGCAAATATTGGCAAAAATACGAGTGATATTGGTATCTTCAATAACCCGCTCAATGGTAACAGCAACAGAGTGGGGAATTTCTTCTCGAGTGAGGAGTAAAATTTGTTCGCGAATGAGTTCCCCCATGATAAAACGTTCGGGGCGATCTGTGACTAAATCTGGAGGATAATAATAAGGTCCTGTTGCTAATTTTCCGATAATATTTTGTTGTAGAGTTTCGATTCCTGCCCCTGTCAGTGCCGAAAATTTAGCAATTTCCCAATCTTTGTCCTCTCGTAATTGTGCGTAACTCTCCTCCCAATTCTCAGTAGCAAGATCGGTTTTATTTAAGCCTAAAATAATCGGGGTTTTGCTATTTTGGAGTAACTTGGCAACATAGCGATCGCCTCCTCCAGCAATGGTAGAACTGTCCACCACAAACAATAACAAATCTACCGATTCAATCGCCATTTTTGCATTCTTGACTAGCACTTTTCCCAACTCGTGATGAGGTTTATGGATGCCAGGAGTATCGACAAAAATTATTTGTGCTTCAGGAGTCGTTAAAATGCCTTTTAAGCGGTTGCGGGTTGTTTGAGATATAGGAGAAACAATTGCTACTTTTTGACCCACTAATTGATTCATTAAGGTAGATTTTCCGACATTCGTGCGCCCGACAATTCCCACAAACCCAGACTTAAATTCGGGAGGTGCTAGGGGAATTTCTGGGAGCGTTAATTGTTGTTCTATATCCATGAGTGAGTTAGAAAGATAAAATGGTGCGTTGGCTCAATTTAATAATACTGTTGATAGGGAGATTCGCCAGAGATTCGCCAGAGATCCGCCAGAGATCCGCCAGGGATTGAAATCCCTGTCTCATACAAAAAATCCATTAAAATGGATTAGGATTATCGCGATACGGCTTTGTCCGCAAAAAACTCTTTGACAGACCGCTATTTTGTTACTTGCAAAAGCTGGAAAAAAATGCGATCGCGATCGCCTAAAAAATAATTTCCCGGCTGAAATCAGAGAAAAACGAAGGGTGCATCTCAGTTTTGTAT
>NZ_JACSWA010000453.1 GCF_016888125.1 Spirulina sp. CCY15215
AATTAGAAGTTATTTCGCAAATGGAGGGCTGGGAAAGTCCGCGTTTAGGAATAAAGTTTAGTAGGATAGAGGGAGAATTAGCATTATTTTATCCCAATGGGGAAAGATTTGTTGATTATGTTGAGATAGTCGAACAGCGCGATCGCGAAAAACAAAGAGCCGATCGCTCAGAACGCGATCGCCAACAAATACAGGTAGAATTAGAAGCAGAACGAAGTAAATTGCAAGCAATGCGCGATCGCCTCAGACAAATGGGAATCGATCCCGATACTTTTTCTTAACCTTTTTCTTAACTAACAATGAACAACAAAATATTAAGATAATCTTGAAATTCTCAGATTGAATTCATGAATCTACGCACGGTAACAACAACCCCTTTTGACGACCAAAAACCCGGCACCTCCGGACTGAGAAAGTCCGTTATCGACTTCCAAAAGCCCCATTACCTCGAAAACTTCGTTCAATCCATTTTTGATAGCTTAGAAGGCTGCGAAGGGCAAACTCTTGTCCTTGGGGGAGACGGACGCTATTACAATCGCCAAGCCATTCAAATCATCCTGAAAATGGCTGCCGCAAACGGCATTGGTAAAATATTAGTGGGTCAAGGGGGTATCCTCTCCACTCCTGCAACGTCCTGCATTATTCGCAAGTATGAAACCTTTGGGGGGATCGTCCTCTCTGCCAGCCATAACCCCGGCGGTCCCGATGGTGACTTTGGTATAAAATATAACATCGGTAACGGTGGACCTGCTCCAGAAAAGGTAACTGAAGCTATTTTCGATCGCAGCAAAACAATTTCAGAATACAAAATCCTCGTAGCAGCAGATGTGAACATCGATCGCATTGGCTCCTTTAAATTAGGAACAATGGAAGTTGAGGTGATTGATTCTGTTGTGGCCTATGTCGAGTTGATGCAGTCTTTATTTGACTTCGATTATATTCGCCAATTGATTACAGACAAGGGTTTTAAGCTCTGTATCGACTCTATGCACGCAGTGACGGGTCCTTATGCCAAAGCCATTTTTGAGCAGCATTTAGGGGCATCAAAAGGCACGGTAATTAATGGTATTCCTTTGGAAGATTTCGGCCAAGGACACCCAGATCCTAACCTTGTTTATGCGAAAGAATTGGTTGATATTCTCTTTGGGGATAATGCCCCAGACTTTGGTGCCGCTTCCGATGGAGACGGCGATCGCAATATGATTTTAGGGCGCAATTTCTTTGTTACCCCGAGCGATAGTTTAGCAATTCTCACAGCAAATGCTCACCTCGTCCCAGGTTATAAGAATGGCTTATCGGGAGTAGCGCGATCGATGCCCACCAGTGCCGCAGTAGACCGGGTTGCTGCTAAATTAGGCATTGGCTGTTACGAAACCCCGACGGGTTGGAAATTCTTTGGCAATTTATTAGATGCAGATAAAGCCACTTTGTGCGGTGAAGAAAGTTTCGGCACCGGTTCCAATCATATTCGCGAAAAAGATGGACTTTGGGCGGTTATTTTCTGGTTAAATATTCTCGCCGTGACGGGTAAATCTGTTGCACAAATTGTACAAGAACATTGGCAAACCTACGGACGAAATTTCTATTCTCGTCACGATTATGAAGCAGTGGAAAGTGGACCCGCAACGCAATTAATGGAAAATTTGCGATCGGCTGTGGGGGGAATGAAAGGGACAAAACTCGGCGCTTATGAAGTGGAATATGCTGATGATTTCAGTTATACCGATCCAGTTGATGGCAGTGTTAGCAACAAACAAGGCATCCGCATTGGCTTTAGTGATGGTTCTCGCATTGTTTTTCGCCTCTCGGGGACGGGGACAAAGGGAGCCACTTTACGGGTCTATTTAGAGCGCTATGAACCCAATCCTAGCCAACACGATCGCGATCCTCAAGAAGCCCTTGCAGATTTGATTGTTTTAGCAAATGAAGTGGCAAAAATTAAGGAATTAACGGGACGCGATCGCCCCACGGTCATTACTTAATCTCATTAATCCCTGGGAATTGTCGAGGAATGAGGCAAAATAAGAGAAGAAATGCGGGGTTTTGTAACCTCGCCTTCTCGATCTCTACCCCCTCTCCGCAAAATGCAGGGAACTATCCTTGGCCAACGATATGGTATTACTCGCCATCTCTCCACGGGAAGATTCAGCCAAACCTACTTGGCGGAAGACCTCAGTTTGCCTGGAAATCCTCGCCGCATCTTGCTTCAACTGAATCTGCGATCGCGCCATCCTCAACTGGTTAAATATGCCAGATATCTCTTCAAAAAGGAAACTCGCATTCTTGCAGAAGTGGGGGAATATCCGCAAATTCCGGAACTCTACGATCGCTTTGAAAGGGATGGCAGTTTTTACCTCATCCAAGATTATATCGACGGCGATCGCCTCGCAAACACGCTACAAGGGCGACCTTTAGACGAAGAAAGCACGGTTTTACTCCTGCAAGAAATCTTGCCAATTTTAGCTTTTATCCATCAGCATCAACTCATTCACCGCGCCATTAACCCCAATAGTTTCCTGCGTCGTCGGAAAGATAATCAACTCGTGTTGGTGGATTTCGGTAACGTGCAACAAATTAGCACCCTCGATCTTAACCCAGCAGGCAAAATCGGTATTCGCGGCGCGATCGCCCCCTCGGGTTACGCTCCGCAATTCTCCCAAGGCAAACCCGACCCCAGTTATGATGTGTATGCGGTGGGGATACTGGCTATTCAAGCCTTAACGGGATTGTCCCCTAATGCCCTACCGCGAGATCAAAATGGGCGCTTATCTTGGCGCGATCGCCTCACGATTAGCGATCGCTTTGCCGAATTCCTCGCATCTAGCATCGCTGAGGAAGGCGATCGCCGCTATGCTAATGCCACAGAAGCCTTGCAATGGTTAAATGCTACTTCTCTCACCACAGCCAACGCGATCGATCGATCGACAACCCTCACCTTTACCCCTACCCTTCCCATCTCCCAAAATCCCCTCCCCATTCCCCAAACTCAACTTCCCCGAGAAGATCTACTCTGCGGGCGCTATCGTCTCTTAGAATCCTTGGGAGAAGGGGGATTTGGTTATACTTTTCTCGCCCGAGACGAACAATTCCCTGGAATGCCTCAATGTGTGGTCAAGCATTTACAACCCTATCGCAAAACTCCGAATATTCTCGATTTGGCACGACGTTTATTTGATAATGAAGCAAAAGTTCTCAGTCAGTTGGGACAACATCCCCAAATTCCGCGCTTGTTGGCACATTTTGAAGAAAATAACGAGTTTTATCTCGTTCAAGAGTATATTCCAGGACATGACTTGCAACAAGAACTGATTCCAGGTCAGTCTTTACCGGAAAGTGCCGTCGTTGCTTTCCTGCAAGATATTCTAGAAATCCTTGTTTTTGTTCACCAAACCAATGTGATTCACCGAGATATTAAACCCGCCAATATTCGCAGACGAGAGGAAGATGGTAAACTTGTCCTGATTGATTTTGGAGCGGTTAAACAAATTGAGGAACGCTTGGATAAAGAGGGGATGAGTAGTAATCTGACGGTGGGTATCGGGACTCCTGGTTACATTCCCAGCGAACAAGCACAAGGTAAGCCTAAGTTTAGCAGCGATGTTTATTCTGTGGGCATTGTGGCGATTGAAGCCTTAACTGGGATCGATCCTGAAAGGTTGGCCGACGATCCTCAAACTGGGGAATTGATTTGGCGCGATCGCGCCCATGTTAGCCCAGATTTGGCGCAAATTATCGATCGCATGGTGCGTTATGATTTTCGCCAACGCTATGACTCCGCAGCAGAGGCTTTGGAGGCGATCGCACACCTTCTGCATCGTCCCACTCGACCTTTGCCAGGACAGTATTTCACCCTTGCTCAATTTTCTGGGCGATCGCGCCAATTTATGCTGGGAGTGGGGGTTATGGGGACGATCGCCTTGGCTTTATTTTTAGCGGGACGCAAACATCAACCCGTACCGATATTACCCAACAATACGGAGGTTCCCCAGGTTATTTCTCCCCTGGAACCTAGGGATCTTGAAAGTAATACTTCTCCAGAAGCATCCCTCGCAGAATTGTCGGGGGAGGCGATCCCTCTGAATTTTGAGGCGATCGATGCAGAATATCATCCCACTCTCAATAAAATTGCGATCGCGGTCAATAATCCCCCTCGTCTCATTGTTTATAGTCCTTTTTCCCGCCGCCAGCAAGAGATTCCCCTCGATTATCCTCCTCTTGGGGTTTCCCTGGGTCCAAAGGGAGAATTTGCCGCGATCGGTCACGATCGCCATGTTTCTTGGGTGGACCTGCGACAGGGACGGATAATGAAAACATTACCGATCGCGGTGGATATTTTTGATTTAGTCTTAGCTAATAAGGGCTGGGTTTATATTTCTCCCCAACGCGATCGGCGTTTATGGGCGATCGACGGGGAGACTGGAGAAGCAACCCAAACCCCCGATGATAACACGCAGGATTTTTCTCAAACTTATTTTGCCCTGCACCCTGGTGGGAAAGCAATTTTTGGTATTATTGGGCGATCGCAGACTCCTAAGATTCAGCAAATCGATATTACCCAAAACGATCCGCGTCCCACTGTTCAATTGCAAACCATTGCGGGGGATTTTTCGAGGAGTGGTTATTTATGGTTCGATCTCGAAAAACGTCGGGTTTTAACGGATAATGGCTCAATTTTTACTCTAATTTTCAATCAAAATACGCGAGAAATTAATGTTCGTCAGTTGAATGTTGCTGCTAATTCCGAGAGGGGGGAAATTTCGAGAGGAAGAGTAGCATTTTCTAGTCTTGACCAAAAAATTATTGTTTTGGATCGAAACAGTGGGACAAATTCTCTCGCTTTCGATCGCCTCTCCATTTTCGATTACCAAACTCTACAACTCCAAAAAAGTCTCCTTTTACCTACTGTTCGCATTAATGGAGAAACTCAACGATTAACAGGTCAATTTGTGTTTGCAAATACCCGAAACAACGAATATTATATTCTCGCACAGTCTCCCTCTTCTACAAATCCTAAATTTTATTTAATCGTTTGTAGGGGTTTGGTCTCCAAACCCTCTTAACATTGTAATTAAACCTTGACCTAAATGATAAGCCATGTTGACGGGAACTGCATTACCAATTTGTCTGTATTGAGCGCTTAAAGAACCTGTAAATTGCCAGCGATCGGGAAATGTTTGAATCCGTGCATATTCTCTTACTGTTAAAGGTCTTGTTTCGTCAGGATGGCATCTTTCTGTTTGTGTTTGTGCGGGACTGCAAGTTACAGTTAATGCCGGTTCATCCCAAGAAAGTCTTTTTGCAAAACCAGTTCTTCCTCCTCCTTTATAAAAACTATTTTTCAGATATTCTTTCTGAATTTCAACTGGCAAATCTCGCCAATTCCCTCCAGGTGGAACTAATTCCATAATTTCTCTTTTACGGTCTTTATATTGAACTCCTCTTGATTTTGGACAATCTTGAAGCGCCTCTCGCAGAGAAATTGTATAATTTTTTTCTTGAGGAAATATAGCCCGTATTTGCAAATCTTTTCGCGTTGCCAGAATAATCACTCGTTCTCTTTTCTGCGGCACATCTAAGAATTGTGCGCTTAGAAGTTTATATTCTACATTATAACCTAAATTCTTCAAAGTTTTTAGCATAATGGCTAAAGTTTCGCCATTTTGATGACTGAGTAAACCTCTAACATTTTCTGCGATCGCAATCTTAGGACGAACTTCTGATAAACATCTGGCAAATTCAAAAAATAGTGTTCCTCGAGTATCTTCAAATCCTTTACCGTGACCTGCATAACTAAAGGCTTGGCAAGGAAAACCTCCCGCTACAATATCAACTCTATCTCGATAGTGTTTAAAATCAATATTAGTAACATTATCATGCAATATCCTCCAGTTTGGTCGATTAATTTTTAGAGTATTCACACAATTCTTATCAATTTCAACCAGAAGTTTAGTTTGCAAACCGGCATTTTCAAATCCTAATGCCATGCCTCCACATCCGGCAAATAATTCAATAACATTAAAACATACTTCTTGTTGAGATTGTAAAATATTATAGTTGTTATCTGAGCCAACAATAGTATTTTTATTTTGCAGTGCCTGTAATTCTTCAAGATTAAATACTTTTTTCCCTTGAGATATTTTTTGACTTTTAATCAGCTTCTTCTTTTCCCATTGTTGTATCATACTGGGAGAAATCCCTAATATTTTTGCTGCATTTTTGAGAGATAGACAGTTCATCGATTGCAAATTTGTTTGAGACAAGTTCTATTATAATGCTGTAATTATAATAACTAGCGATACAGTTGTTTGTCAATATCTTTGATTGCATCTGAAAGTTGATCGAGAATAAAACCATAATCTAAACCGATAAGCGACCAAAACTCAGAACCGGCTAAAAGCTGAATTCCAGATTGTTGTGCTTTAGTTTTACTAATTGTCCATGATTTTCCCATATCAAGGGCGGCTGCAAAAATCGGATTTTGATGAATTTTTAGCTCATTTATGCTTCTTTGACTTTGACTACCGGTAAGTGTATCTTTTTTGGTTTTTAATTGTGTATATCGAATATTATGACCATCATAAAGAACAAGATCAATTCCTTTTATTTTAAGATTCAAAGTATTCTCTGGGATAAAAATGCTATCGCTAATTTCTGCAATATTCTCGAATTTATGGCCTAAATTTTCAGAAATAAAACGAGTGTAAATATTAGATAAATAAAGATTCTCACTTCCTGAAAATTCAAAAATATTTTTAAACCCTGTCTTTTTATTTTGGATATTTTTTCTGAATTTCTCTTTTTCTTGGGATAGTCCTAACCAAACTTCTTGCTTGAAAAGAGAAATTATTTCGACAATTTCCTCTTGTTTTTCTGTTAATTTTTTTGTCTTAGCATTGTTTTTGAAATATTCAATAAGATAGAAATCTAAGACGCGACAACTTTGGTAAGTATCAACTAATTCTTTATCATTTTTGGGGATAAAATTCGGAACTTTAATACTCTTTTTTTGTGAATCAATTTCTTGTCTTAATCGATTTTTGTCATTATGATACTGATATAAATTTATCATTTTTATTAATTAAATAAAATTGTCAACTATCTTTGATTTTTATCAACTTCGTCTTTTTGGGAGATTGTAAATCTCCCAAAAAGAAAATATTATAATAATACTTTATAATATTTTCTCCAAAAACTGTTTGGCCCGATCGCTTTTCGGACTGGTGAAAAACTCATCCGGTGTTGCATCTTCTGCAATGCAACCTCCGTCGAGAAAAAGAATGCGATCGGCTACTTCCCTCGCAAACCCCATTTCATGGGTGACAACAGCCATTGTCATGCCACTTTCAGTGACTCCTTTCATCACATCAAGGACTTCTTTCACCATTTCTGGATCGAGGGCTGATGTTGGTTCATCAAATAGCATAATATCCGGTTCCATGGCCAAAGCCCGCGCGATCGCGACGCGTTGTTTCTGTCCTCCCGACAACTTAGACGGATACACATTTGCCTTTTCTGCTAACCCCACTCGCGCTAATAATTCCGATGCTTTCTGACGCGCTTTTTCTTCAGAAATTTGCTTGACTTTCATGGGGGCATACATGATATTGCGTAGGACTGTCATGTGAGGAAAAAGATGAAAATGTTGAAATACCATACCCACATTTTGGCGCATTTTCATAACATCAGTTTTGGGATTAGTGATCTCAATCCCATCAATATAAATTTTACCTGATGTTGGCATTTCTAACAAGTTTAAACAGCGTAAAAATGTGGATTTTCCCGAACCGGAAGGACCGATCATGGCGACAACTTCACCGCGCTTAATTTCAGTCGAAATCTCTTTTAACACTTGCAAACTGCCAAAAGATTTCACTAAGCTATCGATCCGAATGGCAACGTTATTATCTGAATTATCTGACATGATTTCCTCCATTGGTGAATCTATTCCTAATGATTGAATTTCTAACTACTGCGACGCAAACGATTTTCTAGAATTGTCGAACTCACGGTGAGAATCATAACCATGAGATAGTAAATAACCGCAACCATCAACAACGGTTCAAAGTAAACGTACTTTTCTGCCCCGACAATTTGGGCGCGACGTAAGAGGTCTTGTGCGCCAATTGTTGAGACTAAAGCGGAGTCTTTTAAAAGGGCGATCGATTCGTTTACCAAAGCTGGTAAAATATTCTTGATGGCTTGGGGTAAAATAACATCTATCATCATGGGTCGATATGTCACCCCCAGAGACATTGCTGCTTCGGTTTGTCCCTTATCGATCGCCAAAATTCCCGCCCGAATTACTTCGGAAATATAGGCACCTGAGTTAAGGGAAAAGGTAATCACCCCAGCTTCAAAACCGGAGATATTATATCCCGTTAATTGCGGTGTTGCGAAGTAGATCAGCGATAATTGAACCAGTAGAGGTGTGCCTCGGAAAACAGAAGTATAAGCCAGACCAAACCAATAGAGAGGTTTAAGACTAGAAATCTTAAACAACGAAAGGATCGTTCCCCATAAAAAGCCAAAAAATGCCGAGATTAGGGTGAATTTGAGGGTGATAACAAGCCCCGTCAAAATGAAAGGAATTGATGGGGCAATTCTCGCAAAATCTAGATTAAATTCGGCTAGATGATAGTGAGAAATGATTTCGACAATTTCGAGATTCATTGTTAGTTTAATCCTAAATTATTCTGCACTACCTTCTTATTTTTCGTAGTAATCTTCAAACCATTTTTGTACCAATTTCTCCAGTTCTCCATTTTCTTTCATTTCTTGAAGAACGGCTTCAAATTTATCCACTAACTCTGAGTCTTTGGGGAACGCGATCGCAGATCCGGATAGTTCTCCACTCTCTTCAATTTCCGTAAAAACTAGATCGGGATTTGTCTTGATATACCCTTTGGCAACAGTATCTTCAATAATAGCTGCATCGATGCGACCAGCTTTCACTTCTTGGATCAGATCGCTAATTTTATTACGCGGTTCAATGGTAATACCACCAACTTCTTCGGCTTTTGTTTTGGCTTCTTCAGCCTGGGTTGTTCCGAGTTGAACGCCAACTTTTTTTCCTGCTAGTTCTTTATAGCTTTTATATGCAGATCCTTCTATTGTAACGATGGTATTTTTAGCATCATAATAAATACTGGAAAAGTCAACACTTTGTTTGCGTTCTTCTGTTGGGGTCATTCCCGACATGGCAAAATCAGCACGTTCGGATTGTAAAGCAGGGATAATGCCATTAAAGTCCATGTCCTTAACTTCAAGTTCATACCCTAACTCTTTGGTAATATAGGTGGCAATATCGATATCAAAGCCAATGGGTTTTCCTTCGCCTTTAGCAGTTTCGTAAAACTCATAAGGGGGATAGTCTGCGGAGGTAGCCATAACGAGGGTTTTTGCGTCACTATCCTCGGTTGGGGTGCTAGTTTCGGAGGTGCTACTTTCTGGGTTGCTGCATCCCGATGCTGCGATCGCCGCAATGGAAGCGGTTAGGGTCAATGCGAGAATTAGCTTTCTTCGTTTCATCATCGTTTTTAGCGGTTTATACTCTAAGGGAATTATTCAATGTACCAGAATTATTTCGAGTCTACGCGATCGCCAGCAACAAAATTTCCTGTCATCATCGGCGATCGCCATATTCTCATCTTTTACATTGATATGCTAGGAAATATTACTTATGTCCTCTGTAAAACAGTTTTACCAACCCATTTTGGTGACAAGATCGATACAAAGTTGATTGACGGCTTCTTTATCGACGCGATCGCGCAAAGTAGATTTGCGATAAGCATCATCTAATCCTTTGTAAAGATCGTTAGCAATTTCCATGATTGCTTCATAACTGAATTCCCCGAGTTTCATGGCTAATAATTCTTCCGCATCTCCCGCTTCTTGACGATCTACGATTAAATTGTGGGTTTTTAGCACTTCAATTCCTGTTCTTAAAAGGCGAATTGCTTGCATGGCAAACTTGCAATCATAACCTGTTTTTGCTTCCATTTCTGCCCGTTTGGGGTTGCGATTTTTTTGCCATTGTTGATAGTTTTTATACTCCCGACAAGCAGTGCGATAACGTTGACTTTTATGCAGAAGTTTGATAAAATCGGAAGTGCTATTAGTTAATTTTTGCGTATAATCTAGAACTTGATCGGGTAAAGAATGTTGTTTTAAAATACCTTTATAATCGATATCGGCAACTAAGAGATGATAAAGTTGTTCCGCAGGTTCGAGAAATTCAATGCGATCGCGCACTAACTGATACAAATATTCCAAAAATGTATTGATTTCATTCACAGTTAAGGGAGGTGTATCTGTTAAGCCAAATTCTTCAATAGTTGGCTTAGATTGAGGAGGATTGAGCAACCAACGGCGATGGGTTTCTAATTTCCTAATTTGGGCATATCCGTATCCCGAATAAGTATTTTTGACCCGCTTCGAGAGGAACATTTCTCGATGTTCTAACAGAATTTTTCCCACTTCAGTTAAGTGGACAAAATCTTTAAACCAAAGTAGTTCAAGGATATTGGGATTATTATCGACAGAGAGTTTTAAAAACTTCCGCAGTTCGTAAATACTGGTATCTTCAGATAAAAAAGGAAACTGGCAATTTTCGGTTTCTTTGTCCCAATTTTTATCTTTTTGTTCAATCTCATCAAATCCTAGATAATAAGGTTGAGAGGCAATAAAAACACCCCGATAATCATAATCGGAAGTTTCAATATCTAACTTATAGCCCCGAGATCCCGTTAAGGCAATGAGAATCGTGCGAGATTCAACTTCAAATCGGTTCATCAGAAAAATTGGGTAGAAAACCCGTCCTTATAGGACGGCTTTACATTGAATAAACGTAACCATCTTTTTTGTGAATTGTCTGGCAATATTTGTGGTTAATACCTTGTATTAATCCAT
>NZ_JACSWA010000454.1 GCF_016888125.1 Spirulina sp. CCY15215
CGGTAGATATGGGAGCCTTTGAATTCCAAGGTTTTGAAATCGTTCCGATTGGACAGCAAAACATCACTATCAGCAGCCTTCCTTCTACCCTTGATGTCAGCGTCAAAGTCGTAGAAAAAGCGTTTAATATTATCCCTTCTGTTGGTGCAACCGTTAATTTTAGTTCTCTGGGAGATGTCACGGGTTCCTTTTCCAATGGTACTAGCATCATCACCAATGCCAGTGGTATTGCCCTGAATTTCTTTGAGGTGCTGAGTGCAACAGGAGACTTCCAGATTTTGGCGGCTTCTTCGGGTTTGAATACCTTGACCTTTAAGATTACGAATAATGTCGCCGCCGCCGTCGCCACTGATTTTAGTTTCCTCTCGGAGATAGAACAAGAGTTTGATTCTCTAGAAGTCCGAGAAGAAGACATTCTTTTTGCACGGGGTTGTCTGTCTACTCCCGAAGATGAATTGACTCAACAGGAAAACAAGACTTCTGAAGAGGGGGAAGATGAGGAAATCGTAGCGGGAGAAGAAAATGAAGATTCTTCCCCTGGCAGCGATCGCGCTTGTCGTCCTATTGGCGATGATAGTGAGGGAGGTGGCGAAGAATAAATTAGCTTCTTGTTCATGGATAATCCGCAAAATCCTAATAATAGGTCATAATTTCAGGGTGCAAGCATTGCACCCCTACTAAACCCAACTGTAGGGGGATTTAGGGGGCTAATGCGTAAGTCCTAAAGATGTGAAGTTTTAAGCAAAATTACCCCATATTGCTCCTAAGAGCGACTAATTTCCTCAAGATATAAATCATAAGTACAAAAGGCAGGTTTTTCCTGTTCGATGACCTTGCGAACGAGTTTCTCGTCCAGGGGGCGATCGCCAGGATAGCGCAGACAAACGATGAAGTGGAAAGGCTGTCCGCCGCCCATAATGGTATCTTCTCCTATGCCCGCTTCTCCCACCACAAAACCCCGTCCTCCGAGTTCGAGAATACTAATATGTTTGTCTTTCTCCTCGAGGTGTTCATCTAGGGGCAAATCGGTAAACAGATGCAAATAATAGCGTAAACCCCGCCGTGTTCCTCGCCAGCGATAAATTTCGATCGCCTTGGCAATTAAGTCGCGTTGTTTTTTCAGACTCAAGATAGGGGTCATTTCCCAGCCGACCCAATGGGCGAGAAAGGGAAGCATAGCTTCTGGAGCCGTGCGAGGATGCAGATAAGCCCAAAGGGTTGAAGCTGTATTAAAATCTGGCTCAAAGGCCTCCTCAAAAATTTTCAGCAGGCGGCCGACAAAATCAACCTCTCGATAAAGATCCGGCAGATATTTCAAATAGAGGCTGCGAGGACGAACAAAGAGTTGAAAAGGGGCAAATTGTTGATAAATTTTCCCTAACCTAGCCTCATTAGCATCTGTACTATTAGAGAGTTCGTTATAACTGACTTGAATTTGACCGCGATAGTCCAAAACAAGAGGCTGACCGATTTTATCGGGGGAAATATCCTCAAAGAAACGGCGATCGAGTTGAAAATAAAGAACTACTTCCATTTTTGCCCCTGGGGGTAATTCGTTACCTTCACCCCCAACCCGATACCAATTGCTAGGAAAATTCCCTTCAATTTCCAAGTTTAAAGCCAAAGCATGGCGACTGATATTTTCTAACTGTACGAGTAGTTCGCAAGGTTCCCCAGGGTAGAGAACTAATTCACAAATTTTGTTTTCGACGGTCTTCATGCCGCCAAAGAAGCCAATCTTGTCCGAGTCAGTCCAGGGCGTGTCAATGGGTTGACAAACGTTTTCCGAGATTTGCAAGGGAGTCAGTTGCAATTGCAGGGGTTGGGTTTCACTGGCTTGAGGCATTTTGGCAGGATGAATTGAGGGATGATGGGTTGAGAAATAATGCAGGATAAACGATGAGTAAGGAAGAATGAACTTGTCTCTTATTGCAATAAATTGATGACATGGTTGGAGCGAATTTTACTGTCATACCAAGAACAGATTAATCCGAGTGGACCTGGATCGATCGCGGGTTCTCGGGGTAGGATTCGCGCCCAGTTATTGTCTTGGTAGCGAAATTCAAAAAGTTGAATTGTTCCTAAATAGCGCACGCCGCGAATGGCTTGAAATAAGGTGATGATATCCGAGGAATAGACAGGACGACCGAAAGGCCAACCCTCTCCATCGGGACCACCGATAAGGGGGTTGAGGAAGCGATAGAGGGCAACTTGCAGTTTGTGGAGAATGTCTTGTTGCGCCCCTGGATTGTTATATTCTGGTTCGAGGGCAATTTCTGTTTGCACGGAGACTCCCACATATTCCGGTTCGCGACAGTGGATTTCCACCCCTAGCAAGCGCCGTTCGTCGAGGTAGGCCAAAACTTGGGTGAGTAAGGTGGGGGAGAGAGAGAAATTCTCGGGGGCAATTCCTTGTCCCTGTTCGATCGCCTTGAGATCCAGTTGGGGGACGAGAACTAATTCGACAATACCTGCGGATTCTTTTTGGGTACTCGATAAACAGCGCGATCGGGCGATCGCCCCTCGTCCGGCTTGAATGGCGAGGTTTTCAAAGTCTTCGGCGGTAACAGCGCGATCGCGAGTTCGCAGCATTTTCGGCACCCGCATCACCGCAGAATCGAGGGATTCGCCATCGGCTCCATCTCGGGCGTTATCATAATTGGTCAGTCGCGCCACATAAGGAACCGCAGATTTTAAAATGCGAATTGTTCCCGCTTGGACATTACCACGCAAACCTCCCCCTGTTCGGTAGGACACCATCATGATCGAAGCACCCCGAGGGGGAATTGCTCCATATTGGTTTTCTCTACCTCGGGTTTCCTCTTCGGGATCGTTAGTTCGCCCGCGCAGATCTCGCCCTCCTGCTAATGCTTGAGGTCCTCCTACTAATGCTTGAGTGCGATCGCGCATTTGGTTGGGTTCGCGAATGAGAGGACCAAACTGAATTTCTCCGGTGAGGGAATCTAAGGTATAGTGCAGGTCGTTGATACCGGATTCGGAAAAATCGTTCACTTCTTGCCATCTTTGCGGCATACTTCCTATCGGTGTGACCAGGAGGTATTCTCCTTCTTCCCGGGGGAGAATGGGAGTGCTTTGGAGTTGTAAGACTTGTCCTGGGCTACCGTCACTTTCCCCCAAAATTTCATTCCTGATGCGGGTAGATTGGGTAGCAGCTACGGTACCGCCGAGGGAACGAACGCTTAAGCCAAAGATGCGGGGGGATTGTAGGTATTTGGGGCGATCGTGGTCGATTTGGTCGCAAATACAGCGCAACCAGCGACCGCGATAGGTGCTGAAAGTCTCCACCAGCCAATTTTGGGGACAGTGCAGGATAACATCGGCACCCCGTAAGGGGTTGCCGCCGTTGCGGGTTATTTCGCTAAAGCTAAAGCCTTGGGTGCGATCGTCCTTTTCTTGTAGAAGGACGGATTCCCATTGGTGTCCATTCCAGGCCTCCCAACGGCGAGGAGGGCGTTCGGGATCGATCCCGGTGGAGGTTGCTGCTTCCCCTTTAAATGTGACGGCGATGACATTCCCAGCAATGGGGGGATCCGGGTCAAAGACGAGGTAAAAACAATTACCATCCTGGGGGCGTTCGTCAAAGAAGGAAAGTTCTACTCCTTCCCATTCTCCATCGGGGCGTAAAGACCAAGTGCCGCTAAAGCG
The DNA here is from genome assembly GCF_016888125.1 of Spirulina sp. CCY15215. GTDB lineage: Bacteria > Cyanobacteriota > Cyanobacteriia > Cyanobacteriales > Spirulinaceae > CCY15215. The sequence goes on from NZ_JACSWA010000454.1 coordinate 3,667, forward strand.
ATCGCGCAGAATGCTAGGGCGTTCTTCGATGGTTTGGGCGCTGAGAAAGTGGCGGATACTGGGAAGACCAATGGCGAGGGGGCGATCGGTGCTGAAGACCACGGCTTCTTCTGTGTCGGTGCGTTCTGTGGCCACTTCTACTCCCGCCGCGATCGTATAGGTTTCCGGTAAGGAAGCACTTAAATAAAGGGTGACATTCGTTTGGGCGGGTTTGGGAGGATTCAAGCGAATCCCCATCATTTCTAGGAAAGTAATGTAGTTGCGTCTCGGTACTTGATTGAACCGATAAAGCATTTGGTCGGTTAGCCAGGCAAAAAGTTCGACCAGGGTAATACCGGGATCGCTGGCGTTATAATTCGTCCATTCGGGACAGTAACGGGGAATTCGTAGCAGGCATTCTTGGATCAGGTCTTCGTAGGCGCGATCGTCGAGATTGGCTTTGGGGAGTTTTGGTAGAAAGTTTAAATCCATTTTTGTTATTGGTTATTGAGTATTGGTTTATTAATGATTTTTATTATCCCTTGCCTGTTTCCTCTTGTCTCTTGTTCATTGTCCACTTGGAAGGAGATAAAAGGGATAAACGAGACTGCCGGAACTGTGAGTTTCTTTAGTGCTGTAACGAATAATAATATTAATGCAACCGCGAACGGGGTCGGGTTCGGTATAAATTTCGTTGATATCGATGCGAGGTTCCCAGAGGGTGAGGGCTTCTTCGACGTAGAGACGGGTCATGAGTAGGGTTTTGGTATTCATCGGTGCAAAGACTAATTCCGACAGCCGACAGCCGAATTTAGGACGATAAACCCGTTCGCCGTGTCGGGTACCGAGGATAATGCGAATGGATTCTTCAATATTCCGTTCCTTAGAACTGAGTTGTAAACTTCCTTGTACGTTACTCCGTAAGGGAAAAGAGAGACTCGTTCCCAAAAAGTCTTTATTTGTGTCTTGTTCTACTTCTGCCATTGTGTCAAGAAGATCTGAGTTTTGCTGCTACTGTAGCGGAGGTTGATACGAGATGACAATTCTACGAAAGTAGAGTTTTTGGCGATCGCCAAAAACTCTCTCTCCTTTTGTAAGGAGAGGTTTAAAAACGGCTAGTCCCTAACATCGGCACTCTGAGTCTACCGAGTTAATAACCAAGCTCGCAATACTTCGGCCACGGTCCAGGCTTGAGCAAAAGTGCCTCGCGGAGTCATGGGGGCATCTCCATCAAAGATTTCGCTGAGATTTCCCACACAAGAGGCTTGGAGATGATGTTCCATGGGAGATAAGAATTCCCGTGCCAAAGTGGGATTGTTGTAAACGTGCAGGTGTCCTTGAACAAAATGACCAATTAACCAACCCCAAACTGTGCCTTGGTGATAGTGGCTGTCCCGTTGATAGCGATCGCCCCCATAAACTCCCGCGTAATTGGGATCGTCTGGGGACAGCGATCGCAGTCCGTGAGAAGTGAGCAAAGATTGAGCAACGGCATCGATAACACTTTTCTCTTCTCGAGGCAATAGTAAAGAAGAGCCGCCAATTTCTGCCAGTCCTGCTGGTAGGGAAACCGCAAAAATTTGATTGGGACGCAAGGATGGATCGTTGCCTTCGGGACCATCGATGACATCATAACAATACCCCATGCCATAATTCCAGAAGCGACTGAATCCCGCGATCGCCTTCTGTGCCATGGCCTCGTATCTTTCTGAAGGTTTGCCTAACTCTTTCGCTAAATGTGCCATCAACACTAAAGCACTGTACCATAAGGCATTAATTTCAATCGGTTTGCCGATGCGGGGTGTAACGACCCAATCATCGACTTTTGCATCCATCCAGGTCAGTTGCAATCCTGTTTCTCCGGCATAAAGCAACCCGTCTTTGCTATCGACCTTAATGTTATAGCGGGTGCCGCGAACGTGCCACTCGATCGCCTCTTCTAGTGCCGGAAATAACTCGCGGATGAAGTGAATATCTTGAGTGGCCGCGTAATAGGCGCGAATGGCTTCAAAGTACCAGAGAATCGCATCTACGGTATTATATTCTGGGCTGTTTGTACCGTCGGGGAATAAATTGGGCAGCATTCCCCGATCTAAATATTGAGCAAAGGTTTGCAGGATAATTTTGGCAATTTCTGGGCGACCGGTGCAAAGGGTCAAACCTGGCAGGCTAATCATGGTATCTCGTCCCCAGTCCCCAAACCAAGGATAGCCGGCGATAATCGTTTTGCCTTCGGGTTCATCGGGAAGGGTACGATCGACAATAAAGCGATCGCTGGCTAAGACTAATTGTTTGATCCAGTCGGGAACTGTATTTTTTTGCTCCTCGTTAGCAAAAAGATAGGGGGTTTTGTACCAGCGATCAAGTAAGGCGCGATCGCGCTTTCTGTATTCTTGTAGAGATTCCTCTCCCTGGAGAGTGGGAAACTGCATCGTACTGGCGATCGTGGTGAGAGAATTTCCTGGTTGTAGCGTTACTTCCAAGTTAGCTATATAAAGATTATCTTCGCGATCGGACAGTCCGCGATACTTCTCGACTGTCAAATTATAGTCTTTATACCAAGTATGGGTGCGTTCCCATTGTGGTTTGGGGAGGACGTTATTTCCTTCCCGTTCGGCAAATAAATAAAAGGGAGTTGCTCCGGCAAAAGCCGTTATCCTAATGCCCCCATCAATGATATCGGTTTTCATCTGCCAATCTCCACTATAAGTTTCGCCGTGAAAATCGCGATAGTTAACTAGAGCTTTAAGAGAAAGAGAAAGAGGAGAACGGGCGCGGTGTAGAGTATAGCGAATATAAGTTGTATTTTCTCCTGGCTGCATCCAAAGCCGTTTTTCTAGGATTGCATCGGCGATCGCAAATTTCCAGACGGGAATAGAACCATCCAGATGAAAACTTTCGATTTCCCGATAGCCTTGGGGGGCAACGGAACCATCTGCCCAGCGATCGGTATAAAGGGGATAAATTTGACCGCGATATTGAACGAGTTCGTCAAGTTTTGTTAACAGTAACGTCCGTCCTAATGGGGGGTTGAGGGCGGCAATTAATAATCCATGATAGCGCCTGGTTAACACTCCAGATACCGTTCCCGCTCCATAGCCTCCATTCCCATTCGTCACTAACCATTCTCGTGCTTCCGATGTAGGAAGATGCCCGCAGATATCTCGTCCGAATTCGATGCCCATTTTTTGAGTTCCTTTGTTCTAAAAAGTGAGAGCCAATGGCAAATGTCGTCATTTTTTACAATTTTTTGCAAACTTGGATGTGATTAACTGAGATTTCCTCTAGAATGTTAAGTTCTCAAAGTGTTAATTTCTTAAAAGTCAACTTATCAATCGATATTTTTGAGTGAAAAACCACGTCCTGAAATTGTAGGAGAAATTAGTTGGGCAATTTCTCAATTCCCATTCACAATAGAATTAAATCCTAAAATTTACCATAAAACAGTAACTTGGAAAATGATTCAATCTTTAATTAATCAACATAAAACTTACCACAAACCCTTGAATTCTCGGCAATCCTACTTGTCCGTACAGAATCAACAGGGTTTATCGAGTTTAAAAAGGGCGATCGCCTTATCTCAAGGAGAATATTCCTTGATTTTCGCACGGTGCGAGAGTTCCCGACTGCGCCAACAAATTCTCAATCAAATTGTGGACTGCACTGAGATCACTTTACAGGAAGTTACCCTTCATCCTTCTGTGGTTCATCTGTTGGATACTCTAGATGGAGTGATGCGATCGCACTATCCCGATGCCCTAGCCGTGATCGGTTTGGAGTCTACCGTCGATATCAAGACTTTACTCGAGGAGGTTAACTTGGTGCGCGATGAGTTTAATAAATCTTTACCTTTACCGATCATATTCTGGGTGAATGAAAAAACTTTGGCTCAAATTAAGCGCATTGCACCGGATTTCAGCAATCATGGCACGACATCAATTTGTTTTGAGTTATAAGTACAACTCATCTAATCTAACAACTTACCGTCTCATCAGGAAGAATTGCGCCATTGAGTTTTGTCCCGTCGAGATTGGCGTTTTTAATGTTAGCACCGCTTAAATCTGCGCCGCTTAAATCTGCGCCGCTTAAATCGGCACCGCTTAAATTTGCACCGCTTAAATTTGCTAAAATCAACTTCGATCGCCTTAAATCCGCATGGGTTAAATCTGCACCGCTTAAATTTGCACTGGGTAGGTCAAGCCCGCTTAAATTTTTTCTAGAAAGGTTAACATGAGGAGCAATAAGATAGGCTCCAGCCGCGATCGGCTCTAAACCTTCAGGAAATTGAGTTTGAGTGTTGTAGAGCGCTCCTTGTAATTTAATCCCGTCAATATTTGTTTCACTTAAATTAGCAGAATAAAGATAAGTCCGACTAAAATTTGCGTCGCTCAAATCAGCCCCCATTAAGTTTGCTCCCATCAAACTGGCACCAATCAAAGTTGCAGAGGCAAAATTAACGCCAACCAATTCTGCTCCCACAAATTGAGAATTTAAACAATAACTCTCCATCAAATCCGCACCGGTGAAAAAGGCTAAATTAAAGATGGCATTACTGAGATTGGCTTGTACTAATTCCGCCATACTCAAATCACTTCGGGAAAAGTTTGTCAATTCAAGATCGGCATCTTCCAGATTGACACTACTAAAATTAGAGTTGCTTAAGTCTGAGTTTTTTAAATTAGCCTTGGCTAAAATTGCTCCGGTGAAATCGACTCCCTTTAAAATTGCTGAACTTAAATCGATTTCGGCTAATTCGAGGTCGCAAAAACTTCGTTCTCCTGCCGCATATTGTTTGAGAATTTCTTGTCGATTCATCCAGTTTTACATCTCGTTATTCGTTAAATTGTAGCAAATCTTGAGAGAATTATAACTGAAGAGAAGGAGTAAAGAGGAGAAGTAAAAAAAGTAAGTAAAAAAGGAAGATTTTCTGAAAAGATGCTTTTGATGTCGTGGTTTGCGCTTTACTAATAACAGTAAACCGATCGCGGAGGTTCTTATGTCAGCAGAATTCATGGATTTTCTCAAGCATAACTATGCTTATGTGGCAATTGGGGAATTTAAACCGGGAAAGTTTGCCGAAGCGGAAAGATTATTCGCTAATGCTGTCTCGACTTATACTCATGGTTTTAAAGGAGCTTACTTATTGCGGGAAGAACCTGATACAGATAAAGGAATTGCGTTGATTCTTTGGGACAATATTGAAGATATGGATTCTAATCGAAATGAAACTCACGAAAAAATCTTAAAGGATATGGCTCATTTATTTATTTCCCCACCTACTACTGCTTTTTATCAAGTGAGTAGTGAAATTAGCGGGGAAACTTAATCAAAAGGCGATCGCCTTGCCTTTAAGCCTCGAGTTTAGATTTGGCGGCGGCATTTGCTGGCGCGGGTTTTGCGACTTTGGGTGTATAACGTTTAAATTTGGCGATCGCTTCACTGGCGGCTTGCATTACATTACTGTCGGCATCATTGAGGGTGCGTCGCAAATAGGTGACAACCTCTTGGGAATTAACTTTTGCTAGGGCTGTTACGGCGGCTAAACGCACGGAAGGCTCGGTATCTTGTGAGAGTTTACCTAAAATAGGAATGGCTTGCTCGATCTCTATCCTCACTTTTTTGTCTGCGGCAATATTGCCGATCGCCAGGACTGCTTGCTGGCGAATAATGGGATCGGGATTATAGGTAGAGTTAAGGAGTTGAGGTAGATCGGCGGTTTGATAATGGGAAATTTCCCCATCCAGAGGCTCGATTTTGGAGGCGATCGCTTGGGGGATAGGGTTTGTGTCCCCTGGTTGCAGTTCTAATGCCGCTAGGATTTTTGCTTTTAAGGTTTCTAGTTCTCGAGAGTGTTGATCCTCGAGTTGCTCAATTTTTCGTTGAGTTTCCTGTTTCTGGGCGGCGATCACCTGTTCTGCTTCTTGTTTTTGGGCGGCGATCGCTTGTTCTGCTTCCTGTTTTTGGGCGGCGATCGCTTGTTCTGCTTCCTGTTTTTGGGCGGCGATCGCCTTAGCTAATTGGCTTTGATAGTTCTGCTTTAAATCAATTTCTTTGGCTTCAGATTGCTGTAAATAGTCTGTTTTTAAGGATTGGATGGTCTGTTGTAATTCTAGTTCGTGGACGCTATTAAGTTCTTGGCGCAGTTTTTCCAAGCGAATCTCTTCACCCTGACTTTGTTTTTCTAGAGCAGTGCGCTGTATTCCCGTACCAACTACGGCGGAAATGCTAAAACCCATGAGCAAGCCAATAACTATATCCATAAAAATTTCCCCAAGATTAGGTCAAGATAACCAAATTTTATCTTAAGTTATTCTCAAATTTATTTTGTAGGCATTTTTGCCATAGGCTCAATTCTCTGGGGCTGCAATTCCTGTCGGCAGAAAAAATTCTACCAGAGAGGTATTGATATGATCTTGACTTTCCTTGGCTAATTCCTCGGCTAATTCCTTGGCTAATACAGTCTCATTTCTGAGAATTTGCCCTTCTGGGGTAATAGTCAGAGGTGTATGAGGAAAATCGCTTTGAGTGAGACGCTGTATGAGTTGGATGGTTTCGCCACGATCGCTAGGTTGGGGAATACCATTCTTTTGCAATCGTACCGGATGAATTTGACCCGAGAGAAAGTCGCCGCGATCGTCCAATTCTACTTCTAAGACTAAAGAATAACCTAATTCTGCTTTATTAGAAAGAGTTTTATAGCCTAAAAAATTGCCTAAAGAATAGGCAATTAATTTGTGACGATAGAGTTCTAAACTGCGAGGAACATGGGGACCGTGACCTAAAATCAAGTCTGCTCCTGCGTCAATAGCGCTGCGAGAAAACTGCACTAAATTGCCGCGATTTTCACCGTAAAAGTATTCCGTGCGATCCCTGACGTGCATGGCTGCTGTTCCTTCTGCACCAGCATGAATGGAAACGATGACAATATCTGCATTTGCTTCTGCTTTTTGTACCAAAGCGAGGGATTTAGGCAAGTTCAAGATGGAATTCTGATGAGGAAAGTAGCTAAAACCAAGCCAAGCAATTTTTGCTCCTTCGTGATAAGTATAAACAATTTTATCTTTTTCTCCAATCGCTTTTATTCCTGCTTTTTCGATATTAGCAACCGTATCTTGGAAACCGCGATCGCCAAAGTCTAAAGAATGATTATTGGCGATATTTAAAACATCAAATCCTGCCTCTTTTAAGAGGTTGCTGTAATCTGGCGGTGTGCGAAAGGCAAACACTAAACCACTGCCCATTTGTTTTGCAGATACTGTTGCATTAGTGAGGGTGCTTTCAAAGTTACCAAAAACAATTTCCGCTTCATCTAAAAGGGGTTCTACTTCTGCTAATAATTCTTCTTTACGAGGATGTAAACGATTATAGGGATAGTTAGTACCAGGAATAATATCACCGACGGCTTTAATTCGCAGGCGATCGGGTCTGGGAAAATCGGGTATATTATCAGCAATCAGTCGTACTGTCGATTCTTCCGACAGTTCATTCGCTTCTTGAACAGCACTATAACCGACACCCAAAATAAAACTAAAAGTACAAAAAAGAGTCCTCAAAAAAATTCGACTGCTTGGTGTTAGTTCTCCGGTAATCTCTCTTAAGAACTTCCCCCAAAACAGGGACATTTTTCCTCTCTTTAAGGAATTTTCCTGATTGCTAATATTCTCGCATTTTTGGGCCAACATCGATTTTTCCTCACACCAAATTGCTCTCTATGGTAACATTGGAAATCAAAAATGAGAAGCGCTCTGGCCTCTCATTTTTTACCTTAATTGGATTGGTGTTAATTTTGCTTGATATTACATTGGCGATCGCCTATTCTTCTTCTTCGGTATTTTTCGATGGGGACTCCTCACTTTCTGGTTTAAGTGAAAGAAGGGGATGAGATTCTAAATTCCAGGCGATCGCGTTGAGTATTAATTTCCCATTTCCCGTACAATTCTCACGAAACTCTTCTTGATTGGCGATCGCAACACCAACTCGCTCGATAATTTTGCCATATTTTTTATCTTTTGCCAAGTCTTTCTCTTCGGAACTTAAGGGACGACTTCGATCTAAAATGACTTCAATAATAGGAGTATAAGGAGAGGCTTCTTCTGCTGCTTCTTGGACTTCAATTTGCAATTTTGTTAACTGTACAATTTCTTGGGCTCCCTGTACGATAGGGAGTAATTCTTGATCCGTTGTTTCCATATTTCCTTTTGCAGATTGAGGAGGGACATAGAAAATATTATCTCGAGTGATGCCATCGGGAAACTTGTCTTCTGCAATTTCCCCATTTTCCCACTTTTGATTGACAATTTCTAAGGCTTTCTCTCTATTTTTTTCCGTATCTCCACCTCGACCTTCTACTTCAATTCTAAACCCTTGATGTTCTTCTGGAGGTTGAGACAGATCGCTAACCGCAACGTAATGAACAATTGATTTTGTTCTAGCCATAATGAATTTTTCCTATTACCCTTAAACTGGACTATCGAGAGGCAAGAGAACTTCAAATTCCGTTCCCATTCCGACTTCCGACTTGAGTTTTAACTCACCTCGGTGTTTTTCGGCAATAATTTTATAACTTATTGCCAAACCTAAACCTGTGCCTTTGCCAACTGCTTTTGTGGTGAAGAAATTTTCAAAAATTCTTCCCTGAATTTCTAGAGGAATTCCCAAGCCGTTATCAATAATTTTAACACTGATTCCCCCTTGAGCGCGATAGTCTTCAACAAATTTTGTGATAATTTCAATCTGAGGCTGCCAATCTTGCTTTTCTTCTTGTTCCTTTTTCTCCATCAGAACATCGATCGCATTGGCAATTAGATTCATGAATACTTGACTCAGTTGGCCGGAGTAGCAGGCTATATCGGGTAATTTAGCATAGTTACGAACCACTTTAATATGGTGTTTGAGGCGACTTTCTAAAATTAAGAGAGTTCCATCAATACATTCATGTAAATCGATGAGTTGGCGATCGCGATCGTCTATACGGGAAAAGTTTCGCAAGCTGGTAACAATTTGAATTAAACGCTCTGAGCCTATTTTCATACTTTGAATAATTTTGGGAGCGTCTTCGAGAATAAATTCTAGATCTATTTCTTCTTCAAATTCTTGAATATTGTTTGATTTTGTCTCAATTTCGCTTTGATATTTTAGGATTAAATCAACTAAACTATTGTAATAATCGGCGAGAAAAGTAATATTTCCATTCACGGAATTCACCGGATTTCTGATTTCGTGAGCAACTCCCGCCACCATCTGCCCTAAACTCACCATTTTTTCAGTTTGTATTTGTTGATGATAATAACTTTCATCGAGTAATCGACTGGTTAAATGATGAATTTTTGCTTGAGATAAAAGCAAATGATGTACGTCTAATAAACGATAATCTCGTTCGTTAAATTTGACAACAATGGGTTCGTAGAGAAGTTCGGGAGGACGTTCTAAAGATTTACGTGCTGCTTCTACAATTAGTGTTTCCTGAGAAAAAATCTCGCAGGGAACTTTGATAAACTCGTATAATGACTTAATAGGACGTTGTAAAAAGAGTTCTAGGGCGTAGGGGCGACTCATTCGCTCTAGGAGTCTCCGTCTGGAGATCATGCCATAAAAGTTGCCTTGATGGGTTAAAATAATGCCTGGGAGGATGGGATTGCGATCGAAAATGTGCGTAATATCGACAACAATACTTGTATCTTCAATCTGAAACCGATAGAGTTCAAGGTCTGCAAGGGTTGATTCTAAACCAAGCTGTCGCGATTCTACAGTAGAGGAGGGAGACAAGGCTTTAGGAGTCATTTGCGCGGTTAACATGATGAGAAAAAGAGAAAGAAAAAAAGAGAAAGAAAAAGATGTTATCCTTTCTACTTTATCCCCCTCATCGCTTTTTGACGAGGGTGTTTTCCCTTAATAATAATCTTCAAAAAAAATTAAAATAAACACATCTTTTTCTTAACCCAGACTTAACCTAAAAATTTAACCTAAAAATTCAACCTAAAAATTCACCTTTGAATAAAAGATGAATTAAGGTATTATGCAGGTTCTTACTAAAGAACAGATAGTAAAGGGCGGATGACGGGAATTGAACCCGCGAATGGTGGAATCACAATCCACTGCCTTAACCACTTGGCTACACCCGCCGTAAAATTCGCAATTTATGTATTATAGCACGATCTTTTAGAAAAGGCAATTACTTTTTATTTCATGCTAACCTCGCATATCGTAACCAAATAGATTGGGGTCAACCTCTGTTAAATCTAACTCATCTAATCCGTATTCGACCCAACGGCGATCGACCATCTCTGCAATATCGCGATCGCTTTCCAAGACTTCTCCCCATTCGTGTTGGGTTTCTGGGGGAATTTTCGTGGTTGCATCAATACCCATGCGTCCCCCTAAACCAATTTTCTCGCTGGCAAAATCTAAGGTATCAAAAGGAGTTTCGGGAAGAATAAAGACATCGCGGGAGGGGTCAACTTTAGAGCTAATTGCCCAAACTACCTGCCTGGGATCGCGAATATTAATCTCTTTATCTACGACAATCACAAATTTCGTATAAGTGAACTGAGGTAGCGCACTCCAAAAAGCTAGTGCCGCTCGTTTTGCCTGTCCTGGATAGGCCTTATCAATAGAAATAATCGCCGCTTTGTAACTTAAGGCCTCCATCGGTAGGAAAAAGTCAGTGATTTCCGATACCTGCTGGCGCAAAATTGGCGTATAGATGCGATTGAGTGCGATCGCCATCATCGCCTCTTCTTTAGGAGGACGACCGCTAAAGGTAGTTAAATAAATGGGGTCTTTACGATGGGTCATGCAGTGGAAGCGAATCAAGGGGGAATCCTCCACGCCGCCATAATAGCCCATGTGATCCCCGAAGGGTCCATCGGGTAACATTTCCCCAGGTGTTATTGTTCCTTCTAACACAAATTCTGAATCGGCGGGAACTTCTAAATCTAAGGTTTTGCATTTCGCTAAAGTTACTCCTGAGCCGCCATATAATCCGGCAAATAGCCACTCTGATAAGTCTACGGGAATGGGAGTCGCCGCGGCCATGATAATTAAAGGGTCTACCCCGAGGGCGATCGCAATTTCTAATTTTTTACCCGCTTCGGCGGCTTTTCGTAAATGTCTCGCCCCTCCTCGCACCGATAACCAATGCACGGTCATGGTATTGTGAGATTGCAATTGTAAGCGATAAACGCCGACATTAGGAGTTCCTGTTTCGACATCTTTGGTAATAACTAACCCTAATGTAATAATCTTGCCTGCATCCCCAGGATAGGGACGAATGAGAGGTATTTTGTTCAGATCGAGGGCTTCTTTTTCAATGATAATTTGTTGACAAGGGGGGAAAAAATTACGCCCTGGTTTTGCTTTAAGGACATCAAATAAAACTTTACCAAAATCGATCGCTTGAGAGATCTTTTTAGGGGGTTTGGGTTGTTGCAGCATTCCCAATTTTTTTCCCAAAGTTTCTAACTCTTCGGGTTTTTCCATATTCATCGACCAACAAATTCTCTCGACGGTACCCATTAAATTAATAGCAACGGGAAAATCAGAACCTTTGACATTTTCAAACAAAAGCCCTGGTCCACCGAGTTGTAACATCCGATTGGAAATTTCGGCAACTTCCAAATCTGCATCGACAAGAGCGCTAATTCTGCGAAGTTGTCCCCGTTTTTCTAGTAATGCGATGAATCCCCTTAAATCTCTAGCCATTTTTTTCCACCAGACTTTTTCTATCTTACAAGGTTCTGCGATCGCCAGTTGTTAACGAAGTCTTGGAAAACTGGGCAGATCCACCGATGCTAAAGAGCGATGTTTTTTCTGGGAGCGAGGATGCAGAGTCGGTGCAGGTGGGGGAGTCGGTGCGCTTAAACGCGAGATTGTCCCTTTCGATTGGCGATCGCTTCCCTTGCCTGTGCGAAAATCTGGGAGAGAAACGTTCATCAAACCCATTGTTGGCGGTTTATTGGCATATTTAGGGGGTTGGGGAGCAGGAGAAACCAGTTCTTTCGGGTCAGGTTGAGCCGTTTGTGAGAATTCCAATTCTTGGGAGGGTTGACTCATGGCTCGCGTCACCCAACTGGGAGGCTCCCCAATCTCTGATTGCTGATTTCGGAATTGTAATGACCAGGGTTGAATCGGTTTGGGTTTACCAGAAAAAGGAACTTGCTTGGGAAGGGGAGGAACAGGAGAGAGCATTCCCTGTGTTGCTGAACCCTGTCTCAAAGGCATTGCTCCTCCTTGGGGGTCTTCGGAAAATTGTGGAAGAACTTCCGATGCTTCTAGTCCTTTCCCCTGAGAAGATGCAGGAGGTAAACTCAAATACTTATCCAACACGGTTTTAAATTGTTGGGTATGTTCTTGTTGGCGACTGAGGCGATCGCGCAATTGTAGGGAATTATCTGAGGCTTGAACTAATAACTGAGATTGTTCCTCATAACGCTGTCTTACTAAAGCGCATTCTCGTTCCATTCTCACAATATGGGTTTGAGCAACTTCTAGTTGAGAGGTGAGAGTCTGAATGAGAGAGTGTTGGCGTTGGGCAACGTGGTGGGAAGCCTCCAACTCTTGAAATAATAATTCTATCTGAGCTTGTGCCTCAAATAGTTCCGGATCGGGTTGAGAAGAAGGTAAAGAATTTTGACGCGATCGCCGCTTTTCGGTTTCCAAGTCTTCCCTGGTTTGGGTTAAAGCCTGTTCTAAGGTGGCGACCTTTTTCAGTAATTCGCGATTGCGCTGGCGTAATTTTCGTGCCAACGTAAACCAATCTGCTTCATTAACGGTATGGGGATTATTCGTGAAAATTTCTTCCGAGGAAGGCAGTTGCTCAAAAACCCGTGCAGCTTGGGATTCCCCCAAAGAAGAGTCAGTATCAGTAGATGGCATCTCGCTGCGATCGCTGGCAGAAGTTTCACCAAAAGAAGATTCTGGGCTTGAATCTGCTTTCGGCTTGGGTTGATTGTTATTGACTTCACTCATAACTTTGATAACTTTTGGCTAACTACCGTTTTCTTAACAGCAATAATGACGATCGCGATCTAAAGAGACTGCCTCGAGATGCAATAGGGAATTGCTCGATCATTCCCCCATTAAGGATAATGCAAAAGTGGGAATAGGCAACAGGGAACAATCACCATTTCCTCGGCAAAATTAATCTTGCTGGGTTTTTTCTGCCCGTAAAAAGCGTTGCTCTGCCCGAGCGATCGCCAGATAAGTTGCCTCGACAGCCTCGGGTTCTACGGAAATCGAAGTAATGCCCCACTCAACTAGGCGCTCGATGAGTTCGGGAGAGCGCACGATCGCGGCACCGCACAGGGAACAGGGAATTCCCTCTTTGCGTGCGGTACGAATTAACATCTCCAGGGCGGCAGTAACGGCAGGATGAGACTCATTGTAAAATTGTCCTAACTGGGAATGTTCGCGATCGGTTCCAAGCAAAAGTTGAATTAAATCATTAGTTCCGATCGCCATCCCTTGCACCCCTGCCCGCACATATTCCGGCAACATAAAAATAACAGAAGGCACTTCTGCCATGATCCACAGTTGAAAAGAAGCCCGTTGCAGAAGTCCCACCTCTTCCACCTGTTTTCGAGCCGCGATAAATTCCTCAAGACTGCGAACAAAAGGCAAAATGAGATGGCAATTGTCCCATTGTTCCCGCACTTGCTTTAAAGCCGCCAATTCCGCCTCAAATAGAGCAGAATTGAGGCGATAGGTATGAGTTCCTCGCACTCCCATCAAAGGATTGAGAGCCAGATCGGCAGACCCTGGTAAAGGTGGAAATTCCGGCGATCGCCAATCCGTCGAGCGGTAAAAAATGGGACGAGGAGCAAACATTTCGGCGAGTTGGTCAAGACGTTGTACCAATTCAGCAATTAATTTTCGAGGATGCTGCAACCACCAAGTTAAAGCATGAGCCTGCAATAATTCCAGCATCATTAACTCCGAACGCACTAATCCTACCCCATCCACAGGCAGACGAGAAGCACGGTGAAAAGAACTCGGCTGACTGAGATTAACTAACAGTCTCGTGGCGATCGCAGAAGGTTCCTCGAACTGTTCCCCCTTGCCTATTATTACCTGTTCCCTATTGCCTATTACCTCTTCCCTATTGCCTTCTTCTGCCAGATAAATTTTCCCTTGAGTCCCATCTATGATCACAAATTCTCCCGTTTCCAGTAACTGAGTTGCATCGATCGCCCCCACTAATGCCGGAATGCCTAATTCGCGAGCCAAAATAGCACCGTGACTGGTGAGATTTCCTTGTTCGAGAACTAATCCTGCGGCTTGTTTAAGCAAAGGAAACCAATAAAATTCTAGAGTTTTTGCCACTAAGATTTCCCCGACGGAAATTTCTTGATGCAAATCATCGGGAGAAGTCAGCACCCGCACTGGGGCGATCGCTCGTCCTGGAGAAGCACTCACTCCCGTCACAAGGGGAAGTGAAAGGGTAGAAGAAATAGGGGGAGAAACCTGCTGTTCCTCGTTCCACTGCACGAGATAGAGTTGAGGTGTTTTTTCTGTCCGATTTAAGACCCATTCCCAAGAAAAATTCTCAGTTTTCTCCAATTGTATTCTTTGGGTGAGAGTCAGAATTTGGGAGAGTACGGCTGAGTCTAAAACATAATTTTCTTGCTCTTCTTCTGGAAGCGATCGGTTTTCCAAACAATTCGCTGATGAAAGGGTGGGTTTCTCTCTGATATAGCACTCCCGTGTTTTACGACCAAGAGATTGAGCCTCAATCTCTTTTGTGACTGCATTAACGCCATAGGTTTCCAGTTCCACTTCCCCTCGCATCCAACTGTAACCCAGTCCCCGTGTCGCTTCAATTTGCCATTGAGTGGAGTTAGCAACAACCCTTCCCGAGGCGATCGCCCCCCCGATCGGCTGCACCAAAACCGCCATTTGAATGCGATCGAGTTCAATACCCCCACATTGCCAATAAAACAAACTTTTGGCTCGAAAAAGCTCACTCCAAACTTGTTTGAGGGCATTCTCAAAAGATTGGGGTTCGCACCAACAGGTTTGCGATCGCCAAATGCCTCGAATGGGATAAGGGGCAGTATCAAAAATTGCCAGAGAAGGACGCAAAATTAAAGCTGGTGCTAACAATTTATCTGCCGCTACTAGAAATTCATCGAGCCATTGAGAGGGCAGAGAAACTGTTGTAATATCCTGACAAATATTACGAGCAAGTTGTTGTAGGGCGCGATAATCCTTGATATCAATATGGAGAGAAGAACCCGAAAGATCCGTCAAGATGGGTTTGGACTCTCCCGGAATAGTTAAAAATTGCTGCCATACTGTCGTCGCGATCGCAAATCCTGGCGGGATCGGATACCCTTGCTGCAATAATTGGCTTAAAACAAAGGCTTTTTCTCCCACCAGAGGGCGTTGGGAGGGCTGAATGCGATCGAGCCATAAAAGATCGGGCATCGGAAACAGTTGACAGTTGATAGGTATGATAGTTGATAGTTGATAGTTGATAGTTGATAGTTGATAGGTATGATAGTTGATAGTTGATAGGTATGATAGTTGATAGTTGATAGGTATGATAGTTGATAGTTGATAGTTGATAGCGGGGAGAATAGTTGATAGGTATGATAGTTGATAGTTGATAGTTGATAGTTGATAGTTGGGAGAAGGAGATAAATTTATATTTCTTTGTCTTCACATTTTCCCAAATCTCGAAATTCTTCGCAAAATTCAAGGAGTCGATTTAAACCCCAAAATTGATCTTCTTGTTTTGTCTGGGTGGAAAGATGGGAAACATGACCACCTTGTGGGGCTAAGAGGAGATGAGCTTGGGGATTTTGGTTCGTGCGTTGTTGAATTTCTGGAACTAAGGTGGGATCGAAAAGGGGATCTTCTCCATCATAAACAAGCAAATAAGGGAGATCGATTTTGTCTAAGAGATAAAGACCGCTCGTTTGATAATAATAATCTTCAACCGTTGCAAAACCATAATAATCAATCACCATTTCGCGATCGAAGGCGCGAATGGAATCAACCCGCTCGATCGCCTCAGATTTAGTGCTTTCTGGAAAGCGATCGCCCCGCAGTTTTGCCGCTTGGTACAATTCCCTCGCTAAAATTCCTTCAATAATTCGGCCAATGGGTGTTTGCACAAGATAAGTTAAAGAGCGATTGGATTCTAAATTAGGGGATAAAACGGCGGCTGTCTGAATATAAGGACACTTTTCCTCTCGTGCTGCTTTTAAGCCCCACAAGGAAAGTTGTCCCCCTAAAGAAAAGCCCGTCAAAGCAACATGAGGAGGACACCCCAACTGCACCAACTGTTCCGCTAGTTTTACCAAATCAAAGCCTTCGTGCCAACCATCAGAAGAAGGAACTGGGGATAATTCCCCACTTTTACCATGCGATCGCCAATCGTAAACTAAAACCGCCCAACCCCGAGCATAAGCCTTACGAGCCAGTGTACGAGCATACCAAGCCGTCTCTAAGTCTCCCGTAATGCCATAAGTAATAATCATCGTTCCTTTTGCACCTGGGGGACAACTCCACAACCCCCACAAAGGCACATCGCGAAAACCCGAAAAACAATGCTCCTGCCAAGGAATAAGGGGAAATTTGGCAAGCCAAGGCGATCGCTCCTTCTGTCTTTGCCAAATCTTCCCATAAACATAACTGGCAAAGATGGTTTGTACTAAGCTATTTCTTAAATACCAAGGCGGATGGTAGGGGGTCATCAATTTCATGGTCGGGTACTCTCCAACAGTCTTGAGTTGAGAAATCAGAAAATAACTTTGCTAAATTTCTGAAATGAAGGAAAAAAACGGCGATCGGCATAAAAGGTTATCGGAAATGACCTCTTATACTTATAATCAATACAGAAAACTTTACTTTCTGCTTGCAGTTCTTATTAAACCGCAACAGATCGTAAAACTAACCTATACCTTAGTTCTCTAGCTATGCCTCGAATACTGGTCATTGACGACGATCCCGCAATTTCGGAATTGGTTTCCATCAACTTAGAGATGGCTGGATACGATGTGAATCTGGCTAGTGATGGCATAAAAGGTCAAGCATTGGCAGTACAACTACAGCCAGACTTGATTATGCTGGATTTAATGTTACCTAAAGTAGATGGCTTTACAGTATGCCAACGACTGCGACGGGACGATCGCACAGCAGACATTCCCGTTCTCATGCTTACGGCACTGGATCAAACTGCCGACAAAGTAGGAGGATTTAATGCCGGTGCTGATGACTATATGACCAAACCCTTTGAACTCGAAGAAATGTTAGCTAGAGTTCGCGCTCTTCTGCGGCGCACCGATCGTATGCCCCAAGCGGCAAAACATTCAGAAATTCTCAGTTACGGTCCCCTGACTCTAATTCCCGAACGCTTTGAAGCGAACTGGTTTGATAAAACCGTAAAATTAACGCATTTAGAATTTGAACTACTGCATTGTTTATTGCAACGTCACGGTCAAACCGTCTCCCCCAGCGAAATTCTCAAGGAAGTTTGGGGCTACGATCCCGATGATGATATCGAAACCATTCGCGTCCACATTCGCCATTTGAGAACGAAATTAGAACCCGATCCTCGTCATCCCAAGTACATTAAAACTGTCTATGGGGCGGGTTATTGTTTAGAGTTACCTGGAATCGAACGAGAAGAGATGGCGGAAAATTCGGCAACGGCTTAGATTTGAACAGATAAAGTTGTTAATATATTGAGTCAGTATCCCCATTATCGAGATGGGGATTTTAAATAGGAGATTGAGAATATGGCAATAATGAGAGAAACAAAATCAAACATCGGTTCTATACTGAGAAAAGTTAGAGTGAGATTGGGATACCCCATCAACGAAAAGTTATTTCAGGTCTGTGGCATCCAACGTTCGGGAAATCATGCGTTAATTAATTGGATAATTTCACAACAACCCTTAAAAACTTGTTTTATTAATGGGGTTTTTCCAGACCAAAACCCTTGGGAGCAAAACTGGGGAATATCCTATCGCAATTTTGATTACTGGCCGGGACATCGAGATCTCGCGGGGGCCCTTGTTTCCAAACAGTTATTGATTTGTTCTTACGAGAATTATGCGTTAGATAAAATCGATCGCCATCGAAGTCAACTTTTAGTAGATGTTGGTAAAAGTCAGGAGGTTTGTTCTGTGTTGATTTTGCGAGATCCTTATAATACCTTCGCAAGCTGGTTAAAAGCAGGTTGGGATGTGACCGCAGAAATTACTGAAATGTGGAAAGTCTATGCAAGAGAATTTATCGGTCAAACCTCTTATCTTCAGAATCAGACAGTAACAATTAATTTTAATACTTGGTTCGCTAGTCAGGAGTATCGTCGTCAACTTGCTCATGCTCTCAATCTAGAGTTTACCGATCGAGGTTTAGATATAATTACACATCACGGCGGTGGTAGTTCTTTTGATAAACAAAGTTTAGATGGTAATGCCAAACAAATGAACGTTCTCAGAAGATTTCAAGCATTTGTCGATAATCCTGTTTATCGCAAAATCTTTCAAGACCAAGAAATTCAAGAATTATCAGAGAAAATTTTTGGTGAGATCGAAGGTACTAAAGTTCTTTGATTATTTATTGGCAAGATTAACCCCTTGTTTGTCATCAAAAAACGATAGTATTTTCAGTAGTCCCAAGGCAGATTGATAGGATTCTTCAATTAGCTCCTGCTG
Organism: Spirulina sp. CCY15215; assembly: GCF_016888125.1. Classification (GTDB taxonomy): domain Bacteria; phylum Cyanobacteriota; class Cyanobacteriia; order Cyanobacteriales; family Spirulinaceae; genus CCY15215. The sequence continues at coordinate 22,311 of NZ_JACSWA010000454.1, forward strand.
TTCCTCGGGAGTGTCAGCAAGATCATCTGTCACTAATTGCAAAGAGCCTAACATGGCATTGAGTTGGCTGCGAACTTGATAGGAAAGACGCGATCGCAGTGTATGAGAAGCGCGAATAGAAGCGCGAATAAGTGCTTCATTCGTGGGTAGAATCACTTCTCTGGTCTTTTTCTTTTTCCCAAATTGGAGATTGTGGAGTTTAGCATATTGACCATCTAATTTGAGCAATTCTTCGTGATTGCCCACTTCAACAATTCTCCCACGTTCCATGACCACAATTTGATAAGCCTGTCGAATCGTAGAAAGACGATGAGCAATAACAATACTCGTGCGATCGCGGCACAATTCATTAATGGCCTCTTGAACTAATCGCTCGGATATGGTATCTAATGCACTGGTTGCTTCATCAAGAATTAAAATATCTGGGTTTCTTAACAATCCTCGGGCAATGGCAATTCTCTGTCGTTGACCCCCCGAAAGCATGACCCCGCGATCGCCAATATTGGTCGCGAATTGTTGGGGCATTTCCATAATAAACTCATAGGCATTAGCTTGTTTTGCTGCGTTAATAATCTCCTCTTCTGTTGCATTTTCTCGTCCGTAAGCAATGTTATAACGAATGGTATTATGAAACAGAAAAGTGTCTTGACTCACTACTCCTAATGCTCTTCTCAAATCGAAAAGTGCAAACTCTTTCAGATCGACACCATCTAAAGTAATTTTTCCAGCAACTGGATCATAATATCTTGGTATCAGATCTACTAATGTTGATTTTCCGGCTCCAGAAGACCCCACCAACGCCACTGTTTTTCCTTTGGGAATCCACAAATTAATATCTTTTAAAACCAACTCTGACTGTCCAGGATAAGCAAAATCAACCCCTGCAAAACGAATACCTTCTTGTAGCATTTTGTAATGGCGATCGCCTTTTTCCATCAAGGGTTTATCATCTCTCTGTAAAAAATGAGCGACAATTTCTGCACTGGGAGCCATATTAGAAAATTGGCTGCGATTATTGTTTAATTGACCGACAAAAGGAATCAAACGAAATAATGTCACCAAATAAATCAATAAAATAGTTGAAACCGATTCAAGTTGTTGCGTTAAGAAATAGCGACCAAAAACAACGATCGCCAAAATCGTTAAAATTCCCAAACACTCATTGAAAGGAGCAACGACCGCAAAGTTAGCTTGAGAACTTAAATCTGCTTGTTCCCGTTCTTTAATAAAACCTTCTAGTTGTTGATATTCTTCCTCTTCTGTGCTTGCGGTTTTAATCAAACGAATCCCCGCTAAAATCTCCATCAGCCTTTTTGTGTACTGACCGGATTTGTCAGAAAGAATCTGACCATAGCCCCTGGCACGATTGATTAAGTATTGATTGCTGAAAGTAACGCCAATTAATAAAATAGTAGAAATGAAAGTAAGTTGCCAAGATAATGTTAAAAGAATCCAAGAAAAAACCAAAATTGTAATCGCATTAGTCAAGATTGAGATTGCAATTTTAATAGCTTGAGTCGTTCGCCCCATCTCTTGATTAACTATATTGATAAGATCGCCGAGTTTGGTTTTACTATAATAATCCAAATCAACATCTAATAATAATTTAATTCCCGATAGGCGCATTTCAATGGAGAGGGAGCGCAAAAAATAATTACCCGCAATGACCGTGAGATAATTAGCTAAATTTTTCAAAACAATTGCCAGTAAAATTGCCCCAATCATGGCAACAAATTTAAAATCTCCTGGAAACTGATCGAAAAAAGCCATACTTTTGCGGAGGAGAGAGGGACCCTGTGTGATCATTCCTGTATCTTGTCCCAAAAATCCTAATAAAAGGGGAACGATCAAAGCTGTACTCACTCCATTAAAAAGCGCACTAGAAAATCCCAAAATAATCGTTAAACACATTAATAAAGGACGTTTCAAGGCATAAGCCAGTAACAATCGATTAGAAGTCATATTCTACAAAATAGGATTGGCACAATAGCAGCGATCGCATCAACACTATAATACTCTTGGGTAATGGGTAATGGAGAAGGAACAAAAAGAAACTACAAAAAGAAATTACTCCCTTCCTTTCTTGCTTCCCATTGCTCCATAATGCCATTATGGGGTAAAAAAGTAGTTATGTACCAACTAAACACCCTCGAAACCTATCTCAAACAATACTTTGGTTACGATACCTTTAGACCGGGACAGCACCAAATTATTGAAGAGGCACTACAAAACCGGGATTTACTGGCCATTATGCCCACTGGAGGGGGAAAGTCCCTTTGCTTTCAATTGCCAGCTTTGCTCAAACCAGGTTTAACTGTAGTGGTCTCTCCTCTAATTGCCCTGATGCAGGATCAGGTAGACACCTTGTTGAATAATGGGATCGGAGCGACTTTTCTTAATAGTAGTTTAGAGCGAGAAGAAGTGCGATCGCGAGAACAAGAAATTTTGAAAGGGAGAATTAAACTCCTGTATATTGCCCCTGAGAGATTGTTAAGCGAGTCTTTTTTGCCTTTTTTGGAAGTCCTGCGATCGCGGGTGGGAATTTCCGCTTTTGCTGTAGACGAAGCACATTGCGTCTCTGCTTGGGGTCACGATTTTCGCCCCGAATATCGCCAACTCAAACAACTGCGTCAACGCTATGCCAATATTCCGGTTTTAGCTTTTACTGCAACAGCAACTAAGCGCGTGCGGGAGGATATTTGCACACAACTTACTCTTAATAGTCCGAGTATTTATATTGCTAGTTTTAATCGCCCTAACTTATACTATGGAGTTAAGCGAAAAGAGCGTCAAAGTTACAATCAGCTTTTGAATGCGATTCGTCTGCAAAAAGGAGCATCGGGAATCGTTTATTGTTTGAGTCGTCGCAAGGTCGATGAAATTGCATTTCGACTGGAAAAGGATGGCATTTCAGCCCTTCCCTATCATGCCGGAATGGAGTCGGAAAAAAGAAGCAAAAATCAAAATCATTTTATCCGAGATGATGTACAAGTGATTGTGGCAACTGTTGCTTTTGGCATGGGTATTAATAAACCTGATGTGCGTTTTGTTTTCCACTATGACTTACCGCGAAACTTAGAAGGATACTATCAAGAATCAGGACGGGCAGGACGAGATGGCGAACCTGCAAGCTGTATTCTTTTCTATAGTCCAGGAGATAAACCCCGCATTGATTATCTCATCGACCAAAAACCCGATGAGAATGAACAGCGCGTTGCCAGACAGCAATTAAACCAAATTGTAGACTATGTAGAAGGGGCAGAATGTCGTCGCACAATTCAATTGCGTTACTTTGGAGAACGGTTTTCAGGTAACTGTGAAAACTGCGATAATTGCCGCAATCCACAACCGATTGAAGACTGGACAATTGAGGCACAAAAGTTTCTTTCTTGCGTGTATCGCTGTGGGGAAAAATTTGGTACGAACCATATTGTTGATGTATTGCGAGGAGCGAATAAAAAACGAGTTTTAGATTATGGACATCATTTACTTTCGACTTACGGGATTGGGAAAGATAGAAGTGTAGATGAATGGAAACATTTAACGCGATCGCTGCTGCATCAAGGACTATTGGGGTCAACAACCGATGGTTATCCGGTTTTAAAGTTAAATAAAAAAAGTTGGGAAATTCTCAGAAAACAGCGATCGGTTAACATTGCTGTGCCTCAAAAAACGGCAGCGAAAACAGAATCAGAAGCAAATCCTCGGAAAATAGAAGCCGAATTACTCTTCGATCGCCTGCGCTTATTACGAAAAAACCTCGCAGATACTCAATCTGTTGCCCCTTATGTGATTTTTGCTGATTCTAGTTTGCGGGTTATGGCACAACAACGCCCCCAAACCCGAGCCGATTTTGCCCAAATCCCTGGGGTGGTGGCGCAAAAAATGGACCGCTACGGCGATCGCTTTATCTCGGAAATTCGCGAGTTTTGCCAACAACACAAACCACCTGTTCCCGTTGCTTCTGATACGCAAATGATCACCTTGGGTTTATATCAACAAGGGTTAAACTTAGAAGAAATCGCCATCGAGCGTGGTTTGCGTCCCAGTACAATCTCTTCTCATTTAAGCGAATTAATCGAAATGCGATCGCCCATCGACCTCGATCGCCTCGTTCCCCCAGAACGACAAAAAATAATTATCGCCGCAATTGAAAAAGTCGGAGAGAAAGCCTTAACCCCCATTCGAGACGCTTTGGGGGATGAGTATAGTTATGAAGAGATTCGCTTAACGCGATCGCGCTGGCGCAGGGAAAATGAAGATGAGGAAGACCCTTTTTAAAGCAAAAGGAAAGCGATCGCAGGGGACTCTCCCCATCAAAACAGAAATGGCAATCTAACCGAGAAATCTTAGAGAATGGGTCAAAATTGATTAGTTTTCTTCATCATTCTTAATTTAAACCCGTTCTATCCTACAATACCCAAATAAACTTTAAGTTAAAGGAGCAAGGCAGACGATGCAGGTGGCGCAAAAGCCTCTGAGCGTTCCCAAAGAATTTTTACTCGCACCAGGGGGGTTTAATCCCAATGTTCTCCTGTGTATGACGGCAGTAATTCTACTTACCACATCAAGTGGAGGTTATTTCCTCTGGAATTGGCCTCATTGGTTGAGTTTTTGGCTCAATGTTCTTGCCTTGCATCTATCGGGTTCAGTCATCCACGATGCTTCTCATAATTCCGCCCACGCAAACCGGATTATAAATTCTGCTTTAGGACATATTAGCGCTTTAATTCTGGGTTTTGCCTTCCCCGTCTTTACCCGCGTTCACCTCCAACACCACGCCAACGTTAACGATCCTGACAATGACCCAGATCATTTCGTCTCTACCTGCGGTCCTCTTTGGCTCATTGCACCGCGTTTTTTCTATCACGAAGTCTTCTTTTTCAAGCGTCGCTTATGGCGCAAGCACGAACTCCTCGAATGGTTTCTCAGTCGCTTATCTGTAGCAACTTTGATTGGAGTTTCCATTTACTATGATTTTTTCTCTTATATTGTTGACTATTGGTTTGTTCCAGCCCTAGTGGTGGGAATTACCTTGGGACTCTTTTTTGATTATTTCCCCCATCGTCCCTTTCGCGAACAAAGTCGCTGGAAAAATGCCCGCGTCTATGCCAGTCCTATTCTCAATCTGATGATTATGGGACAAAATTACCACCTTGTTCATCATCTCTGGCCATCAATTCCTTGGTATAAATACCAGCCCGCTTATCGCGCCACAAAACCTCTGTTAGAATCAAAGGGGAGTCCTCTATCTTTGGGGATTTTTCAAGGAAAAGATTTTTGGGGCTTTCTCTACGATCTTTTTGTCGGTATTCGCTTTCATCCTAAAAAGAAAGAGTCTGAATAAATTGCTTTTTCTAGCAAGTTGCGATCGCCAAACTGCAAGAACCCGATCTCGTTTCGTAGTTACTGAATATTAATCAAGATGGATGTGAATAAGCTCCCCAAAATCGTTTTATTTTATCCCCTTTTTATGGGTGGGGGAGCAGAAGCCGTTGGACTTTGGATCTTAGAAGCACTCAAAGAAAATTATGAATTAACCCTATTTACCCTCACGGATATCGATCTCGATAAACTAAATTCCATGTATGGAACTCAGTTGACAAAAGATCGCCTAAAAATCCGAGTTGTTTTTGATGTTAGATTTCACAGACTTATTCATTTTTTGGTTGCCAATAATGGATTAGCGAGAATGTTATTATTTCACTTCTTGATTCGTATCTTTAAAAAACATTGCTCCGAATACGATCTACCAATTTCCGGTTATAATGCTACTGATTTAGGAGGGAATGGTATTCAATACATTCACTGGGTAAAAGTTATTGAAGGCAATGCTCTCGCTCATAAAATTTCTGATTTTTCTCTCTCTTCCCTCAAAAGCAATTTGTGTTTGGTTAATTCTCTGGTTGTCGGAGAAACTGTTAAAAAAGTTTATGGTTGCGAATCAAAAGTTATTTATCCTCCTGTTGTCTTAGATGTTCAGGATATAGCTTGGGAATCTAAAGAAAATGCTTTCATTTGTAGTGGAAGACTGACCAAAGCGAAAGAACCCCACCGTGTTATTGAAATTTTAAAGCAAGTGCGCGATCGCGGTTTCGAGATTAAACTATACTTAACAGGAGGAGGAGGAGGAACTTATGCCGTGGGGTATCAACGTCGGCTATACAAGACAATTATGGAAAATTCTGATTGGATTACACTCTATCAAAACTTACCCTATGCAGAATATGTCAAAGTTTTAGCACGATGTAAATATGGTATTCACTATAAAAAAGAACCCTTTGGCATTTCTATTGCTGAAATGGTGAAAGCAGGTGCAATTCCCTTTGTGCGTAGTCAAGGGGGACAAGTTGAAATTGTCGGGTCAGAGAATGAGGAATTATTATTTAGCAATCCTAACGAAGCGGTGGAAAAAATTGCTAGTGTTTTAAGCGATCGCAGCAAGCAAGAATCTCTGAAAGCACAACTAAAACCGCGAAATAATCTCTTCTCAACTGCAAAATTTAAGGAAGAAATTCAACAGGCGATCGCCGATTATTTTGCCACCTCGATCTAGTTCAAGATATATATAAATAAATATTTGCTTATGTCTTCGCAAACTAAAATTTCCTTACTATCGCCAAACTTACATGGTGGAGCAGCAACAAGGGTTTATCTCCTAGCTAAAGTTTTGCAACAACTGGATTTTAACGTCAAAGTTTTTGGTTGTCTGTTTGAAGAACAACTCTATCCTATTCCCCCCAAAGACCTTCCGCTTCAGTGGGTTAAAGGCTGTAACTATCCGCAATTTTTTCAGTCTGTCCAAGAGCTTATCCAGGCGATCGATGGAGATATTATTTATGCAGTTAAACCCAAACCCACCAGCTTTGGCATTGGTTTACTCAAACGTTTTCTCTCGAAACGCCCTCTTCTCTTAGATATTGATGATTGGGAATTAAGTTGGTTTGGGGGTGATGACTGGCAATATCAAGCCAACCCGAAAAAAGTCGCTCGAGATATTCTCAAAAAAAATGGAGCATTGCGAGATCCCCAACATCCCCTTTATTTACGCTGGTGCGAACAACTCGTCGCCAAAGCCGATCTTGTTACCATTGATACAGAATTTTTGCGAAATCGCTATGGCGGTATTTATCTACCTAATGGCAAAGATACCCGTTTATTCGATCCAGAAAAATTTAATCCGGAAGAAAGTCGCGCAAAATATGGACTGTCTGAATACCGTGTTTTAATGTTTCCTGGCACCGCACGACCTCATAAAGGCATCGAGGATGTTATCGAGGCCTTAAACTTACTCGATCGCCCAGATTTGCGATTTGTCTTAGTCGGAGGAACGCCAATAGGCGACGGTTATCTGGAACAATTGTTAGAGAAAGGGAAACCGTGGCTGATTAAACTACCATCGATTCCCTTAGATGAAATGCCCGAAGTCGTTGCAGCCGCTCATATTGTTATTGTTCCCCAACGGGATACCCCCGTCGCCCGAGCGCAGTTCCCCATTAAACTTGGAGATGGCATGGCTATGGCCAAACCTGTCATCTCTACTCGTGTTGGCGATATTCCTGATATATTAGGGGAAACAGGGTTTCTTGCCGATCCCAGTTCCCCTCAACAAATTGCCACGCAGATTGAGGCGATTTTCCAAAATTACGACGAAGCGATCGCCCGTGGACGCAAAGCACGAGAAAGATGCGTGCAGTATTATAGTGTTGATGCTATGGCTGCTATTCTAAAAGAGGCGATCGCGAATCTTTCTGGATAAACCAATGACTCCCAATCGATTATTGCTCAAATTTGCCTTTCGGCATCCAGTTTTAGTGGTTTTGACCATTCTTTCTGGATTTTCGAGTGCAATTTTTAACGGAGTCAGTACCGCTTTAATTGTTCCTCTCATGTTGGGGTTTCTCGGTCAAGATGACCAAATTTTAAAAAAAGGACCCGCATTTTTACAAAAGATATTTGTTTTTTTCGATCGCTTTCCCGGAGATTGGAAATATCTAGCGATGCTGGCAGTGGTTTTATTCGCGATTATTCTCAAAAATCTCACAATTTATTTAACAACTATTATTGCGAGTTATTTGTCTCAATATTTAGTCAATGGAATGCGTCTAGAGGGTCTAAAACTCCTCTTAGAAGTAGACCTCGATTATTATAGTAAAACGAAAGTAGGCGATATTATTAACTTTTTGAATCAAGAAGTTGGACGAACAGTAAGTGCAATTAAATTTGCCCTCAAAATGCTTACATCTGCCATTACTATTTTCGTGTTCCTCTGGATTTTGTTATTTTTATCTTGGCAGCTTACCTCCATCGCAATATTTCTCTTAGGATGTGTCGCATTAAGCAATCAATATCTGATCAAACAAGCCAAGGCTTATGGAAAAATTGTCTCGCAAAAATCCAGCGCATTTTCAGGAAAACTATTAGAAATTCTTTCGGGCATCCGTTTAATTAAAACAGCAAGTATGGAGGATTCAGAATATCAAAGAATTGCCAGATTTATCCGTGAACGAGAGCAAGCTGAATTCAAAGCCCAAGCAAATTATGCCATTATTAGTCCCATTAATGAAATCGCAGGAATTCTCATTGTTTTAGCCATTGTTATTATCGGACGTTACCTCTTTGCCGATCGCCTACAATCGGTTTCAACGATTCTTTTGATTTACTTAGTCACTCTCTTTCGCCTGCTCCCCATTGTCGGACAATTAAACGGCGATCGCAGTAGATTTGCCAATGTTGCTTACAGTGCCGCTATTGTTGCTGATTTTCTACGACGGGATAATAAACCCATTATGAAGAAAGGAGAGAGGCAATTTCAATCTCTCAAACAAGGCATTTGCTTTGAAAAAGTAACCTTCGCTTATCCCGGCCATGATGAACCAGTTTTAAAAGATATTGATTTATGGATACCCAAAGGAACAACCGTTGCTTTAGTCGGTTCCTCTGGGGCAGGAAAATCAACATTAGTCGATTTAATTCCCCGTTACTACGATCCCAGCGCAGGAAGCATCACATTAGATGGCATCAATCTGCAAGATTTTCAGCTTCGCAGCCTGCGAAGGGCAATGGGGGTTGTTAGTCAAGAAACCTTTTTATTTAATAATACAATTGCCTATAACATTGCTTACGGCAAAAACGAGACAACAGAAGCCGAGATTATCGATGCCGCAAAACGTGCCAATGCCTATGAATTTATTATGGAAATGCCCCAAGGATTTGAGACAGAAATCGGCGATCGCGGGGTAATGCTTTCCGGAGGACAACGACAGCGCCTAGCCATTGCCCGCGCCCTCTTACAAGATCCGGAAATCTTGATTCTTGATGAAGCCACCAGTGCTTTAGATACCATTTCCGAGAGATTAGTACAAGAAGCCATTGACGAACTTTGCCGCGATCGCACCACCATTGCGATCGCCCACCGCCTTTCCACCGTGCAGCAAGCCGATAAAATTGCCGTGATGGAAAAAGGACGCATTGTAGAATTAGGCAACCATGAAGAATTACTCGCCCTCAACGGGCAGTATGCCAAATTATACGAAATGCAATTTGGCAAGAAAAAAGCCAAGAAGATCGTACTCCCAACCAATGCCGCCTTGATCCGAGCATCCTTGCGAGCTTCTCACGAACTCAGAACGCGACTATCCTATGAAGTGAGAACACGACTGAATGCCATGTTAGGTCTTCTACAACTGGTACAGGAGGATTTAGTCGATACTCCAGAAGAACGAGAAGAGTTAATCGAAGAATCTTACGAATCCGCTTTACAATTACTGAAAACCCTTTCTTTCTATGAAGAAAAAGGCGCGAAATTATCGAAACGAGAGATTTGAACAAAATGTCGAGTGCAGTCCCTACCCATAATCTTTGATTTGGGTAGGGTTAGCGAGACCAACAAAGGAAATCGCGAAGCATCCGACTAGAG
>NZ_JACSWA010000455.1 GCF_016888125.1 Spirulina sp. CCY15215
TTATCGCCTTGGAGTTGTTTAATTAGGGTGCTTTTGTATTGCACTTTTAACAGGACAATTACTGTATCTAACTAAACAACCCTGTACGCATAACGGTGTTTTGCTCTTTCGAGCCTCCCTTGCGGGGTGATGTTAGCTTCGACTCTCTTGGTCAGCATTCCCTAGGCGAATTCGATTGTTCCGGTAGGTCTGACCGCAAGGTTATTAGGGCTTGTTAGGTTAGCAGCACTATTTCAGTGACCTTAAAATTGTTTAACTGCTAACGACAGGGCGGGGAACTAGCTTCGCATTCCCAGGTGTCGTGACCCAAATAACGTAGTACGCGGGGTACTTAGTCTGGTCAGAATGGCTTGTCAGATTTCTCTTT
>NZ_JACSWA010000456.1 GCF_016888125.1 Spirulina sp. CCY15215
GTTGGGAAACATCAAAGGCAAATTGAAAAGGGATTCCTGTTAATTCTGTGTAATTGTTTTCTCCAAAAGCATTAAACCATTGATTATTGCCAAAACCAATTCCCGTTGCTGTGGTTGCGGTAAAATCTCCCGGTACGTTTAAACTGGCATTACTCCCAAAAACAATTCCCGCAGGGTTCATCAAAAATAAGTTAGAATTCCCCCCAGTTACTTGAATTAAACCGTCAATGAGGGAAGGATTTCCACCGACAACGCGACTGAGAATATTTTGAATATTGGGATTAGAGATAAAGTTGGCAATTTCCCCCGCAGAAAGACCGAATTCTTGAAAACTGTGAAATAAGTTATTTCCCGCAGTGGTTCCTCCTGTAATATCAAATTGACTGCCTTGGGGTGCTACTATTGTTCCCGTGCCATCATTGATGATTCCAGAAATTATCTCTGCTTTGGCTGACGGTGTTGCGATCGCCGTGAATACCAAAGCTAGAACAGAAAACCAATAAGCTAGAGGATGAGAGAGAAGGGATTGACGACAAATACCCATGAGACTAGAGAAAATTTTAACGAAGTCTATCTATCATAATCCAAACATAATCCAAATGTTGGAATCAAGTTAAATTTAAGTAAAGATCGTCACGATCGCAATCCTGTACCCAAATATTCTCCAATAGAACCAATGCAAATCAAATTCCAAACCTTTACAGTCCGCAAGCAAGTCCCTCTCACAATTAGTCGAGGGACGAGTGCGGGTAATACCAATATCTGGGTAAGATTGCAGCATCATGGACTCGAAGGTTGGGGAGAAGTAACGCCTTTTTCAATCCTAACAAAAAGCCAAATCGGTCCGGAAGCGCTAATTGAGGAATTAAAGGTTATTCTTCCCAGTTTGGAACAGTTTACGCCTTTAGAACGGCAAAAAATTGAGGGGGTTTTACAAGAGGCGAAAACATCAAGCGCAGTCAGGGCGGCGATCGATATGGCACTCTATGATTGGTTGGGAAAACGTGCTTATTTACCTTTATGGAAGTTGTGGGGTTTAGATTTAAGTCGCATTATTCCTACTTCAGTAACTGTGGGAATTAGTTCCCCAGAAAAGGCGAAGGAAAGAGTTCATCTGTGGCAACAATCCATAGATGCAAAGGTGTTTAAATTAAAATTGGGCAGTCCCGAGGGCATTGAATGCGATCGCGCTCTTTTCCTCGCTGTGAGAGAAGAAATACCCCAGGCAGAAATAAGCGTTGATGCCAATGGGGGCTGGAGTTTGTCTGATGCGATTAAAATGTCCCAGTGGCTTGCAGAACGAGGGGTTTGCCATCTCGAACAACCTTTAAATGTCGCCGCAGAAAAGGATTTTCCTATTTTATATGAAAAGTCTCCTTTGCCGATTTTTATTGATGAAAGTTGTTTTAATAGTGCCGATATTTTGCGTTTGGCGCATTGCATTCATGGTATTAATATTAAGATCATGAAATCCGGAGGACTAACGGAGGCTCTGAATATGATTCGGATTGCTAAGATATTAAATCTGCAAATCATGTATGGTTGTTATTCTGATAGTGCTTTGGCGAATACGGCTATGTCTCAACTGGCATCTTATGCGGATTATATCGATCTTGACAGTCACTTAAATTTAGTTGACGATCCGTTTCGGGGAGCAATATTAGATAATGGGCGATTAGTACCAAGAAATTTACCGGGTTTGGGGATTGAGTTGGCATGAGATTAACCAAAAACCATCGCGTGGCGATTTTATTACATGACGGGATTAGCGGGCATTCGGGGAAGACGGGTTTGGCGTTTTTGCGCTATGGAGAAGCGACTGTGGCGGCGGTTATCGATCGCGGCCATGCGGGGGGGTCTTTAGGGGCATTAACGGGCATTCCTGGGGATATTCCTATTGTCGCTTCCGTGGGGGAGGCGATCGCCTATCAACCCGATGTTTTGTTAATTGGCATTGCTCCTTCTGGGGGTATTCTACCGGAGGAGTGGCAGCAAGAGGTCAAAGAGGCTGTTTTAGCGGGGTTATCCGTGGTCAATGGTCTCCATAGTCCAATGGGGGAAATTGCGGGGGAATTGCGCGAGGGGCAATGGATTTGGGATATTCGTCAAGAACCTTCGGGGTTGAGTATTGGTCGGGGTAGGGCGCGATCGCTAACTTGTGAGAGAATTCTGACGGTGGGGACGGATATGGCGATCGGTAAAATGTCAACCAGTTTGGAGTTAAGAAAAGTTGCTCAAAAACGGGGCATTTCGACGCGGTTTTTGGCGACGGGACAAGGGGGACTGGCGATCGTGGGGGAGGGGATTCCTTTGGATGCGATCCGGGTGGATTTTGCGGCTGGGGCGGTGGAAAGGGCGGCGATCGCGTTAGGATCTCACTGCGATTTGCTGTTGATTGAAGGGCAGGGATCTTTACTTCATCCCGGTTCTACGGCAACATTACCTTTAATTCGTGGCAGTCAGCCGACGGGGTTAATTTTAGTACATCGAGCCGGACAAAAAACGATTCGAGATTGTCCTGATGTTTTCATCCCTCCTTTATCAGAAGTAGTTAAGTCCTATGAGAATTTAGTGAGGGCGGGAGGTGCTTTTACAGGTGGGGAAGTGAAGGCGATCGCCCTGAATACGTTTCATTTAAGCGAAAAAGAGGCACAAATGGCGATCGCTGATGTTGAGAAGGAAACGGGTTTACCTTGTACGGATGCGGTAAGATTTGGGGCAGATTTGTTATTGGATGCGTTGAATTTGGATAAAGTTTAATGTTGCGATCGCCCTCTTATTTTTCCAATTGGAAACGGGTTTGCAGGAACGCACAGATTCCCACTCTGTTAGAATATCATTGTCAAGTCAATCTTGTCAAGGAAAAATTGAACTATTTTTGGCTTTTTTTTGTTAAGAATTATAGGGTAATGATTAAGGTAATCCTCTGTTGGTTTGTCTCGCGATCCTCTGACGTATCGTGATAATATGAACAATTTTATTACCGATCTATATTTCTGAACTTCAATCAGATTAAATTGTACCGCGATCTCTTATTTTTCCGATTGAAAACGGGTTCGCAGGAACGCACAGATTCCCACTCTGTTAGAATATCATTGTCAAGTCAATCTTGTCAAGGAAAAATTGAACTATTTTTGATTTTTTTTGTTAAGTTATTATCTGAATAAGGGTTTGGAGACCAAACCCCTACGATTCAAAAATATCTAACTGTTCCATTCTTTTACCATTATCGCGAGTTATATTTTCTTCTTTCTTTGTAATTCCTTTTCGTAACCCTAAAGCAATTTTACTATGTTTTTCAATCTGTCCCATCACCTGTTTAGCACGACTAATTACCGAGTCGGGTAAACCCGCTAATCTTCCTGCTTCAATACCATAAGAGCGATCGGCCCCCCCTGGACTAACTTGATGCAAAAAAACAATGCGATCGGGTAATTCTCTGACTGTAACTTGATAATTCTTCACATTTTCTAAAATTGTTTCTAATTCGTTCAATTCGTGGTAGTGCGTGGCAAAGATTGTGCGAGATTTAATTTCAGAAGCGAGATATTCTGCTACAGCCCAAGCAATAGATAATCCATCAAAAGTTGCCGTCCCTCGTCCAATTTCGTCCAATAAAACCAAGGATTTAGGAGTAGCATGATTGAGGATATTTGCTGTTTCATTCATCTCCACCATAAACGTTGATTGTCCTGTGGCTAAATCGTCCACTGCACCAACGCGAGTAAAAATGCGATCGCATATCCCCAATTTTGCCGACGTTGCAGGCACATAACTGCCCGTTTGTGCCATGAGTTGAATTAAACCAATTTGCCGAAGATAACAGCTTTTTCCACTGGCATTGGGTCCAGTTAAAATAATCAAATCGGGATTTTCTGACTCTGTTTTATTGTATCCCATTGCAGCAGAATTGGGAACAAAAAATCCTTGTCCCAATCTTTTTTCAACCACAGGATGGCGACCTTCAACAATTTTTATAGTTCTATCTTGAGATATTTCTGGACAGCAATAGCCTTGTAAAATTGCCACTTCTGCTAACCCTGCTAAAACATCAATTGCAGCCACTGCCCGAGCAATATTGCGAATTTCTTGTGCCTTTTCTGCCACTTCTAAGCGCAATTCAGTAAAAATCTCATACTCCAAATTACTCAAATCTTCTTTAGCGCTTAAAATGCGCGTTTCCCGCTCTTTTAATTCTGAAGTAATATATCGTTCTTCATTCAGTAAAGTTTGTTTGCGGGTGTAGTTTTCTGGAGCATCTCCTGCCTTATTGCGAGGCATACTAATATAATAACCAAAAGTTTTATTATATCCTACCCTTAATTTAGCAACTCCCGTTCTTTCTCGCTCCGTAATTTCTAAATTGGCCAACCATTGCCGATCCTCTTCCAATTGTTGGCGACGCTCATCTAATAAGGGGTTAATTCCATCGCGAATGAGTCCTCCTTCTTTAACATGAAGAGGAGGAGATTCTACCATATTTGCTAAAACGTGCCTGCCTAATTCTTGCAAACTTGGAGGAATTTTGTGCAGTCTTCGTAAATAAGGAGAATTCCCCAAACAAGCAAGTTCTTCTAAGTCAGATAATCGCACCAAAGAGTCAGCTAAATTGACTAAATCTCGAGCCGTAGTGCGTCCCGATCCCACTCGTCCCGATAAACGTTCTAAATCGTAAAATTGTCGTAATATTTGCTGTAAATCTTCCCGCAGCGCATGATTTTCTGTTAATTCGCCAATGCTTTCTTGACGCGCTTGTATGCCCTTAATTTCCAATAACGGCTCCATAAACCAACGACGCAAAGCCCTCCCTCCCATTGCGGTATTCGTGCGATCGATCGCCCATAATAAAGAGCCATTAAAACTCCCATCTCTTACGGTTTGATTGATTTCTAAATTACGACGAGTTTGCGGGTCGAGAATGAGATAATCAGCGAGGGAATAGGTGTGTAAAGGTTGCAAAGGAACTTGATTTGCTTTTTGCGTATCTTCGAGGTATTGTAATAAGCCACCAGCAGCACGAATTCCTAATGTTAAGCGATCGCAGCCCATTCCTTCTAAAGAACTCACTTTAAAGGTTTCTAAAAGGCGGTTTCTTGCTTCTGTCGCGTGAAAGTATTTCTGAGGACGCAAAGAGTAACAAAATTCAGGAGGAAGCCCTTCCGGAAGGTCTTCAGATGTTTCCCCAGGACGCAATAAACGACCAATATCGATCGCATTACTCGGATAGAGAATTTCCGACGGTTGTAAGCGTTGTAATTCAATGCTGAGAGATTCTAAATTTTGCGACTGGGTGGTGCAAAACTCCCCCGTAGAAATGTCAGCATAAGCAAGTCCCCAATGGGTTTTAGCAATGACAACGGAAGCCAGATAATTATTGCGTCGCGCGGCCAACATCCCATCATCGGTTAAAGTACCTGGTGTGAGAACTTGTTGTACTTCTCGCTTAACCATGCGCTTTTCCGAAGCAGCGATCGCAGCATCTTCCGCTTGATCGCAAACGACAACAGCAAAGCCTTTTTCTACTAACATTGCCGTGTAGCGATCTAAGGCATGATGGGGAACTCCCGTCATACTCACTCTACCAATCCCTTTTCCTCCTTCCTTGCTCGTGAGAACCAGTTCTAACTCTTGTGCGATTTTAACTGCATCATGAAAGAAACATTCAAAAAAATCTCCCACCCGATAGAGTAAAAGTGCGTTGGGATACTCTTCTTTTGTGGCAATATAATGCTGCATCATGGGGGAGAGTTGCTCTCGATCCAAGTGGCGATAGTCTTCGTGGGGAGGTTGTTTGGGGGCTTTAGTCGTTGTGGATTTGGGGGAAGACGCACTCATTGCAGCAAAAGAATTGTTTCGGGAGGAAGGATGAATAAAACACCCAATTTAAGTATCTTGACATATTTTTGATACTTCTGGCAACATAGTTTTTCTTGATATTCACGTTAGGTTTAAAATACAGGTTATTGAGTCACATTTCCCCTCAGAATTTTATGAAAGAGATCGTCTTCAATGTTTCCTCCTGTAATAAAGAAATAGACTTGCTGATATCGGCTAAAAAAACTAGGATTCGCCAAATAAGCGGCGATCGGCAAGACAGCAGATGCTTCTGCTTTAAGCTGACAATTTTCCCAAAGATAACAAATAGCAGCAATAATCTCACTCTCTGTAACACCAAAGATAACATTGACTATCTCAGGCAAAAGGCGATCGCTTAACTGGGGTAATTGATGCAATGCAACCCCTTCAGCCAAGGTTGTTCCCCAAGTTGGCTGTACATTCTGCGCGTACTTTTGTAATCTATGCCATAAGGTTTTAAACTCTTGAAAACAGTTGAAAACCTCTTCATAAAAGTTAGGCGCAATCTTGCTAGAATTTAAGCTGTTATCAGGTGTTAATTCTTTGATAATCATCTCAGTTTTACCTAAACTTGATAGTTTATAGGGGAAAATTCATTAAATCTAGATAAATTTTAGAGATTAGTTTTATTGTAGAGATTCTGCCATTTCAAATAGAGAGGGTAAACCTCCCGTATGCCAGAAAACAACTTTTTCCTGAGACTTAATTTTTCCCGTGCGAATTAGATCGATTAGTCCACCGGCTGCCCGTGCAGTATAAACTGGATCGAGCAAGATTCCTTCATATTGAGCAAACAAATGAATGGCCTCTCTTTCCCGATCGCCGATCGCTGCATAACCATCCCCCAAATAATCATCATTCACCATAATAAGGGAGCGATCGGGTAAATTGTCAAGCTGATAAAGAGTCTGTAAATTCTCTAGGAGAGAGAGAATTTTGTCGGTCAAATATGCTGATGATTCATCAACACTAATACCATAAATTTGCGTATTTAATCCATAAAACCAAGAACCAAATATTAATCCGGCTTGGGTAGCACCCGAAGAAGTAGGAACAATGATAATATCATAATTTCCGCCTTGATTGTTTAATTCTTGTACTGCATCGCAATAAGCACTAGAGCCTAATCCATGGGCTCCTCCATAGGCAATAAGATAGGGGTTTAAGCCCATTTTTTGAGCATCTTCAAAGGTTTCTAACAAAACCTTATCTGGGCAGCGTCCTTCTGTAAAAACAATTTGGGCTGCCATGAGTTGATTTAAAAATAGATTACCCTGCCTTATTCGAGGAGGAAATCCTTTAATCACTAAGATACATTTCAGTCCAAATTTGGCAGCAACGGCTGCAGTTTGACGACAGTGATTAGAGACTAATGACCCTCTCGTGATGAGCGATCGCGCTTGTTTTTGCTGGGCATCTGCGAGAAATCTTTCTAACATTCGCGTTTTATTTCCTCCCATTGCCAAACCTGTTTGATCGTCCCGTTTAATCCATAATTCTGGACCTTTTAGCGCTGCGGTAAGCCTTGGCATTGGTTCTATCGCCGTCGGTAAATGAGCGATCGCTACTTTAGGAATGAGGGGAAGATTCCTAAATTTATGCGGTTGTTTCATGAGCTTTTTCCTCAGATTTTGAAACTTGACTCGTACTAGCAAGATATATACCTAAAACTACAATACCAACGGATAGCCCATTGAGCAAACTGATTACCTCTCCAAAAAATAGCCAAGCTAAACAAGCACTAATAATAGGTCCTAGTTTTTGGAACAAAGTAATGTAGCCCGAGGAAAATTTCTTGAGACTATTAATTATAAGCATTTGAGCAATAATTTGACAGAAAAGACTTAAGCCAATGATCGCCAGCCAAACCGGTAAAGTTCGGGGAAAAAATTGATCTCCCATGACCAAAGTAATGGGAAAAAGGAGAAGACTGCTACAGAGACAATACCAATAGAGAATAGTGTCAGATGAAAAATCTGCCCTTAGTTTTTCCCGCACCAAATAATTAGCAGCATAAGTAAGAGCCGAGAGTAAAGCTAACAGATCACCAATCCAAGTTAGACTAGATTCTTGAAAGCCTTCAATACTAATTAAAATACTCCCACAGATGACGATCGCCATGCCCAATAAAAATCGACCGCTAAAGTTTTGCTTCAGGAATAACCAACCTCCCAAAGTTGCAAAAATGGGGGTACAACTACAGAATGTACTAGCATTCGCAATGCTGGTATATAGCAAAGATAAGGCTAAAAGTCCTGCGGTTAATGAACCTAAAATAGAGGATATAATAAACAAAGGAATTGCTTGGCGAGTTGGACGCTGAAGGCTACTCTCAGCAACGGGAAATTTAATCAGAGATTGAACAAAATATCCTAGAGTTAGGATAGCTGTAGAGACAAAGAAGCGATCGAAGGTTATAGTAACAGGACTAATTTCCTGTTCGCTAAATCGAACAAATAAATGCGAAAAAGATAGTAGAAAAACTCCTACTATGATAAGTATAATTTCCAAGGGAAATTGTTTTACAGATGAAATTTGCCAATTCGATCTCAACATAAGTTATAATATTCAGTGAATTTTATCTGCTTTTACATTTTACACTAGCTAGTACGATATTCTTGGCGATCGCGATCTTTAGAAATGACAAATTCTTGCAGGTTGTACGGGACAGGTGCGATCGCGCACCAATAGCGATCGCTTTTCTCATGAGCTTTCTCTCTCCTTTCTTTCATCTTAAAATTTGGTAATGGATGTTTTCTAAGATAATTAATCCTCGATGCTTAGTTTCGGATTTCCAACCAATTTGATAGTGCTTCTAAATTGGAAAAATCTAAACTTGCTTCTCCTAATTCTTCTAATTCGGAGAGAGAAAGCCGTTTTATTGCATCTTCAACCTCAGTTGAAAGTTCTCCCAAGCGCCTGAGAAGTTGAAAGATTAATCGTAACAATTTTAATCGCCCTTCTTCACGCCCTTCTTCGCGCCCTTCTTCGCGCCCTTCTTCTAAAGCAAGAACAATAGAACCACGTCGATCTTCTATAAACATTTCTCGTTTATCAATTTCTTCTAGCTCTTTAATACTCAAGTTGGCTTGATTTGCAATATTGAGTGCTTTCTCGACTTCGGGAATTTCACTGAGTACAGAAGGGATAGCATCCAAGGAAGGTGCTTCTTTCATAAAAAATATCCATTTTTCTGTTAAATTCTGTAATTCTTCCAGCTTTTTTCTAAATTTGGGTAGCTCAACAAAAATCATTTCTAATTCACCCTTGCGATATTCAAAGCCTTGTTTTTTTTCTTTAAAACTGAAATGTGTGATGATTTCTTCTGTCTTTTCAAATAGCTTAAAATCAGTTATATTTAAGGCGATAACAGGTTTTAAATAAGTATAGCCTTGACCAGATTTTAATTGATTACTATACGTTTTGGCTAAGTTATAAATTACTCGTTTTTCAAAGGCTGCTACATTTAAGACTTGCATTTCGATAATGACTGTCGTTCCATCTGCAAGAACAGCCTTAACATCTAAATAGCTATCTTTTAAATCAACGGTACTTCCTCCAGTATAAGGATCGATGATCTCTAAATTTTGAATCTGCGATCGCCCTTCATAAACTAGGGCGTTTAAGAAGCTAATCAAGATATCTTTACTCTCGTTTGAACCAAATATTTTCTTAAAAGCAAAGTCGGTTTTAGGGCTAATAAATCTCATCGTTTTAGGTTGAGTTCAATATTGGGCGATCGCGTTCATTGTCAATGCTATCCCACAATTTTACTCTAAAGCAGTGCGATCGGGTTATAACTACAATGGGAGCATCTCTCCCTAGCTGCGTAAATCCCGATCGAGAAACTTTGGCCAAAGAATAGAGAAAGATGGAAATTGAAACTCGCGCAATTCATGCAGGACGACAGGTAGACCCGGCCACAGGAGCCGTTGTCCCTCCCCTCTATCTCTCAACCACTTTTGAGCGAGAAGCGGATGGGAGTTATCCTCACAATTATAATTATATTCGCGATCGCAATCCCAATCGGGTCATGTTAGAGGATTGTCTCTGGGCTTTAGAAGGGGGAAAAGTCGCGTCGGCCTTTGCTTCTGGGTCGGCTGCAACTATGAGCATTTTTCAGGCATTAAACCCCGGCGATCGCGTGGTGGCTCCCCATGATGCTTATTCGGGGACGGGGACGTTATTGCGATCGCTGATGCAGCCTTGGGGGTTAAAGGTGACGTTTGCAGACATGACCAATTTGCAGGAGGTTAAAGCGGCTATTACCCCTGATACGCGCTTGGTTTGGCTGGAAACCCCCTCTAATCCTATGTTAAAGATAACGGATATCGGTGCAGTAACGGCGATCGCGCACAAGGTGGGGGCATTATCTGTTTGTGATAATACTTGGGCGACTCCTGTATTGCAACAACCCTTTGCGTTAGGATGCGATCTTATTGTGCATTCTACGACTAAGTATTTAGGGGGACATAGTGATGTTTTGGGGGGGGCAATTATTGCTCAAAAAGAGTCTGATTTTTTCGAGAAAGTGCGTCATATTCAACATATAGGAGGTGCGGTTCCTTCACCTTTTGACTGTTGGTTAATTTTACGCGGCATTGCAACTTTACCCTATCGCATGAAGGGACATTGCGAAAATGCCGATAAATTGGCTCGTTGGTTGCAGCAACACCCCGCGATCGCGCGAGTTCATTATCCTGGTTTATCCACCCATTCCGGTTATGCGATCGCCTCACAGCAAATGTCGGGTTTTGGGGGTATGCTTTCTATTGAATTAAAAGGAGGAAAAGAAGCGGCATTTGCAATGGCTGCTCATGTTAAGCTATTTCGTCGAGCAACCAGTTTGGGGGGTGTGGAAAGTTTAATTGAACATCGTGCTTCAATTGAAGGGAAAAATACGCGCACTCCCGATAGTTTATTGCGCTTATCGGTGGGGTTGGAAAATGTAGAAGATTTAATTGCAGACTGCGATCGCGCTTTAAAGGGAAATCCTTGAAAATAATATCAAATCCGGAAAATTAACCGTAATAATAACCGTAATAAAAAACCTAGGGAGCGAGACGCTCCCACTACGATAATATTCAATCATTACAGTAGTAATAATAACCGTAATAAAAAACC
>NZ_JACSWA010000457.1 GCF_016888125.1 Spirulina sp. CCY15215
CGGGGTCACTTTCTGCCATCGGTTCGCCATCGGGTTCGGGGTAAACAATCGGGGTTTTTAGGGGTGCGAGAGTCATGGTTTTCAAGGAGATGAACTAGATCATTTTTGAGCCAAGAGTAGAGGATTCACATTTTAGATGAACTATAAGTCCTTTTATCAAAGGGCGATCGCTTCCAGTTCGGAAATGTCTTCTTTCCTTAGATCTTAGCCCAACTTCCTAAATTAAAGTTCATCCCCTTTCCCCCTCATCCTCAACTTGAGCATAGTGTTTCACCATCAGCAAACAATTGCGCCCGTCATCGGTGCGGGTAGATGTGACAAAATCCATACCCTGATAGATAATAATTAAACCGCGACCTCCCCCCGACAGGCTATCGTTAGCCTCCAAAGCCTTTTGAAGACGGGCATCAAAATCAAAAGGGGGCGCAAAATCCCAAATGCGTAGCTCTAATTGATGGAGAGATAGAGTTACCTCTAAATCGATGGGGGTATATCGAGGCAATCCCTGATGAGCGTGGCGCACGACATTGGTAAAGGCTTCGATTAAAGCCAACTTACACTTAATCCTATCAGTTTTGGCGAGGCAGACAACACAACTACGATCAAACCACTCTTGAACTTGGCTCGATTGCTCTAAATCAGTGAAAACTCGGAGAGAAAATTTTTGTTTTTCCAACAGTTTATCGTCCTCGGTGATCGCGATCGACACTCTAGAGGGAGGTTTTGCCTTCCCACGACTCCAGTTTTGCACTTTGTTGGGGAATTCTTAGTTTAGAATGACCATAAGATTCTAACTTTTGGGGAGTCAATTCGCCAAGAATGTTCTTTTAGCTTATACGACCTGAACGATCGCACCCGCTATGGCTCGAATTTTAATCGTTGACGACGACCCTGCGATTCAACTGTTGCTCAAGCGTACTTTGACTAACCGAGGTTATGATGTTTCCGTCGCCAGCGATGGCTTAGAAGGATTGATCATGGCTAAGGAGCTTGCCCCGGGTTTAATGATTTGCGATTGGGTTATGCCCCGCATGAATGGTATTCAAGTTTGCTCTCATATTAAAGCGATTCCTGAACTTTCCACCACGTTTTTTATTTTGCTCACCTCAAAAGGGTCAGTAGAAGATCGCGTAGAAGGTCTTGATGCAGGAGCCGATGATTTTTTGTGCAAGCCTATCGAAATGTTTGAATTACAAGCACGGGTGCGATCGGGGTTGCGCCTGCACCAACTCAGCAGCGATCTGCAACAGCAAAAACAAATCCTCGAAACAGAATTGGCGGAAGCGGCTGAATATGTTTGTTCTATTTTACCCGAACCTCTAAAAGATACAGATATTGCCATTGATGTACGCTTTATTCCTTCGAGTCAATTGGGAGGGGATTGTTTTGATTTTTATTGGTTAGATAACGAACATTTGGTGATGTATTTACTCGATGTTTCTGGTCATGGTTTGCGGGCGGCATTGCCTTCGGTTTCGGTGATTAATTTATTGCGATCGAAAAGACTATTGCAAGTTAATTATCGCAAACCGAGTGATGTTCTACGGGGTTTAAATGAAATATTTCAAATGACCCAACGAAATGATAAATATTTTACGATTTGGTATGGGGTTTACAATAAAAAAACGCGCCAATTGGTTTATGCGAGTGCCGGACATCCTCCAGCAATCTTGCTTTCTCCCGATGAGTTAGCAGAAGGAGGAATGCGGGTAGAATCTTTAAAAACTCCAGGTTTTCCGATTGGAATGTTTCCGGATGTAGATTTTCAGGAAAACACTTGGAAAATTGCTGCAAATGCGAGTTTGTATCTTTTTAGCGATGGGATTTACGAACTCGATCTTCCCAATGGGGGTATGTGGGGTTTGGATGAGTTTATTGAAGAGCTAAAACACTATTGTCAAAAGGGCGATCGCCATCTCGATCGCATTATTGATCGCGTTAAGGAGATCAATATTAACGATCGCTTTGATGACGATCTTTCTCTGGTTGAAGTACAATTTAATTGAATGATTAAATTGTATCTTGTAAAACCATTGCTACTAATTGTTCTAAGCAGGAGGGATCGCGATGAGGATATAATTTTTTGACCGGAATTTCTGCCACTAAATGCGTTAAACTGCCAAATTCTTCTTTTTTTAAATCGCGATCGAGGAGATAATTAGTTGAAGTATTGGCAATCAATGCGATCGCCGCTTGTTGAGGAGAAACTGGCTCAATTCTTGGTGCATTGTTAGATTGTCTCCCTCCTAAAAGATAAAGGCAAGATAAGGGTAAAGGAGAAGATTGAAAAGCATACTTTTCCTGCATTAAATCTAAGTAACGTTTGTCCCAAGTTGGATTAGTGGGGACAATAGAGGGGAGGCGATCGCGGCTACCATAAAGGAAATCCACGGACTCCGGCCACAACCGCAAGCGAGGGTAAGCAGGACGCACAAAAGGGGTATTTTCCTGCCAGTCTAGCGCCACCACATCATCGGAAAGTACGGGATAACCTCGTTGAGCAAAAGCCGCCGCCGTCGTGGATTTTCCCGCCCCTGCTGCCCCGATAAAGGCGATCGCACTATCTTGTAAGGCGATCGCGCTGGCGTGCAAGCAGAGAACCCCTTGCAATCGCAACACAAAAGCGAGGACAGGTCCCAAAAGATAAGTTGCCGTATCTTCCAAAGTGAGAGAGTCTGGCCATCTTGCCCAAATCTGTAAAGGCGATCGCTGAATCAAAAACTCGGTTTCATCGCCATATTGCCAATAAAACCGAGTTCTTTTCTCCAAAGGCTGAAGGCGATCGCAACAGTGCCAAACTTGTAAATTAGGCTTTCCCGTATCGCAGTTTGTTGAACTGATATACCATATTTTTCGCTCAAATTGTGTTAGTGAGGGAAAAACACCTAAATATACATTCGCGAATAGAGACGTTTTAGAAAACGTCTCTACATTTGTTAAAGGAACTAAACCAGGAATAGGAAGATTAGCCGATAAAGTCAGGCCATAAACTCGATAAGTAAACTTCCTTTTGCCCATTTTTAATTGGTTTTATTGGGAACAGCATTCATTCCCGAGCCATCCCCTGCAATTCCTTCAACGGCAAAACTTTGAGTTAAAGTTTTGATATCCCCGTATAGTTTCAACTGGGGTTTATGATAGGGTCGTCTAGAATTTGGGTTGATTGACATTGCTGCTTGCTCCATAAAAATTCTCCTTTGTCTGTCTTAACAAATCTTTTTCATTTTTGGAAGAGAAAAATAAAATATCTTTTCCTCAAAATTGTTGCAGCCAATGCCCCAAACCGAGAGGGCGCAAACTACACCAAGCTGTATAAATATCCAATTTTTCCCGACGGGTCACTTGTAGAAGTTTTTCTACATCCACATAAGCATTTATAGCATCGATCGCCTTCAATTCGTCCCAAGGTCGCTGACCTGCTTGCAGAAAGGTGTAAAACGGTTGTCCGGCGAGGGGGGTTTTTGGGCGTTGTGCGATCGCGGCGGGCAGATCCTGGCGATCGCCTTGTCCCCTGCGCCAAGATAGGGTTGCTCGTTCTAATTCCTTATTAATAAACCACGGGAAGGGCGGGAGGGAGAGTAAATAGTTCAAAAGGCGTAGATCCAAAAAAGGGAAACGTACTTCCAGAGGAATTCTGGTAAACCCTGGATCGGAAGCCTCAAAATTGAGCATCCACATGGGTTGCAGTAAATCTTGATAGGCTTGGGGGCGAAAGGGATGGGGAGATTTTACTGGGGTTTTGGTACTGCGAAGGCGATCGCGCAACTGCAAGCGCCTTTCAAAATCGCGATCAAACCAGTCCAGATAGCCGTCATCCTCGTTATTTTCCTTTTTCCAGTGCCGAACCTTCCCTAAAATTCCCGTTCCCCATTGGGGCTGCAAACCCCGTTTCAGACAATTTACTAAATCTCCCAACAAGGCGATCGCCGGCATTTTTCCCCATAAATCCATCACTTTTGAGGCGCGTAGGGCTTCGTCTGCTCCTTCACCATACAGCCCGATGCGACTGTGTTGGGCGATTTGTCGGTATTGATGCTCATCTTGGAGGGGAAAAGGATTAAGACAAGGTTCTGGGGTTTTTAGGTGGGGAAGTTCTTGCCCTTGAAAGAGTTGGTAATCGTCGGCGACTAGGAAATGGAGGGGCATTTCAAGGGCATCGGCGGCTAATTGAGCGTATTTTTCTTCGCGATCGGGGATGCGATCGCGGTAAATGACGGTAAACCCTTGCAGATCGAGGTTAAAGTTGTTACTTTTGGCAACATCGAGGGCAGTTGCGGCCATATTGGTCGAGTCGAGGCCGCCACTGAAAAAGATGCCTACTTTTTCGGTTCTCAGCCGATCGCCTATGGCTTCATCTAACAAGGTTTGAAACTGTTCGATGTAGGTTTCTGGCTGTCGATAGCGAATCATTTCTGGGACCGGGAGAGTCCAATAACGGCGCAAAGAGAGGCGATCGCCAGTGACGGTGAGAGAATGCCCTCCCGGTAGTCGTTGAATGTCTTTAAAGGTCGTTGTTTGCGGGTTATGATTGAACCCAAAGAGGAGAAAATCCGCGATCGCCTCTTCATTGAGATGTTGAGAAACAGCAGGATGCAAATGCAAGCAGTTGAGGGTGTTGCTGAAGAGAAAGACATCCCCCAGATTGGCATAAAAAAATGGCTTGACCCCGAGGCGATCGCGGGCGCAAAATAATTTTTGAGCGCGATCGTCCCAGATCGCAAAGGCAAACACTCCCAGCAAATGTTCTAAGCAGTCTTCTCCCCAAATTTGATAAGCGTGGAGAAGGAGAAGGACATCGGGGGAATGGGGGGCGATCGCGGTTGCGCGATCGCCTAATTTGGCAATGAGTTCCTTGCGTCCATCGAGGCGAAGGTCAGCCGTAATCAAGGTTTTGCCGTCTAGGGTTAGAGGTTGTCGTTCTGTGATCGACTCATCGGTAGTAATTAACAGAGTATGACCCAAACCGATATGATTTTCACACCAAATATTCTGCCCATCGGGTCCGCGATCGGCGATCGAATTCGTCAAAGTTTGAAGAAGTTGGCGATGCACCGGCTGGCGATCGCGCTGAAAAATTCCGCAAATGCCGCTCATTTGATAGTTGATAGTTGATAGTTGATAGTTGATAGTTGATAGTTGATAGTTGATAGGTAAGTAGTTGATAGGTAAGTAGTTGATAGGTAAGTAGTTGATAGTTGATAGGTAAGTAGTTGATAGTTGATAGTTGATAGTTGATAGTTGATAGTTGATAGTTGATAGTTGATAGTTGATAGTTGATAGTTGATAGTTGATAGTTGATAGT
>NZ_JACSWA010000458.1 GCF_016888125.1 Spirulina sp. CCY15215
TATCGGGAAAATTGTCTTTTGTTTGCAGCATGGTTCTCAGTTAGGATGGCTTGTTGAACCGCAAGATCGCTCGGTTACTATCTTTACCCGCGATCGCCTACCAGAAATCAAGTCGGGTGAGGAAATTTTACCCGTTTTAGACTGCTTAACAGATTGGCAATTATCTGCACGAGAATTGTTTGATTGGTTAGTCTTTTAAAGAAGAATTACAGTAATAATTTACAATAATATTTTCTCAGTTTGTGCGACTAATTTCTCAACACTAAAATTATCTACAATTCGTTCAAACCAATCATATTGACTTAAATCTAAATTAGAAGCACGCACTCCCCAAAAAATGCGAGTTTTAGGAAGAAAAAGTTTCAAAAATAATGCAATATCGAGAGAACGAATTAAAAATGCCAGCTTTTTCATTGTTTTTGAAACACATATTCATTACAGCCATGACCACCAGCACAAGTTTTTAAATATTGTAGTGTAAATTCTCGTTATTGAGATGAATAATCGACCGCCATTGGCCACTAAAGGAATGACATTTTCCAGAGCCTTCCACATCTGACCTGTATGATGCAATACCCCCCAAGAATAAACAATATCAAACTGTCCCAAAGCGGCTAAATAGTCCGTATCTAACACCGACCCACGTTCGATTGTCCATTGGGAATCGCGATCGCAATAGCAGTGTTTAAGTTCTTCCGTACAGGCGATCGAATCTGGGTCATAATCTAGGGAATGAACGCGACCTCCCAACCGACGCGCAGCTAAAGAAAATAACCCACTTTCCGAACCAATATCTAGAAATGTTTTCCCTTCCAAATCTGTAAGTCCTAATTTATCTTTGAGAGAATTTTCTGCTTCAATAATACGCTCTTCATTCAAAAGTGTTAAAAAGCATTTCCAGTTTTTACCAAACTCAAAACGTCGTCCTTGTTCGATTTCAGTTTTAAAAATTCGATCCATCTGCATACCCTTGATTTTCTTACAATCGACTATTTTATTCTGCAATTTAATTAATACTTTCAACAAATAAGTAATTAATTGCAGCCATCAGTTTCTCCAAATCTTCTAAAAGATAAGATTTCGTATTTTTCGTAAATGTTTCTTCTTTTAATTGTCCAAACTCCCATAGCTTACCGTTGGAAACAATACCAAATACTCTTTTTCCTGACTCATTATTTAACTTTTGAGCCGCCATGAGTTCTGCTAAACATTGCCCCCATCCCTCCTCAAAATTATCTTTTTTCGCTTCTACTAAAATTAAATAAGGTTTCTCTAAAATAATCTTTCCCCGAGGAGAACGTTTTGCTACAATATAATCAGGAATTCCAGATAAGTTTTCATCATAAGTTAGAGGTTGATGACTCCAAAGCATTAGGTTTTCCATATATTTCAACCAAATCTCCCTTAAAATAGGAGCAATAATGTTTTCACAGATTGCATATTCTGAGTTAAAAACAACTCCCTCTTTAAGGATTAAGTTAAATCGATTCAGAAAGTAAGAATCGATTTCAACATCATTTTCTTCAATAAATTTTTCCTCCATATAATTGAGGGAGAATTCTTGCAAAACATCAGAAATATTTTTGTAGTGATTAAAAGACATCTTTCTGGTTCTTATTATTCTTATTATAAATAATTTTACCCAAGGCGAAAAAGACTTGGAGGAGATGGTAAATATGACGAAGATGAAAACTAAAAATATTAAACTTTTGGAGTAAATGTATCGCCAACTTAAAATCTTTATTTTGCATCATTTTGATTGCCATTAAAACAGCAAAATAAACTTCTAAAAATCGAAAATAGTCGCTGCGAAAAATCTCTTTTTTTTGCAAAACTTGCTTTTCGAGTTCTAAGAACACATTTTCTAATGACTTCAAGGAAAAAACATCACGATGAACTTTTTCATAAGCAGCCTTTGCTAGTTCTTCTCGGATTGTATCATGAGTTAAATAAAATTTAACTTTTTCTAGCAACTCTTCAATATCGCTAAAATAATCAATCTCTTGTCCTACATAGAAATCAGTAGTGATAATAGCATGAGCAGATTGAGCTTGATAAATTGTTTGTGATGTGCTATATATTTCATCATCAAAACTCCAAACAACTAAGTCTATTTTTTCTGATAATTTTTTTAAGAACTCAGGAGTCAAGGCCATTGAATCATGATAGAATGAAGTCAGAACTAGACTTGACGAGCGATCGCAGTGAGAAATGCGATCAAGAATGCGATCGGGAATGAGCCAGAGAATTTGATGGATTTTCATAATGAAACTTTATTCAAATTAATTCTTCGCTCTCTCATGAAAATTTTCAGCAAACTACAAAAAAATTGCCATACTATATTTTGATTTAATTGAATACTACAACTTAGGAACATAAAAAATGAAACTAAAAGTCGTATTAGCTGATGAAGGTAAATTCCTCTCAGAGGATAATTCCATTGAATCTATTTGGTATGTGCGGTGTGACTTTGACGTGGTTTTAAATCGAGAAACTTATCTGGAGCAATTAAAATCTTTAGATATTCAAGAGGTAATCTTGTATGACAATAACGAAGATAATTATCATACAGATGATTCTAAGGAGGATAATTTTAGCAGTCCAGATGAATTGGAAACTGGAACATCGTGGTTGACTAATTTGCGATCGCTGCTCTTCCCTAACAAAATACCTAACAAAGATATATCTAACAAAGATATACCTTTGTCCAAACAGCAAAGCCCTCCCGAAAGATGGTTTATTCATACCTTGTGTGCTTTAAGCCTGTTCTATCGCTCTGCACAATATTTTAAAACCAGCTTACCTTATGAAGAAGGCAAGAAGCCTAGTAATGAGGAGATGGAAGATATTACCGCATGGGTAAAACAACTGAGCATTGATTTTTTCAATACAAAAATAGAACAACGAGTCTTGTCTCTTGAAGACGGGAATGCACATAAAAGGCAAATCAACGAGAGGTATATGAACATACTTAAAAATAACGGCTTTCTGGTCAAGGAAAAAGAAAAACCTCAAGCAGAAGTGCGCGAATTATTTGGCAGAGTTGGGTTAGGGGAAGACCTCATGATGAGAGTTCCTGCTCTTTCTGGCAATGAGGATTGGGTGTATTCTATAAATCGTCAGGGAGAAATGGTTGAAACGAGAGATTGGAAACTAGCATTTGCTCAATACCTTGCCCAAATGGAAGGAGATCCCTCTTATCTCGAGGTCGGTTCGGGAAGTGGTTTTGTCTCCCTTTATTTGAAAGGATTGGGAAAAGACGTTCGAGGGATGGAATTATCTGACTATCGGGTTGCGAGTGCAAAAATACTGGCAGAAGCCAAAGGAATTGAGATTGAATTTATTCAGGGTAGCCTTGAGAAACTGCCTTATCCAGATAACTCAATGGATATTGTATTTTCTTGTTTTGTTCTCGAGCAATGTCAAGAAATTCTCGAACAAGCGATCGCCGAATGCGTTCGCGTAGCCAAAGATTATTGCGTGTTTCTAGAGCCTTCAGTTGAACACTATGTCACTCTACCTTCTATTGTACATATCTCTGAACAGGGTCAGCCGATGGCCTTTGAGCCTATACTTTCAAAAACAGGCTACCCTTTTCGCGTAGAACGTCCTACCTTTTCTCATTACTATAACTCCGCTGCTATTTATATTGTAGAGAAAGGCTAGTTTGCTCAAGTGCGTAAATTTTACTCGCACTCCTAAAATTCTTGAATCTTGGAATCTTGTCGTTAAATATTAGATAGCTCTTTTTTTTAACCATCTTTTTAACCTGAAGGAAATATTTTTATATTGCTTATCGATCGCGGTTTGCACTTCTTCCCTCGAACATCCTATAAAGAAAGCGCTATAATCTCCTTGTTCTATCTTTTCAAGGCTAAACTCTCCTTCTCCTTGAGGAATAG
>NZ_JACSWA010000459.1 GCF_016888125.1 Spirulina sp. CCY15215
GTGCAACCTCGGCACGAGGTTGCACCGCTCCTCAGCTTATCCAATTGACCTTTGGGGGTCGCCCTCATCCCCTCTTCAATCGAAGATTTGAAGAGGGGAATTCCCGCTCCCATTGTTAAACGGTATAGTAAGAAAATGCGATCGCCTACCCTCAAACAACGACGATGCAAATTGCAACTCAATCTCCTTCAAATTCGACCTCTCCCGCTACAACAACCCTCGATGTAGGCGGAATGAAGTGTGCGGGATGTGTCAACGCCGTGGAACGACAACTCAACAACAATGTTGGTGTTATGTCCGCTTCCGTTAACCTCATTGCTGCTGTTGCTGTCGTAGAATACAACGCCTCTGAAATCGATCCCGATATTCTCGCCGATAAACTCACCGCCCGAGGTTTCCCCAGTTCCCCCCGCAGTTTAGACCCTCGGGCAAAGGCAACCCCCAGCCTCAGCGATCGCCGCCAAACCGAGGAAAAACAACAACTTTGGCAACTGGCGATCGCGGCAATATTACTCCTTTTCTCTTCTCTCGGACACTGGCATCATTTGGGGGGTCCGGAAATTCCCATCTTTAGTAATATTTGGTTTCATTGGGGACTGGCGACCCTTGCTCTCTTAATTCCTGGGCGCAGGTTAATTGTGGATGGAGTGAGGGGTTTATGGTATGGAATGCCTAACATGAATACTTTAGTGGGATTGGGAACCTTAAGCGCCTACTGTACCAGTTTTGCCGCCTTACTCGCACCTCAATTGGGGTGGGAATGCTTTTTTGAAGAACCCGTCATGTTATTGGGGTTCATTTTTTTAGGGAGAACCTTAGAAGGAAGGGCGCGAGGACAAGCCAGTGCTGCAATGGAGAAATTAATGGCCTTGCAACCTCCCCTAGCGCGGTTATTGGGAGACTCCCAGAATGAAACAGAAACCGGGATCGAAATACCTGTCGAACTAATTCGAGTCGGGGAGTGGGTGAGAATTTTACCAGGAGAGAAAATTCCCATTGATGGGGAAATTGTCACAGGAAAAACTACAGTTGATGAGTCGATGCTAACGGGAGAATCTCAACCCGTTGCTAAATCTTCAGGCGATCGCGTTGCAGCAGGCACCCTCAATCAATCTGGCGCGATCGCCGTTAAAGTTCTTCGCACAGTACAGAATACCACCTTGGCACAGATCGTCGCGTCCGTTGAAGAGGCTCAAACCCGCAAAGCCCCCGTGCAAAAACTAGCAGATACCATCGCGGGATATTTTGCCTATGGGGTGATGGCGATCGCCTTCACGGTTTTTCTCTTCTGGTATTTCCTCGGAACTTCTCTTTGGCCGCAAGTTTTAATGCCCATGACGGGTATGATGAGTCACGAAATGGCATCTATGACATCCCCTTTATTATTGAGCCTAAAACTGGCGATCGCCGTCCTCGTCGTCTCCTGTCCCTGCGCCCTCGGTTTGGCAACCCCCACCGCCATTCTCGTCGGTACAGGAATGGGGGCAGAACGAGGTATTTTGATTAAAGGAGGGGATATTCTCGAACAGGTTCATCGTCTCACCACCATCGTTTTCGACAAAACCGGAACTTTAACCCAAGGGCATCCCACCTTAACCGACTGGGAAGTAATAAATGGCAAAAAAGAGTACAATCTTTTGCAAATTGCCGCAACAGTGGAAAGTGGCAGTAATCATCCCCTCGGCACCGCGATCGTAAAGGCAGCACAACGCCAAGAATTGCCTCTCCTCCCCGCAACCGACTTTCACACCGAACCAGGTTTAGGCGTTCGTGCTACGGTGATGGGAAATTCCCCATTTTCCGTTTGTTTGGGAAATCAAGACTGGTTGGCAGAAAATGCGATCGCCCTCCCCGAAACAGTAGTACAGCAAACCGATCGCCTTGCAAAGGCAGGAAAAACCCTCGTTTATTTAGCCATTAACGGCGAAATGACCGGCTGGTTAGCATTAAAAGATACTTTGCGCCCCGATGCCGCCGCCACCATTGCCCGCCTGCAAGAAATGGGCTTAGAAACCATTCTCGCCACCGGCGATCGCCCAGAAGTTGCCGAGGCGATCGCCCGAGAATTAAACATCGATCGCTACTTCTCCCAAGTGCGTCCCGAGCAAAAAGCAGAACTGATTCAAAGCCTCCAACAAGACCCCCACGCCCTTGTTGCCATGGTCGGAGACGGCATTAACGATGCCCCCGCCCTCGCCCGCGCCGATGTCGGCATTTCCCTGCAAGGCAGCACTGAAATCGCCCTAGAAACCGCCGGGATCGTCCTTCTCGCACCGACAACAGGGGTGCTGCGAGAACCGACCCTGACCAGCGCCACCACAGCCATTCAACTCAGCTTGGCCACTTTTAAGAAAATTCGCCAAAATCTCTTTTGGGCTTTAGGGTATAATAGTATTTCCATTCCCATTGCTGCGGGAGCCTTATTACCTGCCTTCGGGATTGTCCTCAGTCCTGCTGTTGCTGCGGCTTTCATGGCTTTTAGCTCCGTAGCAGTTGTGACGAATTCTCTTTTATTAAAACATCAGTTCAGGGTGTAATTTCATGCTAGATCGGGATAAACTGTATCAACTTTCCAATTGCAAATATTCGGCTAAAATTAAAATTTAGTGGCGGAATTGCTAGAAAATCCCTCGAACAGAATCTCTTTCTTTTTGTTCAGGCGATCGTAATTCGGATGACTTTTACTTGAGACCTCATTGATTCCTAATGGCTGCAAAAACGGCAAAAATCCATCAAGAACATATTCTGATCGTCGAAGATGAAAACGGCAGACGATCCCTCCCCCTTTTAGAAGCATCTTACTCCATCGGTCGAGAGGAAACTTGTGATGTTTATCTCAAATCTCCTTTTGTTTCTCGCCATCACGCTATGTTATATCGACGGCTAAGAGAAGATGGTTCCATCTATTACCGTATTGTCGATGGAGACGATCGCGGTAATCTCAGTTCTAACGGTGTGGTCGTTAATGGGACTAAAAAGCCAGAACACGATCTCGAACATAATGACCAACTCGTTTTTGGTAACGATGTTATGGTCACTTATCGCCAGCAAACCATTCCCGAGGCAAGTGCCTCAGATGATCCTTACGATATTACACTGATCGATCCCGCGATGATGATGGATGATTAGGCAAATCATAATTAGACAAGCTATGGGGAAATCTTGATAAGAATCAAAAATCAAGTGATTGCACGAGAAAAATGTAACTTTGGCAACTTTAGTTAGATAGACAATTCAAAGAGAAGCAATTCCAACAAATAATTAACTTGAAGAAGGGGTATTGGTTGTCTCTTGAATAGCTTGCTTCACCGTGTCAAACATTCGACGGCAGTGATTATTGTTCTTCAGGGGCAACTCCTCATTTTTGATTACACAATTCATGCGTACCCCTTCTGGATCAGTCGGTTGTTTGTCAACAAGAGCCTCAACTGTTACCAATTTAGAGAACGAAACTCGTCCCGGAATTTCCCGACCCATCAAGTAATCGTGAGTACCGTAAATAATTTCAAAATTGCAGGCACGTAGGATTTCACCAAGAACGGGAAAGAATTGGTCAGGAGGTAAAGGAATGCTGAAAGAATAAGAATAACGAGCCATATCAAAGTTCACCTAATTTAGATAGTGGTTTTGACATTTCCATGATATCGAATGATATTGAAATGCGAGAAGCAAAATTTGTACTCGGTGCTTTTTCCTATTGTTCCCACGCTTGCTCCGGATTTTTTTACCTTCAGATTAATTCGGAGCCTTTCAGCCCCAAGCCAATTTAAAGATATTCGCGATCGCGATCGTAAAATTTAGAGAAAACAGTAGAAAATTATGGGATTGTTAATTACTTTTGAAGGTGTTGAAGGAGCGGGAAAAACCACACAAATTGAGCGATCGCGAGATTGGTTACAGCACCATTTTAACAACAAGATTCCCATTATTACGACTCGCGAACCGGGGGGAACAATATTAGGACAGGAATTACGTCGTCTTTTGCTGGCCATTACCCAACCAACAA
Source organism: Spirulina sp. CCY15215 (assembly GCF_016888125.1). Lineage (GTDB taxonomy): Bacteria > Cyanobacteriota > Cyanobacteriia > Cyanobacteriales > Spirulinaceae > CCY15215. The sequence goes on from NZ_JACSWA010000459.1 coordinate 4,007, forward strand.
TGCAGCCAACAACGACAACAGAGCTTTTATTGTATGCAGCCGATCGCGCCCAGCACGTGGAAGAGATGCTAAAACCTGAGTTAGAAAGAGGGGCAATTATTTTATGCGATCGCTATACTGACTCTACCATTGCTTATCAAGGTTTGGGTAGAGGGATAGACCTAAAATTAATTAATTCTCTTAACAAAATTGCCACAGGAGGCTTGGAAAGCAATTTAACCTTCTGGTTGGATGTCGAGGTGGAAATCGGTCTAAAACGGGCAAAAGAGCGAGGAAAACAGAGCGATCGCATAGAAAGTAGCGATCTTGCTTTTCATGAGCGCGTCCGTCAAGGATTTGCCCAACTAGCCGCCCAAAACCCCCACCGTATCGTTAAAATTGATGCTCGTCCCTCTGCTTCAGATGTTCAAATTAAAATTCAACAAATCTTAAGGAAATTTTTCCGAGAGAGGGAGTAATAAATCAGCAAAATTTATGCCTTTTTCCGACCTAATTGGACAGTCACAGGCGATCGCCCTGCTCGATCGCGCTATTGCGAAAGAGAGAATTGCTCCGGCTTACTTGTTTGTAGGGACGGCTGGGATCGGCAAACGCCTTGCGGCTTTGGCGTTTAGCGAACTCCTTTTGTGCCAAAATCTGCCCGAGTCGCGATATCCTCTCATTCGCCAAAAAATTCAGGCTCAAAACCACCCGGATTTTCTTTGGGTGCAACCCACCTATCAACATCAGGGTCAATTGCTAACCGCCGAAGAAGCAGCAAAATCGGGACTCAAGCGCCGATCGCCTCCCCAAATTCGCGTCGAACAAATTCGCGCGATCGCAGGCTTTTTGGCGCGTCCCCCCTTAGAAGCCTCGCGATCGGTAGTGGTTATCGAAGATGCTCAGACTATGGCGGAAAGTGCCGCCAATGCCCTTCTCAAGACCCTAGAAGAACCCGGAAAAGCAACGATTATACTCATAGCTCCTAGTGGAGATTCTCTCCTCTCTACCCTCGTTTCTCGCTGTCAGCGCATCCCCTTTTCTCGTTTGTCACAAAAACAAGTCAAACAGATTCTCAAGGGTGAGGGACGAGAGGAAATTTTAGGAGAGCCGATTTTGCTGGCGATCGCCCAAGGGAGTCCAGGAGAAGCGATCGTTGCTTGGGAACAATTACAAAATATTCCCGCCGATTTATTAAAAAAACTGGTACAATTGCCAAAAACTGAGAAAAATGCGCTAGAACTTGCCAAAGAAGTTGATAAAACTTTAGACTCTGAAACACAATTATGGGCGATCGACTATTTACAATATTGTTACTGGCAGAAACATAAAACGCGATCGATCTTAGAACAACTCGAACAAGCACGGAAGTATCTTTTGGCTTACGCTCAACCGCGTTTGGTGTGGGAATGTACTTTTATTTCTCTAATTGATTCTTAGTAAACTCCAAGATTGTTTTGATCTCATAATTCATAACCGAAAAAAATGTTTAACTTTCTGCGCTCCGATCTCGCAAATCTAAAGGCATATAATTCCCATCTAGGAGATATTCCCAAAAATATCGATCGCTTGAATACCAATGAAAGTCCTTACGATTTACCGGCGGAATTCAAAGAAAAACTGGCTCAATTTTATCAAAATCACCAATCGAGTAACCGCTATCCCGATGGTAATCACGCTGAGATTAAAACGGCGATCGCAGAGTACGTCAATGAATCGGCGCAGATTACAGAAACAATAAATATTGCTAATATTTCCCTTGGGAATGGCTCTGATGAACTTATTCGTTCTCTATTAATGGCAACTTGTTTGAACCGAGAAGGAAGTATTCTCGTTGCCAATCCGACATTTTCTATCTATGCTATTCTGGCAAAAACATTGGGAATTCCTAGTTTTGTTGCAGGGCGATCGCCAGATACTTTTGAAATTGATTTAGAGGAAGCAGAAAAGGCGATCGCCACTGCTCAAAATCCGCCGATTCGAGTTGTTTTTGTCGTCCATCCCAATTCCCCCACTGCGAATACTTTAACTGCCGGAGAAATAGAGTGGTTGAAAAGTATTCCCGAAGAGATATTAGTGGTTATTGATGAAGCCTATTTTGAGTTTTCACAAACTTCTCTGGTGGGAGAACTACCGCAACATCCTAACTGGGCGATCCTGCGAACATTTTCTAAAGCCTTTCGTTTAGCTTCTCTGCGGGTTGGCTATGCGATCGCGCATCCAGAGATAATTATTGCGTTGGAAAAAGTACGCTTACCTTATAATCTTTCCAGTTTCTCTTTAGCTGCGGCCAAATTGGCAATAGAACAGAGAGAATTGTTGCTAAATTCAATCCCTCAACTGTTAGAAGAACGCGATCGCCTCTTCATGGAATTGTCGAAAATGCCTCAACTCAAAGTTTGGCCGAGCCAAGCCAATTTTCTCTATATTAGTTCAGCTCGAGTCGAACTAAAAGATAAAGGAATGCGATCGCTTGCAGAACACCTCAAACAGCGAGGAACTCTCCTGCGCTATACCGGAGAAGGCTTGCGAATTACCGTCGGTACTCCCGCAGAAAATCAACATACCCTAGAACGAATACACGAAATTGTAACAGGTAATTGGTAATTGGTAACTTGAACTTTCAACTATCAACCATTCTCCCCGCTATCAACTATCAACTATTAACTATCAACTATCAACTATCAACTATCAACTATCAACTATCAACTATCAACTATCAACTATCAACTATCAACTATCAACTATCAACTATCAACTAC
>NZ_JACSWA010000046.1 GCF_016888125.1 Spirulina sp. CCY15215
TCATCCTCGAGCCGATCATGAAAGTCGAGGTTGAAGTCCCCGAAGACTTCCTCGGTGATGTCATGGGGGATTTAAACTCCCGTCGAGGTCAAATCGAAGGGATGAACTCTGATGCCGGCGTATCCAGCGTAACTGCTAAAGTTCCTTTGGCAGCAATGTTCGGTTACGCCACAGATATCCGTTCCAAAACCCAAGGACGCGGTATCTTTTCAATGGAATTCAGCAA
>NZ_JACSWA010000460.1 GCF_016888125.1 Spirulina sp. CCY15215
CTCTAGTCGGATGCTTCGCGATTTCCTTTGTTGGTCTCGCTAACCCTACCCAAATCAAAGATTATGGGTAGGGACTGCGCTCGACATTTTGTTCAAAGAGCATTACAGCATGAAAATTCAGATATTCGAGAAGTGGGTGAAGATTTTCGCGATCTGCAAATGCTCTGAGAGGAGTTTGGCGATCGCACGATTTAATAAGGCGATCGCATTATACTGAAAAGATATTCTCGTTAGGAGAAGTTCAATGCAAACCGATCTGATGGTTCGTCCTTCCTCTTTTGTTGCTTCTGGCTTAACTCTCAAGGAGTTTGGCAATATTCATCTGTTTAAATTCAATGATGACTTGCACGAGAGAAAGTCAAACTTGTTGGAGAAAAAAAAGGCAAGTTTGCTCACGCCAGAAGAGGCGGCTTCGCTTTAATCGTTCTGCTTTAATCGCTTATCGTCTACAAAGGGCTTCTAGAAAAAGAGAAAGGGAGCTTTTATCTCATTACTGCGAGATCGTTGAATTGCTCGAACAACTTTACGATCGCCAAACTTTATTAACGCAAGAACAGCAACAACTTTTGAAACAACAGCGAGAACTATTACAACTTTTATTGCGTCAAAAAAACTCTGAAAATAACTAAAAAGAGCGATCGCTTTCTTGTTCCTCTTCCAAACATAACTCTATGACTTCTTTAATATTAACCATGAGTTCATCAATGGTTTTTCCTTGAGAATAACAGGCTTTAAGATGAGGAACTTCCCCAATATAAAAACCTTGTTCGTCTCGCTCAATGATAACATAAAATTCTCTTTTTTTAGCGTTCATGTTTTTTGTTCAATGGGTTTAGATGTTCCGCGATCGCTCAATTTAAAAGGATAAAAAAAGGGGTCACTCATATCCCCTTTTTTTTGCCTCATCAACATCCTGAATAACCCTTAAAAGGAATAATTAATTCTTGTCCATTTCTTTGTATTCGCATTTGTCCCTCAACGTTAGAACCATCAAAATGTTCAGTATTGATTACTGATTTTTGGATATTAATCAGGATTTTTGTTTGACGATCTCGAGTGTTAAAACTCCATCCATTGTTATTCTCGGAAATAAAATTTACTCTCTGTATTCTTCTATCAAGTTTCATTTCTCCATAATCAGAACCAAGTAAGTAGAGAAAAATATATGAAGAATTATTAGCATTTTTTCGATTGAGGTAGAGACTACATCCCGTACTCCCATCTGTTTCTTCAAATGTAAATTCATCTACTTTAATTATCTTTGTTGCACTACATTGTTGGCTCAAAAGATTCCGAGTTCGCGAACCAGCAATTCCGTCAATAGTTAAACTATAATCTCTTTGGAAGTTTCTTACACTCCTTTCAGTAATCTGACCAAAATTACCATCATTTGAACGAAAGTAATATCCAAGACAAGTTAAATTTTCAATTAATTCATGGACTAATTCTCCTCTATTCCCAGAGCGTAGACAATAAGTATTGGGATTGCTTTGACATCGAGAATATACCGATTCACTCTTAGCTTTAGCTGATGTAGAAAATAAAATTAATCCTACAATAATTAATCCTTGAGTGATTTTTGTGAGTGTGTTGTTCATTTTGCATTTTCTGAACGGTGCTTTCTAAAACGATTATACATTTCCAGAAGGCAATTATTATAAACCGCAAAAATTTTTATCTCAATGCTTATTTTTATAAAAATTGTTCTACCCAAACCCGATCGCCTTCGGTGAGAGAAGGGACAGGATCCCTACTGTAGTCGATCGCCAAGTCGTAACCACCGCGATCGTAAACGCTATCGAGAAGAGTATGTAAATCTACAATGGGTTCCACATCACCTTCTCGCAAGGGAATGGGAAATTGAGGAAACGAACTCGCACTACAACTGCACGATCGCTCGACACAAGGCAAAATTCTTCATCGTTTCATAAACTCCGAAAAAGATTGTTAACAATAGCAAAAATGCCTTCAGCAAAATTGCGATCGCCTTCAATCTCTCGTTTTTCCATAAAAGCATCTCTCAGGGCGATCGCTTGCATTAAAATATTGTAAGTTTCGCGATCGATTAAATTTTTGCGCTCGAAAACCTGTAAAAGTTCCCTTGGATTTTTGGTTTCATACTCGATATTTTCCTCTTCGGCCATGAAAGGCAAAATTGTTTCTAGAGTAAAGATGGCAGAAGCGATCGCAGTATCAAAAGCACCTAGTTCTATTATTTCTGTAATTCGGTTTAAATATTCTTGTATATCTTCTCGATCTCGGTGTGGATAATCATACAGAAGAGTTTCGCGATCTCCTGTCTCAGATTTTGCGTGAAGATTTTCTAGATTTTTTGTTACCATCATTCGATTCCCATTTATACAGCAGAAAATTCAATTTTTACAAAAATAAAAGGTCGATTTTGGTTTAAAGCTGACGCGATCGCGAGGGGAAGTTCCCGAGTATCTGCACTTGACTCAATAAGCCGCTTTCTGATAATAAGATCGGTAATTTGGCGATCGTCAATATAAATCAACAGATTAAACGCATCCAGAATCGGCTTGGCAATATTATCAATATCGAGAGGCATCCTTTTATAATAGTAGACAATTGCAACTTGGATGCGATCGCGAGTTGGAATGGTATTAATGGGAAGATTGGCGATCGCTGTTTGACGCACTTTGGCTTTCCACGCTTGAAGTAATGCACGATTGTTGGTTTGTAAGGAAATCGGAGAACCAAAAACAATAAATTCAAAGGGTAGCAAAGATTATTCTGGTAGCAATAAATTGGTATAATGCTAAGATAGCACATTCAGGATTGCGAAACGAAGCGATTCGAGATGATTGCGATCGCCTCTTCTCCTTCTCTCACCCAAAAAGAGGAAATGCGATCGCCTCTCTATTTTTTCCCCATTTTTAACCAACTAAAAACTTGTTCGACTGTTAGCACCAAGTCAATTTCTTCAAGAATAGGTAAGCGATCGCTTCCAACAAAAACTTTAGGCTGTTGCTGCGATTGAAATACCAAAATAGAGCGATCGCTTGGATCCAATAACCAACCCAAATCGCACCCATATTCCAAACAATAGCTAATATTATCAATCACTCGACTCGAACTTTGCTCGGGGGAAAGAATTTCAATTGTCCAATCCGGAAACAATAAAAAATCATTGGGCATTTCTCCATCAGCATCGAAGGGAATTCGAGACCAACGGAAAACAGCAACATCTGGGACAACCGATCGATTTCCAAAACTACAGCGCAATTCTGGCAACGCATAAGCAATTTGGGGCAATTCTACGCGCTCATTGATACAATCATTAATACAATTGCACATCTTCAACTGTAACAGACTATGTTTTCCCTTTGGCATTGGCTTTTGTACAATTTCACCCTCAATGTATTCGCTAGCCGGTTTAGTTTCCGGTAACTTCAAAAATTGTTCTAGAGTGGGTGTCGAAGTGACGATTGTTGCGGTCATGTCTCCCAATCCTTTCTTAACTTATTCCCAGTTTAACAGTTTTCAATCGATCGCCTTGATTCCCTAATAAATTCTCAGATTCAATCCTTACATTTGTTATTTTTTGGCCATGCGTCGGAACAATTTATACATTTCTGGGAGACGATTGTACACCGCAGAAATTTTCAACCACAGTTTATTAGGAATAGCAGGATAGCCCGAAACAATCGCTTTGGCATCCACATCTTTATGTAAACCCGATTTTGCCGTTGCGATCGCCCCATCGCCAATTTTAACCTGATTGGCAACTCCTACCTGTCCCGCTAACAGTACCCCATTACCCACAATAACCTGTCCGGAAAGCCCTACCTGTGAGGAAATGGCGCAATTTGAGCCGATTTTACAACCGTGACCGATCTGGACTAAATTATCGATTTTCGTGTTGTAGCCGATGCGAGTCTCTCCCGTGGGAGGGCGATCGATCGCACTGTTACAACCCACCTCTACGCAGTCCTCTAAAACCACAATTCCCGACTGGTGCATCTTCACCCAACCGCGATCGCTAGGCACAAAGCCAAATCCCTCACTACCAATAACCACACCGCTATGAATGACGCAATCTGCGCCAATTTTGCTGCGTTCCTCAATCGTACAATTAGCATGAAGAATGGTGCGATCGCCGATTTCTACCCCAGGATAAACCGTAACATTGGGAAAAATACAAACTCCTGCACCGATCTTGACATTTTCCCCAATAACTGCATGAGCGCCAATAGAGACATCCTGCCCTAAACTGGCACTAGAATCGATAATCGCTGTCGGGTGAATTTGCGGTTTAGGTTGATAAGGCTGATAAAATAAGGAAATGGCGATCGCATATAATAAGCGAGGATGGGGGGTTGCAACCCAAGCAATACCGCGATCGCTAGCAATCCTTTGCAATTCTTCATCTACAGGTAAAATTAAGGCGATCGCAGCCGTTTCCCCTACTATTGCTGCATATTTTCCCCCCTCACAGTAAGCAAGAGTCTCAGCCGTGGCCGTTTCCAAGGATGCGATACCCGTTACTTGAGGGTTACAATCAGGATGAGCGGTCAGGCTAGTGCCTTGAACCAACTCAATCTCAAATTTTTCGATAATTTCGCTAAATTTCATTGCAAGTTCGACAGATTAGATACAAATGGGAATTTCACTTCAAAAAGGACAGCGCGTTTCTTTAGATAAAGTAGCACCCAATCTGAAAGCCGTCTTTGTCGGTTTGGGATGGGATGTGAAAAGTACCGATACGGGTCACGATTTTGACTTAGACTCCTCAGTTTTCATGTTGGGTACTAACGAAAAGCTGCTTTCTGACAATCATTTCATTTTTTACAATAACCTGACCAGTCCCGATACTTCTCAATGCGTCAAGCACATGGGGGATAACCTGACAGGAGAAGGGGAAGGAGATGACGAAGCAGTAATCGTCGATCTGCGAAAAATTCCCCCAGAAGTACAAAGATTGGTTTTCACCGTCACCATTCACGATGCGGAGAAACGCGGGCAAAATTTTGGTCAAATTGAAAATGCTTTTGTGCGTTTAGTCAATGTGGAAACGAAACAAGAAGTCATGCGTTACGACTTAGTAGAAGATTACTCCGTCGAAACAGCTATGATTATGGCCGAACTTTATATCAAAGATGGGACTTGGCGACTCAATGCTGTCGGACAAGGTTATCAAGGAGGTTTGCAATCTTTACTCGATCGCTATTCTTGATAGTTAATAGTTGATAGTTGATAGTTGATAGTTGATAGCGATGTACTGAGCTTACCATTGTTTGGTTATATCGTTCAATTTGAAACTCTATTCTTTCACTTTTTTCTGGGCTTCCCTCTCGAGAGGGAAGCAATGAACAAACAATAAACAATAATTCATAACCGATTTTATGACTATTAATCTACAAAAAGGACAGCGTATTTCTCTGGTTAAAGAAGCACCAGGTTTAACCCGAGTGCTTTGCGGTTTGGGGTGGGATGTCGCCCCCGGTTCCGGAGGTTTTTTAGGACTATTTGGGAGTACCCACGATTACGATCTTGATGCGTCGGTAATTTGTTTGGATTCTCACCAAAAATTGCGCGATAAAAGTGATGTAATTTACTTTGGCAATCTGCGTCATAGTTCCGGCTCGATCTCACATTTAGGGGACAATTTAACAGGGGAAGGTAACGGAGATGACGAACAAATTATTGTTGAATTACCACAAATTTCTCCTAACATTGAAACCCTTGTCTTTGTTGTTAATATCTATAAATGCCATCAGCGCAAACAAGACTTCGGACAAGTGAAAAACGCTTTTGTTCGTTTGTTAAATATGGCCAATAATCAAGAAATTGCGCGTTACAATTTATCTGGTGCTGCTTATAGTGGCATGACTGGGATGATTTTGGCCGAACTCTATCGAGAGAATAAGGGCTGGGATATGAAAGCGATTGGAGAGGGAGTTAGTGTTAATGGACTTGAAGAAATCTTGCGATCCTATCGTTAAAAAAATGTAACATATTCGGAATTTTAGCGGCGGTGTTGTAGAGATTGAGTGTAGAATTTAATTGATCGTCGAAGGCGATCATAATGTTGCAATCCTAGGGATTTATTATGACCATTAATTTAAGTAAAGGCGAACGGATCGATCTCTCTAAAGAAGCCCCTGGATTAACCAATGCGTGGGTTGGTTTGGGATGGGATATTAATGCTACAGATACAGGAACTGCTTTTGATTTAGATACCTCTGTATTTATGTTGGGCGCAAATGGCAAAATTCCTGCCGATTCCTACTTTATTTTTTACAATAATTTAAAGTCTCCTGATGGTGGTATCGAACATTTGGGGGACAATCGTAGTGGTGCTGGTGAAGGAGATGACGAAACCATTGAAGTTAATTTGGATAAAATTGATTCGTCTATTCAAGAATTGATTTTTGTTGCTACTATTCATGATGCAGAAGAAAGGCGACAAAACTTTGGCCAAGTCAGAAATGCTTTTATTCGCATTGCTGATGCGAAAACAGAGAAAGAAATTACACGCTACGACCTTGATGAAGACTTTTCCACCGAAGCTGCTTTAGAGTTTGGTCGGTTGTATCGTAAGGATGGAACTTGGCGTTTTCAAGCAGTAGGACAGGGTTACAACTCTGGCTTATCCGCATTTGTCGAAAAGTATTATCAGAAGCCTCAATAATTCAAATTTTTGTAATTCTGGCGATCGCCAATTTTTGATCATTCTCAGTTTCTATGATTTTGGCGATCGCAGAACCTAAAACTCCATCCAATAAAATTAGCATAATGGGCATTTCTTTAGAAAAGATTGAAAAAGAAGCACCACAATTAATCGATCTGGCCAAAAAAGCAGATATTTCTCTCAAAAAGGCGAATTTAACGCACCACCGCGCTAAAGTTGCCTTATGTTTAGATATTTCCGGTTCAATGTCTTCTCTCTATTCTTCTGGGAAAATACAGCAATTCGCTGAGAGAATTTTAGCACTGGGTTGTCAATTTGATGATGATGGTGCAATTAATATTTTTCTCTTCGGTGCAAATTCCCATGAAGCGGGAGATATGAATTTAAAAAACTTTCAAAATTTTATTAGCAGTCTTCAGCAGCGCTATCCTTTAGAAGGGGGAACTTATTACGGAAAAGCGATTAAAACAATCCGTAATTTTTATTTTCCTGGAACAGCACAAGAACCCGCTACAGGAATGTTTGGGGGCTTATTTGGAGGAGGAAAGAAACCGCAAAAAGAGGCGATCGCCGCTTCTCAACCCGTCTATGTTATGTTTGTCACCGATGGCGCATCAATGGACCAACAAGTGACCGCAGAACAAATTACTCGCGCATCCTACGAACCTATTTTTTGGCAGTTTATGGCCATTGGTTCGGGAAATTTTGAGTTTTTAGAAAGTTTGGACAATTTGAAAAATCGCTATATTGATAATGCCGATTTTTTTAGCGTTCAAGATCCTCTTGCCTTCAGCGATGATAAACTTTACGATAAATTAATGACTGAGTATCCTAATTGGTTGAAAATGGCCAAATCAAAGGGCTTGTTATTGAGTTGATAGTTGATAATTGATAGTTGATAGCGATGCACTGAGCTTGCTGAAGTTTTGATGGTTAACTTATTAGAAAAAAGAGGGGAGGTAAAATCATTAAAAGCCTAAACTTGATAGCAATTTTGTGGATTTTAGGAACTATTTTCGGTGTTTCTATTATTGCTCTAATTTTCTTCTTTTTTTGGGGTTCTTCTGGAGGTTATCCTCAAGAAAAGTATGCAGAAATTATTTCTGATAAGGGTTCCGAGAATCCAGCGCAAGATGATACGTTAACGGTGGTAACTTACAATATTGGTTATTTATCGGGCTTAACCAATAATACCAGCGAACCTCGAACTTTAGAACTATTTGAGAACAATTTAAAGACAGCAATTCAAGCATTAAAACCGCTACAACCCGATCTAATTGGATTGCAAGAAATCGATCTAGATTCTCGACGTTCTTTTCGGATCAATCAAGGTGCAGAATTAGCAAAAGGATTGGGACTTAAAAATCAGGCGATCGCCGTCAATTGGGACAAAAACTATGTTCCTTTTCCCTATTTCCCCTTCTCAGCACATTTTGGTCGTCTGCTATCGGGACAAGCAATTATTAGCCGCTATCCCATCCAAAAACACGATCGCCTTGTTTTAGAAAAAGTTGCCGATAATCCATTTTATTACAAGGCGTTTTATATCGATCGCCTTGCTCAAGTTTCTCAGATTAAGATTCAAGAAGAAACAGTAATCTTGATTAATGTTCACCTAGAAGCCTTTGATAAACCTACTCGTCGCAAACAAACCCAGTTTATCCAAGAATTACTCAAACAATATATTGGGAAATATCCCGTTCTACTCCTAGGCGATTTTAACAGCCCACCACCTTCTCCCGAACATCCTGATTCCACTATTTCCTTACTTCTCAATCTACCAGAAATTAGTCCCGTTGTCCCTCGCGATCTCCTAATTTCCTCCGACGCGAAAACTTTTCCTTCTGATGGCGCGATCGCCAAAATAGACTATATTTTTTATAGTAGCGATCGCCTAAAACTTCTCGAATGGCGAGTTATTACTGAAGCACAACAAGCCTCAGATCATCTCCCCCTTATGGCAAAATTTCGCCTCATTGAACAATAGAAATTTATAGAAATTTACCGATAACCAACAACCAATTTTCCTTTTATAAAGTTGTGTAAAGCAATTGTTAAAAACTATTAAAGATTTGGTTCAAGTTCTTGTTTTCTGAGTCAACCTAGAACTAGAAATAGAAATCATAAATATTATATCAGGAGAAATAAAATGGAAGTTTTCATCTTTTTCTTTAGTGGAATCACTCTATTTTGCGCCTTAACAGGGATTAAAATTGACCGGGAGTATCAAAGAGGGGTTATCTTTCGTTTAGGGCGCTATAACAGTATTAAAGGACCCGGATTATATTGGATGATTCCTGCGATCGACCAAAAGATTCGCGTAGATATTCGCACAAAAACCGTCGATATTCCCCCACAAGAAGCGGTAACAGCCGATAGCGTCACGATTAAAGTTAATGCTGTTCTTTACTATCGCATTCTTGACCCCAACAAAGCCATTAATAAGGTCGAAAAATATCGAGATGCAGTCTACCAAACCGCAATGACTACATTACGAAATGTTGTCGGTCAGAATATCCTAGATGACGTTTTGCAAAATCGTGATAAAATTAATTATAAAGTGCAAGAAATTGTCGATGAAATTACTGCACCTTGGGGAGTAGAAATCGAACGAGTAGAAATTAAAGACGTTGAAATTCCTGTCGCAATGCAACGGGCAATGGCAAAAGAAGCCGAAGCTGTACGGGAAAAAAGAGCGCGTTTAATTAAAGCGGCTGCGGAACAAGAAGCCTCCATTAAACTATCAGAAGCCTCGAAAAAGATCATGGAAAATCCGGCTGCTTTGGAGTTACGACGGCTGCAAATGTTAACAGAAATTGGGGCAGAAAATAACACGACAACATTGGTGATGATCCCTTCAGATATTATTTCTCTGGCTAAACAATGGACGGAGGCATTAGAACAAGGAAAAACGGCTCATAATTCAGTACAAAATGATAAAGTTACTAATTTAGATGATTTAAGAAAGGTCTAGGGTTAACGGGAGAGAATGTCACCCCCTAAACCTTTAATTTCTCAGCAATACGCTGCATAGCCACTTCTACATTTTCCCGACTATTAAAAGCAGAAATACGGAAATAACCTTCCCCCGCAGCCCCAAAACCAGAACCTGGAGTTCCTACCACATTGGCTTCTTGCAACAGTCGATCAAAGAAATCCCAACTGGTAATTCCCAATGGTGTTTGTACCCAAACATAAGGTGCATTAACACCCCCATAAACCCGCAAACCCATCGCCATCAATTTCTCCCGCACGATCGCGGCATTTTCCAAATAGAAACTGATCAAATCTCTAATTTGTGCTTGTCCTTCGGCAGAATAAACCGCCTCGGCTCCCCGTTGTATAATGTAAGAAACGCCATTAAACTTAGTAGACTGGCGACGATTCCATAACTTGTGCAGTTCCACATCAGACCCATCTGATGTCTTAGCTTTGAGGACTTTTGGGACAACAGTAAAAGCACAACGAGTTCCCGTAAACCCAGCATTTTTCGAGAAAGACCGAAACTCGATCGCGCAGTCTTTTGCTCCTTCAATTTCGTAGATAGAATGCGGCAATTCTGGATCGGTAATAAAGGCTTCGTAAGCAGCATCAAAGAAAATAATCGCCTCATTTTCCCGAGCATAATCTACCCATTTTTTCAGAGTATCTTTACTTGCCGTCGCCCCAGTAGGATTGTTAGGAAAACAAAGATAAATTAAATCTACTTTTCCTGTAGGAAGATCGGGAGTAAAATTGTTTTCTGCGGTCATAGGCAGATAAATTAACCCTTCATATTTGCCCGCATCATTGGCGGCTCCCGTATGTCCCACCATAACATTTGTATCAACATAGACGGGATAAACCGGATCTGTTACCGCGATCGCATTATCTTTGCCAAAAATATCGAGAATATTTCCCGTGTCGCATTTTGCCCCATCGGAGACGAAAATTTCTGCCCCATCAATATCGCATCCTCTTGCTTGGAAGTCGTGAGAAGCGATTTTATCCCGTAACCAAGCATAACCCTGTTCGGGTCCGTAACCTTTAAATGTGGCGCGATCGCCCATTTCTTCCACCGCTTCGATCATAGCAGTGCGACAAGCTGCGGGTAAAGGTTCCGTGACATCACCAATTCCTAGTTTAATAATCGGTGCATCGGGATTCATTTCAGCAAATGCCTTCACCCTTCGGGCAATTTCCGGGAAGAGATAGCCAGCTTTGAGTTTGAGATAATTATCGTTAACAGTTACCATTGCAGTTTGATCGTGACAAAGAATCTTTTAAACGGGTCCACGGGGCAACCCGTAATAATCTGTAATACTCTATCATGATCCGAGACAAGGCGATCGCACCTCCTGCAACCTTCTCTAACAAAGGCTTGCCGAGCAATGGCATAGCGATCGCCCGTTACTCACTTATCTAGGAGCCATAGTTCCATCGCGCCCGATAGTTGCGACCATCGAGGTGGGTGAAGGTGCGACCGTAGCCTAAACCACCACTCCACCAAGGATCGAGAATGCGCTGTACCTCTCGAGGGGAGAGTCCGGCGGCATTAAAATCCACCCCATATCCCTGTAAGTGAGTCGAATTACGAGCGCCTCCCACAGCACGATTGATCGCAGGGGGACGATACCAACTGGTGACAGAAATAGAGCGATCGCCCAATTTTTCCCGCACGCTCTGCATTTTCCCTGCCATCGAGACAATATTATTCGTAATGTTGGCATTTTCCGGAATGCGACTTCCTCCCTTTGTCGCTTCGTCCCAGGTGAAATTTGCCCCGGAAACAATGGGATCGTTGGTATAAATTCGACCTTTTCCAGGTACGGCAATCAAACGACCGCGATCTTGGGGAGGTGGAGGCGGTGGGGGGTCTTGGGGAGGTGCGTAATTTTCGATGCTCAACATATCAATGTGACCCTCGAAAACATACCATTCTCGGCGATCATTGATCGGGTTGACAAGGATGACTTTCAAGTGAGAGCCGACATCTTCAAAACTCTTAATCGCTAATTCCCTTTGAGAAACTGCGATTTTTTCCGAGTCTGGCAAGTCTGACGACTGAATCGGCTTGGTTTTAAAGACTGTATCTTGAGTGATAACCAGGGTTGCGGCTTCAACCACTTGAATGTGACTTTCAAAGGCATACCAAACCGTGCGTCCGACCAGTTCATGGTCTAACGTTAGTTTGTAGTGGCTGCCTTCTTTCTCTGCTATTTTAACGCCGTATTCGTTACCTTTCGCGATGGTAATTTTTTCCGATTCGCTCAAAGCACTGGATTGAACAGGCTTGGTTTTAAAAATTGTATCTTGCGTAACAATTACAGTTGACATCTTTCTCGCTAATTTAGAAAGGCTAATTGATGACAACACTATAGGAGTATTTTTGCGGAATTGGGGGAAATTTAACGTTTTTGCAAAGTTATAGGAATTTGGTAAGGGAACATCACTCTGTACTAACTTGTCAGGGCTGAGAGTTTGCGGTTTACTGTTGAGTAAATATTTTTGATGAAAAATTGGCTTGTGCGATCGCTCTCGTTAGGTTTTGTGGGATTGGGTTTATTTAGCGCGATGGCCGTGGCGATCGCGGTTCCCCTTCGGCAAGCCCTCGATCGCCCCGTAGATAGTCTTCCTAGTGGCGATACGTTAACTGTTTATGGCTACCGCCTCACTTTAATTTGGCCGACAACGGGACAGATTACCCAAAGGTTTCACCGCTACCATGAAGGCCTCGATATTGCGGGTTCGGCGGGTACGCCAATTTTAGCGGCGGGGGATGGTACGGCGATCAAGGTGGGCTGGGATGATTGGGGATTGGGCAATGCGATCACCTTACAACATGAGGATGGTAGTCGCACGGTTTATGGTCACAATCAGCGTCTTTTCGTCCACGTTGGCGAAACGGTGCGCCAAGGTCAAACTATTGCAGAAATGGGCAGTACGGGCAATAGTACGGGCCCGCATTTGCATTTTGAGGTTCTTCCCAATGGTCGCGATCCGTTAGATCCTCTGTTATTTTTACCAAGATAAGAATTTCCTAACCAAAATAAGAGGCATTACTATCTACTATCAATGCCTCTTATTTTTTACTCTTTTGTAAAAGATCATTGAACATCGATCGCATTTTCATCGAATTGTTCGCGATCGCCACCAATACCAGGAGTCGTATCTAAAATTTCAGCCCCCGTTAAGATCAGATCGTTCATTTTGGCATCTGCTGCCGTAACATTGTAGAGGGTCGCATTGGTCAAATTAACGCGATTTAAGATAGTCCGATCCAATACGGAATCAGATAGCATTGCTTCTGTTAAATTAGCATCCGTTAGATTTGCCCCAGTTAGATCCGCACCTTCTAGATTCGTTCTTATTAATGTAGCACCTTCCAAATTTGCCTCCCTCAGATCAGCACCAATTAAATGCGCTGCGGAAAGGTCTGCTCCTGATAAATCACATCCACGACATTGACCTGTAGATAATAGGCGAGTTACGGGATCTTCGACTTGTAATTCTTCTACTGGTTCCGGACTTTCTGCCCGTGCAGTATTTCCCGATAGAATACTTTTAGATAGAATACCCTGTTGACTTGCTTGTTGATTCGGAACTCCTATGAGAAGAGCGATCGCCGCAGTCAGGGGAGCAATAATTACTAAATTTTTCATGTTGCACCTCACTTTCATTTTTCTATGTTAGTTTTTATTTTCCTTTCGCTATTACTATCATAACAATTTTTACTTTTTTTCTCCAATAAGTTTAATTAACGTCTGGTTGCAAAGATTAAGAAATCAAAAAAAAACTAGATTTTATTCCGAAATAACGATACGATGGTGAACTACCAATCATCAGATTGAGGAGGGCGCGGAGTTTCCCAGTCATCCATCGCCGTTAATGGTTCTTCTAAGCTCTTCTTTGAGATTACCTTTTCATAAATTATTGCTTCTGGGATATTACCCTGAGTAGTATTGGGAATATTCTCAGGAATATTCTCAGGAATATTCTCAGACTGAGATGCTTCTAGTTCAAAGCTATTTTTAATTGGTTCTACCACTTTGGCGATCGCATCTTTCACAAAGGCTTTCACAAATTCATCTTTCTTGACTAACTTAAATTGCTCCTGTACCACCTCCGTAATGCCACCATCACCCCAATCGAGATTTTGTCGGAAATATTCCACAAAACTTTTGCCAGCAATGCGGGTTAAATAAGCAGCAGTAATGCCTTGAATTGTTTTACCAATGAAATAAGTTGCAACATTAAATTGCAACGCAGTTGAGAGCATTTTTACCGCACCTTTAACAATTCCCAAACTAACCAATGTTTTTGCCAACGAAAGCGCTAATTCTCGCCCCCTTTCCATATTTAATTCACAGCCATAAACCTTGCCAATTTCTACAACCATTTGAGCATTAACTGCCGCCGTTGCCAATAAATCTAAAACCGGTAAAGGAGTCACAACAACCGCCCCTGCACCAATCCACTGAAAGCGATCGATAATTTTATCTGCTTGTTTGCGTTGCTGCTTATCAATTAAACTGCGAGCTTCTTCTCCCAATCGCTGAGATTGTAACAAAATATTATCGGCAATTAAATCTTCTCCTTCGGATCGTAAAATTGCTGCCAATCGTTTAATTAAAGGCATAATTTCTGGCTCAGGAGCAATCATTTGTCCGGTTTCCAATTGTACTGCTTGAGGATTACCACAGACAGCAATTACATCAGATGAAGAGATAAATTCCCTCACTCGTTCCCGCAATTTAACTAATATAGTTTCCACTTCTTCTTCTGTATAAAGATCAATTTTATTGAGAATTAAGAGAGAACGCTTGCCAATCTGTGCTAAAACTTGTAAAGGTTCGCATTCAGATTGTCGTAAATCCCCCTCTACCACAAATAACAAAAGATCCGCCTCTGTCGCTAATTTGCGTGCGATTCCTTCCCTTTCTATTCCATCTTTACCAATCTCTAAAATCCCAGGAGTATCTATCAGCAGAATTTCTCGTTCTAAACCTTGTAATTTCAGGTGATAGGTTTCTCCTAATCGCGTCGTTCCCATTGCTGCACCAACTTCCCCAACCATTTTACCAATGAGGCTATTAATGAGGGATGTTTTGCCCGCAGAACCAATACCAAAGACAACAAGTTTAATTTCTCCTCGATTTAAACTGGCTTCAATTTCTCGCGATCGACTCAATAATGCTTCTTGGGCAATGCGATCTTGAATTTTCTCAACTTGTTGACGAACAGCTTTTAATGTTTCTCCTGCAACTTCTGTTTTTTCTTCAGGAAGTTTAGCCAGAATGCGACCTCCCCTATTTTTTGGTCGAGGATTTTTGAGGGCAAATAAGTTAAAATAGTAACCAAAAGCAGCAATCAGTAAGCCTAATAAAATAATCAGCAATAAGAGAACAAGATTCGCTAAAAGAGGAGCCGTAAAAGAAATTTGTAGATAAAGTCGATAGATCGAGTCTACCAGCCATAACATTAAGCCGAGAATGAGACTAATGCCAACAATAATAATAATAATTCGGTGTAAAGGCATACGAGGCATAAGAGAATTAAAATAAGTTTAACGCAACAGTCAGCCAAAGACCGATTTGGGTTGGCCGCGATCGCCTACCATCCCATTCCCTGATTTTGGCAGTGCGATCGCGGTGTTGAGAGAGCATTAAGCATCTCGACGGGAAAAAAAGAATACGAGAAAAAACGGGAGATTGATAGCCCCGTCTCTTTAGAGCGGGGTAGAAAATCGACACGGCGAATTTATTCGCCTATGTCTTATCTTGGTTA